>CAYOMV010000055.1:0-8662 GCA_964405175.1 uncultured Gammaproteobacteria bacterium | reverse complement strand
AGCAAAAAGAATAACTAAAATAAGCAATTTATACTTCATAAGATTGCCTTATATATAGATAGTACGAACCATCTAATAAAATCTTTTCGGATTTTCTAAAACAAAAAAGGCACAATCACAAGCAAAACCTGATCCGCGAAAAAATGCGAAACTATAGCGGCCGTGAGCCCCTTTTTCCAGTACAGCCAACCAAAAATAATGCCCCCAATTCCGTTTAAAACAATAGCCCTCACAATAACAATGATATTGATTTCTGTAAGCGCCGAAGTAATTGGCAGGTGCCCCAAGCCAAACACAACCGAAGCAAAAATGATCGCAAACCAAATTATGACCGCACTGTTATTTTTTCGGCGAAACAAATTATTTAAGATAAAAATGATCAGTGACATGAAAAACAGCCTCAGTAAAATTTCCTCGGCTATAGCCCCGTAAAATGATCCCAAAAAACCTTTCCAAATTTCGGGTTTCGCTGTTATTTCGACCGTGTTAAACAAGAATGTATTCAGTATCACAATAGCTATACCGGCCCCCAATCCCAAAACCGCCGCCAAAACAAAAGTCTTTTTATATTCAATCTTTTCACCTTTAAGCCAAGTATCCAAAAATGGAAAATTAAATCCGTTTTTCCTGTTTAGCTTGATCCCTAAAAATACCGCTATCGCAAACATTACGCCCGATTGCGCGAGAGATATCACCGCCAGCACTGGCCACGAGAGCGGGGCTTGGGCAATGATCTCGCTTTGCAGTGTAAAAGCATACGGAAAAACCAAAACAACAGCCGCCAAGCTGGCCCCAAATAAAATCCAAAACAATTTTACGTCATGCTTAATCATAAAAATTTTTCCCAAAGGTAATAATCCTGCTTATACCAATGATTTTTAAGATGCGCCACCCGTTCAAAACCCAACTTTTGCAACAGGGCATTCGACTCTTTGTTGTCGCTTCTCGTATCGCACCAAACCTTGTGTGTTTTTGTCTCTCTTAAGATCATTTCCAACTTTCGCATCAAACTAAAAGCCACGCCTTTTCGCCTGTATTCCGCCAAAACCCCAACCCAATCCGCCCAAAAAGTGCCACAGTCGAAGTATCCATAGATGAAACCGATAACATCATCACCATCTTTGGCAACATGCACTATGGCATTTTCATTTTTTAATATACTTTGCAGATTCTCTTCATTAAACTTGTCGCATTCAGCCTCTCTCGCTTCATTTGTATAATAACTCGTCGCGCCTATTATCTTCCGCGCGATAGATGACACTGATGGGATATCATCAACGATAAGTTTTGATGTAGATGGCATAGCTGTCTCAATTCTACAGAGGTTCTGAAGCTTTGCAAAGCGAGAAAACAGTAGTACAGCTTTTATCCACAAATATGGAATTGACCGCAAACTGCATTCGTTCTATTTTTGTTCTATAGCTAGCATTACGAATTACGAATAAACACCCACTGTCTGAACCTTGATTCATAGGATTATAGGATTCGCATGATTATTATTTATGTAGAGTCATATGCAGCACGAAGATATAACCTATAAAATTATCGGTTGCGCAATGGCTGTGCATCGTGAGCTGGGCAACGGTTTTCAAGAGGTCGTTTATCAAAGGGCTCTGGAGATAGAAATGCATTTGAATAATATAAATTTCGCAAGAGAAGTTGAAGTTCCTTTGTTCTACAAAAATCACGAAGTAGGAACCAGGAGAATGGATTTTTTGGTCGAATAGCAAATCATGGTGGAGTTAAAATCAGTTATTTATTTGGAAGATGTTCATCTGGCGCAAGCTATTAATTACCTAGAGGCTTATAATAAAGACATCGGTTTATTGATTAATTTCGGCGCTAAAAGTCTGGAATTCAAACGCGTACACAGAAAAACAATATAATATAAATAATCAAGTTAATCCTTAAATCGTGTAAATCAAGGTTCAAGACAATTATGAAATCTCCTCTCACCCCCAAACAAAAAGAAGTCCTCGATTACATCATCGAGTTCATCAACGACCGCGGTTACGCGCCATCATTCCGCGAAATAGCCGACGGCCTTTCTCTTGCCTCGCCCTCAACTGTGCACGTGCACATCCAAGCTTTGCGTTCTCGCGGCTTCTTAAAGTCCGGCGGCTCTGCCCGTGAGCTCGAACCCACCGACAAAGCCGTGCGCTGGGGCAAAAGCATCCTGCTCCCTTTGGCCGGCCTCATCACCGCCGGCGAGCCTATCGAAGCCATCGAAGAACGCGAAACCATTGCCGTCCCGGTCGATCTCGCTCCTAACTCAGCCAACTCTTTCGTGCTCCGTGTCAAAGGCCAATCCATGATCGAAGACGGCATCTACGACGGCGATTACGTAGTTGTGGAACGCAATCCATCGCCAAAAAACGGCGACGTCGTCGTCGCGCTTCTCGATAACGCCTACGCCACACTCAAACGCTTCTACCGCGAACGCGACCGCATCCGCCTCCAACCCGCCAACTCCACCATGAAACCAATCTACTGTTATGATCCTGTAATTCAAGGCACGGTCAAAGCGGTGATTAGGAAATTTGGATAATCTTAATCGTCCATGGTCCTACGTACATGGTCCGCTCACTGTCTGAACCTCGATTCGCACGATTTAACGATTAACACGATTATATGTTATATGAAGACATCCAGAATAGAAGTGGACTTATTAATAAATTTTGGAGTCAAAAGTTTGGAGTTTGAGCGTGTTCACAAAAAATTCAGATAATCGAGGTAATCAAATAATCAAGTAAATCAAGGTTCAGACAATATATGTACCAACAAGTCCACGAGCCCGTCGACGTAATCGCGACGTTTCGCCAGGATCGAGCAGAGCCTGTGATTTTCAAGTGGAACAACCGCTACTATCGCATCACCTCAGTCAACCTCGTCCACACCGAACGCAAAGGCCGCAACAAAATGTACATCTACTCCGTCACCGATAAAGCCAATGCCTTCCGCTTGCGTTTTTCCACGGAGACGCTTAAGTGGGAACTGGAAGAAATGGCGATATTATAATCATGTAGCATGTAACTTGTAACATGTAACAAAAATATGACATTTCATCAAAATTTACATAATAAAATGGATGATTACGTTCATTTAATATATAAAATTACACGCAACTTTCCTAAGGATGAAGTATATGGCGCGAGATCGCAAATTCGTCGTGCGGCTTTGTCAGTCATTTTAAATTACACCGAAGGGTATGCCCGACAGCAAGAAAAAGTTTTACGAAACTTTTTACAGATGTCTTATGGTTCTCTAAAAGAATCCCGATATCTTCTAAGTTTTTCATTAAGAGAAGAATGGGTTTCAAACGATGAATGCAAAGAGGCGGTAATTTTAGCGGATGAAATCGGCGCCATGCTCTGGTCAACAATAAAAAACTGTGTAACAAATGGTTGAGGTTACATGCTACATGTTACATGCTACATGAAATATGTTTGCCCACGTCGACATGAACTCCTACTTCGCTTCTGTCGAGCAACAAGCTAATCCTCAATTGCGGGGTCGGCCTCTTGGCGTTTGCGCTTACCTGCACAAAGCCGGCTGTGTCATCGCCGCGTCTGTCGAAGCCAAGAAATGCGGAGTCAAAGTTGGCATGAGCATGCAAGTCGCCAAGCAAATCTGCCCCCAGATGAAGTTTATCCAAAACGATCCGGCCAAGTACCGCGCCGTCTCCTCGCGAGTTTTCTCCCTCTTCCATGAAATGACAGACAAGGTTGAGCACTATTCCATCGACGAGGTCTTCCTGGATCTCACGGGCTGGTACCGCGACGAAGCCGAAGCCGCTTGGGCATTGTGCCGCGCGCGCATGCGCATCCAAAGCGAAGTAGGCGAGTGGCTGCGTTGCTCCGTGGGCATCGCGCCAAGCAAATTCCTCGCCAAACTCGCCTCGGAAATTAAAAAACCCAACGGCCTCACCATCATCACACCCGATAACCTCGACTCCGTCCTCGCCACACGCGATCTCGAAGATGCTTGCGGAATCGGCAAACGCATCCGCCGCCGCTTAAACCTCCTCGGCATCTACAATCTCCTCGATTTAAAAAACTACCCCGTCGGCAACCTGATCCGCGCTCTCGGAGTCGCCGGCTACTACTGGCACGAACGCCTCCACGCCCGCGAAATCGACCGTTTCGAAGCTTCCGATCCGCAGTCCTCAGTCCCAGGTCCGTCGCGAAATACGAAATACGCCTGCCCACCGAAGCCTTGGCGAAGGAGGGAAATACGAAATACGGTTCCAAAATCCGTCGGCCACTCCTTCTGCGTGCCCAAGCGCGCCAACGAACAAAACCTCATCTTGCCCATCCTAATCCGCCTCACAGAACGCGCCGGCCGCCGCTTAAGATCACTCGGTCACTACGCCCGGGCCATGACTATCCAAGTATCGTACCAACCCCCTCAATCCCCCTTGCCAGGGGGAGGTGAAGCAATAAGCCCCTCCCTGACAAGGGAGGGGTTTGGGGTGGGTTTAAACCAAACAATCAAATTCGCAGAGCCCGCCAACGACCCCTTTACTCTTGTCCATGCGGCCTGCCGTTCTCTCGAGCAAATGTGGCACGGTGAACAAGTCACGTTCTTGGCCGTCACCCTCATCGATCTCGTCCCGCCACTTCATCAATTGCAGGTTCCGCTCGGTTTAAAAGCCCCCCTTAATAAGGGGGGAGCCAGAGGGGGGATCTTGGAGCTCGAAAAACATTCACGAACAACAAAAGCGATCGACAAGATCCGCGACCGCCATGGTGAAGAATCAATCATCTTTGCCTCCATGCTCGGCCTCTCATCCGACTACGCTCCCGACCGCATCGGCTTTCGAAAAACCGAAGGCCTGGACGTGCAAGTATCAAATTCATAGCCTTAGCCGTCTTAACCTTGCACGTTGTACCTTGTAGGTTATTGCTCCGTCGTTGGATCCAAGCATCCCAATCCCGGCCGTCCGTTTTCGTCCGGTTCGCACAAAAGCTGAACCATGTTGCCCAACTTCCTGTTTACATGCACTTCTTTCCAAGTTTCATACGGCGTTCCGCAAAACCAGATTAATTCCGTATTGGTAATCTGTTTTGGCAAACAAAGCGGTAAGCTTGTGCCGGTTAGATCTGTACTGCTTGTAATTTCCATGTCCAATGGAGTACGAGCTTTCATGCTAACTGTAATTTTTTCATGATTTGGTTTTCTGTAAGTGTACACTTCTGTGTAATCGGGGAATTCCACTGCCCACGTAAAAACTCCCAAATTATTTTGTATTCCGCAGACGCTTGTTTGCAACGCTCCTTCGGTTTGTGACATGCGGAGCGCTTGCACAATCTCTGCTTCCGGTGATTCGGGTAGCTTTATGCTCTTTGCCATGGACGCGGCCTTTTCATCTTCACCGTTTCTGTAAGCTTCCAGCCAGTTCAAAAAACCTTCGCTGTGCTTAAACTGCAAACAGGGCATAGCCATCTTACCTTTGGCAACAAGCTCAATTTCGGCCGCCGAGGCTTCATCTTGCGCAACCAATAGCGGTGTCCGTGTTAAAACCTGAGCGTTTTGCCTCTTGTCAGCATCAACGCATCCGGCTGAAGTAAAAATGATAAAACCCAGTATTAAGAAGGAAAAAAACGCTTTCATATGGAACACATGATATCACAAAAATCTCGCGCTTGACAAAATATCGTAATGAATATATATTCATAATAAAGGTCGTTAATATATCTAATATCTACTATCTAATATCTACTATCTAATATCTAGCCAACCGTTAAGCTTCTAGCTTTCAGCCTCTAGAAGCCCCGTTCGACGTAGTTCGTTATAAACGGATTCTCGTTATAAATGCGAGGCAGTTCGACGTCGGTGGTTAGCAGTTAGAAGTTAGAAATTAGAAGTTAGTTAAGAATATGCCTAATTTAGACAAAACAGGGCCTTTAGGTAAAGGTCCCAAAACCGGGCTCGGCCTTGGAGCTTGTAATGACGATCAAAGCAATATTCAAGCCCCTTTAGGTAGAGGTTTGGGCCTGGGTGCCGGTAGAGGTCGAGGCCAAGGTGCCGGCGCCGGAAGAGGTAGAGGTGCGGGTAGAGGAGGGCGGATCGGTGCCGGCCGCGGCATGGGAAGACGCTCGGCGTAAATCGAGTTATAATGTATTTATGCCAAGACCTCGTAAAATAAGACGTATCCGGAGCAATCCGGAAGTCTTATATTTCAAGCCTCGCGGTATACCGCTCAAAAATTTGGAAGAAGAGGTCCTCTTGCCCGACGAAGTGGAGGCATTGCGTCTGTACCATGTGAACGAATTGGATCAAATTACTTCGTCCAAAAAGATGGATATTTCGCAAAGTACATTCCATCGACTCTTACTATCCGCAGAAAAAAAGATTTCCCGCGCGATAATTAACGGTAAAGCAATAAAAATAGACCTGCCAAAAAATAACCTATGAAAAATAAATTATTAGCAGCCATTAGCTTGGCTATAATCGCGAGTATATTTTTTTTCAAAGCGTCCGGCGCCCAGACCATCGTTCCGATGTATTTTTTCTGGGGGAATGGATGCCCTCATTGCGCCAAGGAAAAGATTTTTTTGGAAAATTTAAAAAATCAAAATCCGAATATAGTGCTCTACGATTTTGAAGTTTATCAAAACCAAAAAAATCTTAATCTATTGGTGGAAATCGGCCAACGAACCGGCGCGGATGTTCGGGGAGTTCCTCTTTTGGTAGTCGGTAACCAAGTAATTATCGGCTATTTCGACGATTACACTACGGGAGAACAAATTAAAGAAGCTGTGAATGTCTGTTTAACCGAGGGGTGCCCTGATATCGTTCATCCAATGGTGCAAAGCATGTCCGGCATCTCTTTGCCCGAACCGGAACAAGCGCCGGCAGATGTAGCCTCAGAGCCGTCCTACAATGATGACAGTTCGCAAAATGTTGATGATAACCAAGATGTCATTTTGCAAGATCAAATTGAAAACGCGGAACAAGGAGTTTTGGATGAAGATTCAAATATTTTTACGGATAAACCATTATCCAAACTGGAGACAAAGAACGAACTTCCCAAAACCATTCACCTTCCATTAATTGGCGATGTCATGACGGCCTCCGTTTCTCTGCCTGTGCTCACAATCCTGCTGGGCGCGTTAGACGGTTTTAATCCTTGTGCGATGTGGACTTTGATCTTTTTGATCAGCTTGCTTTTGGGCATGTGTGATAGGCGCAGGATGTGGATTTTGGGCTTTGCTTTCATTATTGCGTCATCTTCGGTTTATTTTATTTTCATGTCCGCATGGTTGAATTTGATTCTTTTTTTAGGATTCATTTTTTGGATCAGATTACTGATCGGCTTGGTAGCTCTCTTTGGCGGCGCCTATAATATTAAAGAGTATATATATAATAAAGAAGGTACGTGCAAAGTCACAAACAGCTCTCGCAGGCAAAAGGTGTTCGAGCGCTTAAAAACCGTTACTAACAATCAATCTTTTTGGTTGGCGTTAATCGGTATCATTGCTTTGGCGTTTGTAGTTAATCTGGTAGAGCTTATCTGTTCTGCGGGCTTGCCCGCGGTGTACACGCAAATTCTTGCTTTAAACAATTTGCCTATTTGGCAGTATTATCTTTATCTCCTCCTCTACATCTTTTTCTTCATGTTAGACGACCTTTTTGTGTTTGTAGCCGCCATGTACACCCTCAAAATGACCGGCCTAAGCACCAAATACGCCCGTTATTCCAGGCTGATAGGGGGTATCCTTATGGTGATCATTGGTTTACTGATGATGTTTAAGCCCGAATGGTTAATGTTTGGCTAGCTTGCCAAATTTGTCGATATATGCTACATTTATTTCGGATAGTTCGTGCGAATGCCATCCTATCGAGTTAATGCCAGCAAAGCTGGTCTGAACTCGACGGGGTCGAAGGAGTAATGATGTAATTACATCTCGGTGTGCGCAAAAGATGTCCAGATTAATTCTTCATTGCTACTAAGATGTCTGTAAAATTATTTGTTGGCGGCATTCCTTACCGCATGACCGACGCCGAATTGGAAGAAGCTTTTAGCGCGGCCGGTGACGTAGTTTCCGTGTTCATTCCATTGGATCGTGAAACACGCCGTCCTCGCGGATTCGCTTTCGTGGAAATGACCGACGAAGCATCAGCGGAAAAGGCTATCGAAATGTTCAACGAAACCGATATGGGTGGTCGTCAGATCGTTGTTAACATGGCCCGCCCTGCCGAAGCTCGCTAAACAACAATCACAAATAAAATCCCTCAAATTGTTGGGGGATTTTTGTATATCCACAATTGACGGAAGAACAAAAATATGCGACGGGTATTATCATATGGAACAAAAAAAATTATATAATAATAAATACAGAATTGAATCTACGCGTTTAAAAAAATTCGATTATTCAACGCCAGGAGCATATTTTGTAACCATTTGCACAAAAAACCGCATACCTGTTTTTGGTTATATTAAAAAACATTACGTATCATTATCCTGGGCCGGATGTATCGTGCATCATTGTTGGCTTGATTTGCCAAACCATTATCCCAATTGCATTTTGGATGAATTTATCGTAATGCCCGACCACGTCCACGGCATAATCATCCTAACCGATGGAAACCACAATACCACGGCCGTAGAGACAGGTTTCAAACCCGGCAGGGTTCTCGCCAACGCGCCCAATCCGGG
>CAYOMV010000054.1:0-8694 GCA_964405175.1 uncultured Gammaproteobacteria bacterium | reverse complement strand
CAGAATACCGCTAGAAGCTAGTAGCTAGAAGCTTGTCATTACCTCGTGATAAACGTGACCGTTCGACGTCGGTGTTTAGTAGTTAGAAGTTAGATTTTAGAAGTTAGTAGTTAGTATTTATTCCTCCTCCTTAGAAGTGATTAGCCTCCTGATACCCAGCCCCATTAAGGTCGGCAATAATCCCAAGCCCACAGTTAATAAAAAGATATTCAATGGAATGGCTGTAAAGCCAAATTTTTGATTCACTATCGGAACATATACCAAAATAATTAAACCGATAATCACTGCTCCATAAATTCCTAAAAAGGTTCTTGATCTGATAAATTCGCCCAACTGCTTCCAGTTGATATGCCTTTCCGCCAAAATTATAACTAAAAACAAATTAGTCCAAATTATCACGCTAAACCCGATAGTTCTCGCAGTTTCAACATCCATTGCTTGCAATGCCCATAAATAAGAACCGCCAGTAATAATAAAGATTATAAATCCATTTATAAAGATGCGAATTAACTGCTTGATTCTAATGATCGGAGCTTTTGGATCTCTCGGTTTCCTTTGCATCAAATCCGGTTCCGCGGGCATGGTTTCAAAAACCAGCGCGCAAGTTGGGTCGATAACCAGCTCAAGTAAAACTATGTGAATCGGAGTGAGTAAAATCGGCAAACCGGCGAGAGGTATTATCAAAGCCGTCAAAATAATATACGCATGTACAATAAAGATATAAGCTATGGCTTTTTGTATGTTGTCAAAAATTCTGCGCCCATCCTCGATTGCCGCCAAAACCGTTATCAACCTGTCGTCTAATAAGATTATATCCGCGGATTCTCTGGCCACATTTGTACCTCTTTTGCCCATGGCCACGCCTATATCAGCATCTTTCAAACTTGGCGCGTCATTAACCCCATCGCCCATCATGGCAACCACCTCGCCCCTGTCTTTTAAAGCCGAGATGATTTTTAATTTTTGATCCGGGTTTATCCTGGCGAACACATGCAGATTGTCTATTTTACTTGCCAGTTCGGTTTCGCTCATCGCTTCCAAGTCCGCTCCCGAAATAACACCCCCCGAACAGCAAATGCCCACAGCCTTTGCTATATGCATCGCGGTTTGCGGATGGTCGCCGGTTATCATCCTAACCGTAATTCCCGCATTTTGAGCCTGTTTAACCGCCCGCTTGGCATCGGCTCTTGGCGGATCTCTAAAACCCAGCAAAGAAACAAAATCCAATTCTTTGGCATTTTTCAACGTCTTGGTTTCTGTTTTTACTTTATCTTTTTTAGCTACAGCCAAAACTCTTAAACCTCTGCCGGCCAGGTCGTCAATTTGTTCCAAAAGATTCTTTTTTTCTTTTTCTGAAAGCTCGCATCTTTCAACAACATGCTCAGCCGATCCTTTTATAACTAAAGTTTTATCACTGCCGGACTTCCATAAATGCCCCATAAACTTGAGCTTTTGATTAAATCCGTACTCATGTATCAGATTTCTTTTAGCGTAAACTTGCTTGGGTTTTAAACCGGCCTTTTTTGCCAGTTCATGAATGGATATATCCATTGGGTCATAAGGATCGGGTTGGCTTGCCAGGAGCGCATAGGTAATGTGTTCTTGCAAATCTTTGCTGTTATGAAGTTTTTTATTTACATGTATGGTACCTCCTCCATAAAAGATTTCTTCAAGAGCCATCCTGTTTTCAGTTAATGTACCCGTCTTATCCGTGCAAAGAGTTGTAATATGCCCCAAAGTCTCCACCGCGTTAATTTTGCGCACTAACGATTTTTTACGGGTCAATCTATAAGCTCCAAGCGCGGCAAACACGGTCAGCACCACCGGAATCTCCTCGGGGATCACGGAAATCGCCAAAGTTAAACCTTTTAACAAACTGTCTACAATATCTTGGCTCTGGTAATAAACGATACCAATCAAACTCAAGCATGCCGCCGCTCCCACAGCGCCGAATATTTTAACGATCTTACCTGTTTGTTTTTGCAAAGGCGTGCGTTCGTCTTCAATTTTTGCCAAGGATTCACCTATTATTCCGTACTGGGTTTTATTTCCTATCGCTGTAACCTCGATAACAGCCTGGCCCGAGAGTACTAATGTGCCGGTAAAAACTTTATGTTTTCTGTCTTTCGATTTTTTGGATGCCGCGGATTTAAAAATAGCTCCAGGTTCGCCGGTCAAGAGCGATTCATCAACCGAAAAATTTGAAGTATCGCGGATAATGCCGTCTCCCGCCACTCTGTCTCCTTCCTGAACAATCATTATATCTCCAACAGTCAGTTCCGTGCTCGGAATATTTATCGTTTCTCCTTCGCGGATCACGTTTACGTGTGGAGTTGATAATTCTTGCAAAGCCTCGAGCGCTTTATCAGTCTTTCTTTCCTGATAGATGTCTATACCTATCATCACTAAAACACCGCCAATCATCAACAAGCCATCCCAAGTCGATCCGATTAAAAAATACAAGACCGCGGCAATTAGCAACATCAAAAG
Organism: uncultured Gammaproteobacteria bacterium; assembly: GCA_964405175.1. GTDB lineage: Bacteria > Patescibacteriota > Patescibacteriia > 2-12-FULL-60-25 > 2-12-FULL-60-25 > MWCR01. Next base: position 6,204 of record CAYOMV010000054.1, on the reverse strand, counting down.
CATGGGCTCCTGCGCCAATCTTTTCACGTAATGAAAAACACCTTTACGTTCTTTTTCGTAAAGCCGGTTTGGGCCGAATTTTTTTTGATTGGAAGCTGCCTTCCCCTCCGTTAGCCCCGAAAATGCCGAAAAATCTATGGGCATAACCAAATTATAACATTTGTTCGCATGATAAGCGACACACCCTCCAACCTCCGTACTCCGCACTCCGTACTCCGTGCTTCGCGCTACGCGCTCCGTGCTGAGTGCTCTTACAGGGATTGACAAAACTCTTATGATATGATTAGATGGATGATTCACAAAAAGGAGCCGAAAATGGGAGAAGTTATCTGCCTTAGTGAATTCCGCACTCGCAAAAAAGCACTTTCAAACTCAAAACCTGAAGAAGAAGGTCTTACCGCCAAAAAGCCGGTCAAGCCCTCGCGGCTGCCCCTGCCGCCACTTGGCCAAGTCTTCACGCGCAATCTGCATGTGCAAGTTGCAGACTACGCGCTTTTGGATGCTTTCATCTTGGAACTGCTCTCCGACCCGGCTTTGCCAAGCTTGGACGGTAAAGACAATGAAACCGTTTTGGCAACCGATTATAAACTGCAAACTCTGCGCGCTTCACAGCCTCGCGGGTATTCTTCATCTCTCTATTACGCGCGTTTGCATTTGGAGCGCAGCCTCAATCTATCAAAACATGCCATCAAAGCGGTAAATTCATACGCCGGCAATTCACGCGTGATCGGCGCCATTCTCGGCATGTTTTCCATCGCTTGGCAGATCCAAACCGGGCAAGAACCGGTCTTGGATTCGGCGAGTTTCGAGCGAGCTCATGCCAAAAAATAACAAGCCCCATCTCGGGCTTCTTTTTTATCTTGACATAAAAGCCTTTTTGCGCTTAACTTTAACATCACAAACTAAGGAGGCTCGTATGGGCGCAGTAATTATGGCCGCGCACCGGTTTCAAAAATCGGAAAACACAAATCTCAACGCACTTTTCAAACTGATTGAAAAAATTGTACATATACCCTCGTACGTTGATGTGGAAATACACGACGCACTAAAAGCATTCATGGGTCACCCGCAGTTTCCTAGACATAGTTTAACTGAGTCGGTGATTCATGAATGCGAAAATCTACTGGCAGCATCTTCCGATCCCCTGCGTACAGACACGATCATGGTCCATTCTTATCTGCAATTTTGTAAAGACTATGGCTGGGACCCGATGAGGCTTTCGGCTTGCAAGGCTGTTGCTAGTTCTTATAATCAATACCTGCCAATGCGTCGCGCACTCAGCATTATCACTCTCTGTATAATTTTGTCTGAATCGCAAAGCGGATCAGGTACCTATTAAAAACCCCCAAGTTCTCCTTGGGGGCGTTTCTTTTTATGCCGCTTCTTTGTATTCCAACTGCTGGCGCATTCTTTCCCTTATATTCATCTTAAATTCATCCCAAAATATTTCTTTCAGTGTTTTGCCAAAATCTTTAAACTGGTCTTCTTGCGCCAAGGCGGATTGATAAGCCTCCTTTGCCAATGTTTGCGTATATGGGCTAAGCGCATCTGTCCACTTCTGAATTTTTTGCTCATCCTGAAGCGAATCAACTTCAAAATTTTCCTGGTCGCGCAACTCTTCCAAGGCCGATCCCGTAAGCGCGTTTATCTGTTCCGGAATATAACGATTTTCTTTGGCGGTTATCATTAGTTCGTTTAACAATAAATCTTTTTGATTTACTTGCGGATTTTCGAATGCATTTTCCATAAAAATTATTTTCTCAATATTTATTCAAAGATGATATCAACCACGTTAAATCCTATCAACTTATAATTTTCCCAAGGTGAAATAAGCCTTGTACTGAGACCAAGAAGAAGAGAACCAATTATTTTTAAGTTTGTCGCCGATGGCTTCTCGCTCTCGTTTCAGTATTTGGTTAAACGCTTCTTTGGAAATTTTATCATTAAAACCTTCCATCGAATTCATATCCCAAAAAATTTCATCGTTCCATTTTTGCGTGCGGTAAAATTGTGCTAATGGCGTTATAGCGTCCGTGCTCAAATTATAAACCAAGTATCTAGAGTCCAATCCGCTAGCGTTATCAGACTTATACCTATTGATATTATATTCAGCGATAAATCCTTCGATATTAAAAACAAGCACGGCGGAAGTCAGTAACAAGCTCCCCAAGAAAACTATTTTTGCGAGCTTCGAATAGTCTAACTTGATAACTATCCCTATAACACCTGTTAAAAGCACCAGCCCGATAAGTACGATGCAATAAGCCGCCCAAAATCTGGATAGTGTTAAGCCGTAAGCGCCAACATAAAGCAACAACCGGCTCATGGCGCTTACTATGATCACTCCGGTAAAAGTAATCAGCAAAGTGGACAAAATACCCGTAGTGCGATTCTTCATGTTTGTGGCTCTGTAAATAAACCATGCAATTCCAAAAACCAAACCGGCCGCGAACAAAAGTTCAAAAAATCCGCTTACCGCATACTCTGAATAAGTCAGCCCTTGCGCTTTCACTAAAGCATCACCCCCAAAGAAATAAGCCGCCTGAAAAGCTACGAAAACCGCAAATAAAAGGTTTATCATTGCCAAAAAAGCGGATAGCGCCGTCTGATTTACCCAACCCCATGTCTTAATCAGCTTGCCCTCAATCTTTTTACTTAAACGAGTAAGCATCAAAAAACCGGATCCTAAAAAGAATAAGGCTACGATAAAGTCGCGAATCAATCTCATTGCCAATTCAGCCATTTCTTCGGTTTCGAACAAGTTACTAAACGATTTTGCAAACAATTGATCTGCCGAAGTAAATAAAGCAAGAAAGATAAACAAGAAAGGAATGGATATGGCTATTCCTAATAAAATCGAGCTCATCTTCTTGTCAGTTTTTATACTTTTCAAATGTCCGCCAAGCGCGGGGTACGGCCATAGTGTCTCAAAAAAAATCTGCCTCGGCCAAAAGCTTATAACGTCTCTAAACATAATTATGGGCCGTGTGTACCAATAAGCAAAAAGTGAGAGCGACACGAGTGTCAGCAAAAACGCCAATGTTCTGGAAACTTCACTGGAGTATAGTGTATGGGTGGCCGCGCCAAATACTACAGGCATCAAAAACAAAAAAGCCCAAGTATTTCTTTTACCGGGACGCAAATGCGCGATAACTATCATGGCCGGCGCGAGTAAGACAACAAAGATTGCAAAGCCGATTCCAAATGGATACTCGGCAACCAAAAAGTGAAACGCCGCTGTCATTACTATCGCTATTCCTGCGATGATACGTGACTTATCAACTACTGTCTCCGGAGTAGAGGTATTTGTTTCTGTCATATTAAAGTCAAAAAGCTTAATGTCGTAACTCTCTTATGTAAAACACCTTGCGCGGTTGTGTATGACACAAGTTGCCCATCAATCGGCAAGTTGGTATCATATAAACCTATGAACATAAATATGAAACATTATCTCAGCTTAGCTGTTTTTGGGCTAGCTTTAACGTTTTTATTACCAAATAACGCGCAAGCCGCCGATTGCGGCAATGATCCTGTTTACGAACGTGATTGGACGGGTAAAACCACTATAGGCTCCAGAGTTCGCGATTGGGCTTGCATGGAAGGCTCGGAAATTTTAACCGTATTGCCCGCGGGCACCCAAGTTCACATTATCGCCGAGACGGACGGTTGGTACAAAGTTAATGTGGGGGATAAGACCGGCTGGGTAGGCGCTCGGCTTATAGATGTAACCGGCCGTGAAGGCGGCACCGCCTCAACTGTTACGATCGATAAAAAAGTAACACCAACGGATGCTAAAATCATCGGCATCGACGAAGCTAATTTTACCAAACTGAAAAATGGTGACTCCGGCTTGCGCAATCGTTTATCCGGTATGGTTGTTCTCCGGGTGCACTTTCATGGCGAGGCATATTTTGTAAATTCCGACGGCAGCTTAAAGCTCCTTTCAGCGGACGAAGTCAAAGCCATAAAGTCCGGCATGGCTGTAAAGGATAAAGAAGAAAAAGCCAAAGAAGTCAAAAAAGAAGTTAAAGAAAAAGCCGTTTCTTCAGAGGTAAAAATTCGCAAAATCGTCGGCATCGACGAAGCCAATTTTGCCAAGCTCGAAGCCGGAGACTTGGGCCTTCGTGAACGTTTATCCGATCAAATTGTTTTGCGTGTGCACTATCATGGCAAAGCATATTGGGTTAACCCAGCCGGTGGTCTCAAGTTCTTAGCAAAATCGGAAGTAGGGCACTACCTAACCGCAACTCCTGTGAGCAAAGAAAATGTAGTTGAAAAAACGCAAGAAGTTACAAGCGAGCCTCAAACTTCGGGTTCTATCACCCTCGAAGGCCAACTAACAGATCCCGGTAAAGTAAAGTTAGTGTGGTCAACCTCCGGTTTGGACGCGTCCAAGGGTTTTAAAGTGTTGATCTCAGAATCTGTTAACCCTGTTTATCCCGGAAATAAATATCACTATCTATCAAATCCATCCGTGCGACAGGATTATTGGTCGGGCCTCGCAAACGGCAAAACATATCACTTCCGCGTCTGCCAATATCTAGGTGGAAAATGCGGAGTCTACAGCAATGATATCGCGATCACAGTCGCCACCAACGGTGCCTTTGCTGAAAACGTTATGCCCGGCAGTATCGATTTATCCGTCACGCCTGTTTCCGGCGGCAAGGCCGAAATCAGTTGGTCGCTAACCGACATGACCTCGCCAAAAGGGTTCAAAGTTGTCATCGATGAAGAAGTAAATCCCGTTTACCCCGGCAATGAGTATCATTATTATTCTGATCCGGAAAAGCGTTCCGACACATGGACAGGCCTGCAGACCGGACAAACTTACCACTTCAGAGTCTGCGAATACTTGGGCGGCTACTGCGGAACCTACAGCAACGACGTGGCCATCACCGCGCTCTAAACAAAACACAAAACAATTTCAAAATCCCGGCTCTAGCTGGGATTTTGTGTAATCTTTGTCGCTAATGCCGAAAAAATTAACGCACCGTTAAGCTCTGGTGAATTCTCTGGAATGTTTCCGTTAAATTCGGCTGTTCGGCAGTAAGCTGGCAAGTGGTTCCGCCAAAACCGCCTTCCATACCTTGGGGCGGAGTCATCATTTCCATCATGATCAGCTCCAAATCCTTTCCGCCATCCAAGCCTTCGCCGTGCCAATAGTCCAAAGCGTATTTCATATCTGCTCTTTTCAACGTCCTGTGAGTTTCTGTCAATTCCCCATATCCTTCATAACCTGTAACCGGAATAGGGCATTCCATAAAGGCTACGCGCTTATTATTTTCATCAAAAAACTCAATCCATCTGTTTCCAGTTCCCGCGTCAGTAGTAACCGTCCACTCTTCCGGATATTCCAGGCGGAAATGGTCGCCCGTAAATGTTTGCCATTCATCGGTTATCTCCACGCTATTATACATCTCCTTGTAAATCGCTGAAGCATCATCCCTGTAGCGTGAAATAATTTGTATTCCATAACCCGGATCAAAAACAGGCACTTCCAAATCGCTTTCATAACCGATCTTTGAAATCAAAAGCATGTCTAAGCTGGTTTTTACCGAATCCGGATCTCCATGAACAAGATATGCTTTATATTCATGATGTTCTCCGGAAACGGTCTTTTTTGTTTCGGTAATGATATGCCCCGGGTATCCTGTTGTAGGCGCGGGGCTTAGCAAGGTCGCCGCTATGTCTCCGTTCGCGTCTTGAAAAACCAAAGTCGTATACGCGTCTTCCACGGATGGCCAGGTTGGTTCCCAGTCGGCGGGAATCTTAAAAGAATATTCTCTAAAATTGAATCGTTTCCATTTATCGGGTGTATCTAAAACCGCAATCACTTGGGTTGTGGTCGCTTCTTTCTTGAAATCATCAGGGTTATATTCACCAACCAGTAGTTCCAAGTCATCGCTCGGAGCACTTAGGTGTTCCGACCCCGGAGGAGTAAGATTTTCAAAAATCGCTTCAATCCCAGAAGTGACCAATGGAATCCTTACTTTAGATCCGCCCGCGTAAGAAAGAGTGGCAACAGTTAATACACTGATTATTATCGCCAACCCCCCAAAAATATATAAATATGGTTTTTGCATAAAAAGCTCTATTAATTCTTTGTTATTAACATAAGAAACGCTCCCGGTCTATGCTTATGACATATTTGTCCAGTCAACATATCAATGCACCGCTTCACCCCCAATAAGCTCTTTGTAGAGT
>CAYOMV010000053.1:0-8699 GCA_964405175.1 uncultured Gammaproteobacteria bacterium | reverse complement strand
TTCTTGTGTGCGTGCGGTAACGCTTACGTACATGATGTTCATAATACCGATGCCGCCGACAAGCAAAGAAATGGCGGCGATTGCAGAAAGCAAGATCTGTAAAACTCCTGTAATGGATGAAACGATTTCAGCAGCTTCTTCGGCCGTGGAAACATAAAAATCATCTTTGGAGAGGTCGCCTTCGGGGTTGTCGATGTTGTGTAAATCCCTCATTTTTACTTCCAGGCGGAATTTTGCTTCCTCTGTCGGCAAAGAGGATTGAACAGACATGTACTGAAAAGTATCGTAATTATATTGTTGCATTAAAGTAGAGGCCGGTATGTACACCATTTCATCCATGTTTTGAAAAAATTGTGATCCTATTTTATCTAAAACACCAATAATGCGATAATTTGTGTTTCCAAGCTTAACTCTTTGACCAACGGCATTACCCTCTCCATAAAAATTTGTTTCGATCGTGCTCCCCAGTACGGCAACTCTGGCGCGGCTGTCGAATTGATCTTGAGTTATGTAAAAACCCTCTTTCATTGAGTAGTCGTTTATTTCCAGATCATCAGGCGTTACACCGCTGATTTGAATGTTTTTATTCTGACCTTCATGTTGTAATAAGTCGGATTTTAAAATAGTACCGCTGACAGCGTCGATCCACGGTTCACGACGGAGAGCCTTAAAGTCGTCTAAAGTTAAAACTTGTTCCACAAACGGAGATGGATTTGTTGTTTGGCCTTCTAAAGTACCGCTTTCCATAAAGAGGACGTCTGAGCCGAAGCCGGAAATTTGGTCTAAAATGAATTTTTCAGCTGATTCACCTATGGAAAGCGCCAGGATCACGGCGGCAATGCCGATAATCATGCCGAGCATGGTTAAAAGCGACCTGTTGCGCGTTCGCAGCAGACTTTGATATGCGCTATTAAACAAGTCACTTAGTTTCATAACTTATACGAGTCCTTCAAGTCACAAGTCCTTAAAGTCTATCGAGCCGGTCTGTTTGGTTTGACGGACTTTGCACTTTCATAAGCTTTTCTGGTTATCCATTTGTCGCTGATTGCTTGTTCGATGTCGATGCCCAAGCGGTCCGCGTTAACGATTGCCATGCAGATAACATCGGCGAGTTCGAGCCCAACTTGGTATTTGCTTTCTTTTTTAGGCAAGAACTTTTCGGGGCGCGATTTGCGGTCGTGAATCATTACGGATTGCGCGTACTCCCCCACTTCTTCCATTAATTTATACATTGCAAAATCTTTGTCGATTTTCAGATTATATTTTTTTTCGTAGTCTTTCGCTTGTTTTAAAACGTGTTTTTGAATTTGTTTAAATTGCATAGATTATAGGTACATGGTCCTGGGTACATGGTCCTGGCTTCGATTGTAGGCAGGGCTATGTACTTAGGACCTAGGACGATATAAGTTTATTTAAGTAATTCTTTTTCATTTTTGGCGATGCGGCGGTTTTTGACCATTTCGTCTGAACGAATTTTGCCGTCCATGATGCGGATTTCGCGTTCCGCGTGTTCGGCGGTGTAGCGTTCGTGGGTTACGAGGATGATGGTGACGCATTGATCAAGGTTAAGATCTTGAAGCAATTGCATAACCTGCATGCCTGATTTGGAATCCAGGTTTCCGGTTGGTTCGTCCGCGAAGATGACAGACGGTTTACGGATTAGAGCGCGGGCTATGGCCACACGCTGGCGCTCGCCTCCTGATAACTGGTTAGAGAGGTTCTGCACGCGGTGCGACAAGCCTACGGCTTCGATTGCCTCAAGCGCCATCGCGTCGCGGTCTTTATGCGGAATATTGGAGTATAAAAGAGGCAGTTTCACATTTTCCAAAACGGTTGCTTTGGATAAAAGATTGAAAGATTGAAACACAAAACCGATTTTTTCACCCCTCAATTGAGCTTTTTCATCATCCGAAAACTCGCTGATATCAGTGCCTTCGAATTTATAATGGCCCGAGCTCATGGAATCGAGCATGCCCAAAATATGCATGAGAGTGGATTTACCCGATCCGGATGGCCCCATAATCGCTAAAAACTGGCCTTTGGGAACTTGAAAAGACACATCATGCAAAACTTTGGTGATGATCTCATCGTTTTCGTATTGCTTATTTACGTTTTCGACTTCTATTACAGTTTCCGTAAGACAACCGGGAACTTTTGTGTGGTTTTTACTGGGCATAATTTAAACCGCAAGTCGGTCAACTCAAACTTTTTTAAACGAGCTTGATGAGCTTTGAGCGTGACAGACAGGTAACTTAATTTTCAATCTCTCGAAGGATAACCTGATCACCGGGCGTGATGCCTTCGATAATCTGGATACGGCCTTCATCGCCTTTGGTGCCAACCACGACCGTGCGCTCAACAGGTTGATCGTTAACAAGGACTCTGACTGTTTTTACTCCGGTTTGGGCCTCTGTGCGGATGGCTCTAAGCGGGATAATAACCGCTTCTTCCACCTTGTCGGTTTGGATAGTTACATTGGCTGTCATGCCGGGTTTGATTTCCATGTCGCGGGTATCCAATTGCAAACGAACATCGTAATAGATAGCGTCTTGAATAACGGTTTGATCGGGATTTTCGGCTGTTACTGTGCCTGTGAATTCAACATCATCGCCATAGGCATCGAGCGTGATAACGGCAGACTGGCCGACTTTGACTTTGGTGATATCAGCTTCCGGAACTTGGGCTTCTATGTCGTATTTTTCGGTGCCGATCATTTTTACCTGTGCCGTGTTGGCAACTATCTGCTCACCGATATCCGAAACAACGTCCGTTATCGTGCCGCTCACGGGCGCGGTAACTGTTGCTTTAGCAAGGTTGGCGGCCGCTTGATCCAGAGCGACTTTAGCATCTTGAACTTGCGCTCTTAACCCGGCTAAATCAACGGCGCGCGGATCGGCTTTTTTAAGATCCAAAGCCGCCTCTGCAGATTCTAAAGCCGCTTTTTGGATGGCGACAGATGATGAAGCTTGGGAAATTTTCAGATCGATATTGGTAAGGGCGATTTCGTAGGCTACTTGGGCGGATCTGTAAGCATCTTCGAGCTTTTGTTGCTCGGCCGTCTTGGAAAGAGTAGCGTTTAAAACAGATTGACGCGCCGAGCTGACTGTGGTTTTTTGCGCTGTTACAGCGTTATAGTCGGCGTTGATGGTTGTTTTTTTAGCTTCCAATTGCGTTTGCGTAAAATAGGTTGATGTTATGGTGTTTGAAAGCACGTCCTGTACATCCAAAAGAAACTCTTGCACGTCTCGGATAGCCGTTAAGACCAAATCCGTAGCGGCGATAACCTCGGCCTGGCTGGAATCGGAATCGATAGCTTCCACGGCAGTATCCGCGGCTTGTTTTGAGGCTTTGGCGATTTTGTAAGTCTGACGAGAAGTTTCCAGAGAGCCGTCTTTAAGCGCGCCAAGATATCTTTCATATAACTGATTGGTAGCGGTATCATCCACGCCTGAAACCGTGTCGCCATCAGTGAGGGCGGTCTGCAGTGGGCCCAGGGCGCCGATTAAGACAACTTTGGCAGAGTCTATGGCGTTTTCTAAAGCTTGATCGGAGATAGGCGCCGTGTTTTCCAGGTTATTTTTGGCGGTTTCCAAGGCTATTTCGGCATTTTCCAAATCGTTTTGAACTTGCACCTTGGTTGTTTCCAAATCGGAAACAGCTTTGTCATAGGCGGCTTGCGCTTGGTCTACGTTGGATTGCGCAACTTGGATGGATTCTTTCGTTTCGCCCGCTAGGCGCTGGTTCAAGTTGGCACTCGCCAAAGCATAAGCGGCTTGAGCTCTGCGATAGGCAAAAGTGAGGTCCTCGTCTTTTAACCTTGCCAGTACGTCGCCTTTTTTTACTTCATCACCAATTTCCACCATTACTTCCTCCAACATTCCATTGGTCTCAAACGCCAAATCTATGCGAGCGGCAGGTTCGATTTCACCGGTTACTTCAACGCTTTGGATAAGTGTGTTTCGTTCGGCCGCGAAAAGCTCATACTCCACCTCGCCGGCACTTTGAGAACTTTGGTACCACCATCCTCCGGCTAAAAGCAGTAAAATTAAAATTATCCAAAAGCTCTTTCTTTTGAATATTTTTCGCACGCGTGATTTTTTACGCGTCTTCTGCTGTTCTTCGGGTAAATCCGACTTTCTGATTTCCATAAATTATTTCGTTTTTACGATGGCGTCCAACTGCTTGGTTAAATGCTTTAGCATGGCCTCGGCCTGATCCATGGGGATGAGCGCTATGGCCTCTTTATGGCTTACAACCGCCAACCTGTCTCCTTTTTGCAAATTATAAATTTCCCGAACCTCTTTTGGGATTACCACCTGGCCTCGTTCGCCCAAACTGGTTGAGCCGATAAACATTGGGCAGACTGATTCTTCTTGTTTCTTTTTAGGCATATTATCTAGACTTGTGCTAATGGCAGCATCTGTATGATTTTACATACTTTTAGCTTTTCTTACAAGTTTTTTACAAGCTCGTTGAATTGATCTCCGCGATCGAATTCATTTTTAAACATTCCAAAGCTGGAACAAGCCGGTGAAAGCAAAATTACATCCCCTTTTTTGGCTGATTTTAGGCTGTTATTGAAAGCAGATTTCAATGAGTCGTTTTTGGTGAACTCTATCCCCTTCTTTTTCATTACGCCTGTAAATCTTTTAAACGCGGTCCCATCCAAAACCTGCACATCAACGTTGGACTTTAGACGCTCAACGTTTGACATAAGCTCGTCATATGGCAAATCTTTCTCTGCGCCGCCGCAGATCCAGTGCAGTGTGTGGTTTTTGCCGGCAAAGCGATGTATGGCAGCCAGTGCCGCGTCGGGTGTTGTCGAGGTGGTGTCGTTTACAAAAGTGATGCCTTTTTTGACGGCGACGATTTCTTGGCGGTATGGCATGCCCGTGTATTTTTGCAGGGATTTTCTGATGCCAGACAATGTCGCACCTGACTCGCGCGCCGCGACTGTTGCGGCGAGCGCGTTCATTACATTGTGCGCACCGCTAAGACCGATCTTGTTAACATCGATGACTTCTGTAACTTTTTTGCCGACTTGGAGCATTAACTTGCCTTTGGAGACCCAGGCCACGGATTTTGACTTCTTTTTGGCGGAGTATCCTTTTACGATGCTTGGCGCTTCCGCGACGTAGGATGCGACCAGATTGTCATCCAAGTTTGGAATGAAGATGTCGGTTGGTTTTTGATGGCGGATGATTTGCGCTTTAGCTTCGGCATAATCTTCCATGCTGTCGTAAGTGTTTAAATGATCTCGCATTACGTTAGTCCAAACCGCGATATTGGGTGAAACGCCCACCTCGCCGCAGGTTTCCAGCATCCAGCTTGAAAGTTCCACCACGGCAATATCCGTCTTTTTGAGTTTGTCTAGAAAAGTGAGAGGCGACACAGTGATATTACCGCCTACAAAAGCACGTTTTTTTGACCTTTTTAGCATGTCGCCGATCCATGCGGTTGTGGTAGACTTGCCTCGAGTTCCCGTGATGCCGATAGTTTTGCAGGGACATTTTTCCAGAAAGACTGTAATGTCGTTGACAATGTGTTTACCGAGTTTTTTGGCGCGCAAATACATCGGATCGTTTCTGCGGACTCCGGGATTTTTTGCGATAATATCCGCCCAGTCGATATCTTTCAGTTTTAGACCGCCGAGATGGAATTTTACGTTTTTGAATTTCTTAAGCTGTGCAACGTTTTCCTTAACCTCGCTCGCCGGGAAAGCGTCGGTGACGATTACTTCGTGACCTTGGCGCGCAAAATACAACGCTGCGGAGACGCCGCTTCCGGATGTGTAACGGCCGAGGCCGAGGATGAGGACTTTCATACCTTGATTTGCATGATTAAAAGATTAACTTGATTATCTGTTTTATTTGTAGGGATAACCCTTGTGGTTATCCGTGCTTATTATTCTATCTTATCTGATTTACTTAAATTATGTCGTGCGCATAAAATTTTCACGTTATCAGACGAAATACTGGTACCACCTTTTGAGTATGGTAAATCGTGATCAAAATGTAGCTCGTCCGTTGCTCCGCAAATAACACACTTGCCTCCGTCTCTTTCCCAAACTGTTTTTTTAACATCTGTTGGTATTACCCTACTTCTTGGTTTTGCTTTATTAATCATGAGATGGTTTCCATCGAAATTAGCTTGCGTTTCTTCGAGAATGAAACGAAAAACGTTTCTTTTTCCATCATGGATAAGTTTATAATCCAATAACTTGAAAAAACCTTTCTCAGACCATATTCCTGGCAGGATCTTTTCATAAACTCTTATTATTTCAGGCTCTCTTTTTCTTTTTTTGTAATCATTTACTGCATTAATGAATAATCCATTTTGTGTTAAGTTGCCACTCTTGGTCACCTCAGGCTGATCAAAATTTTTAGGGTTAAGATCGTGACTGGTTTTTGGAATATCGTGACCCTCGTATTCAATTGTTATTCCGTCATCATGAATTCGATCAAGATAAGGTGCGTTTGACCTTTGAGACATCAAAATCACAGAATATTCTGGATTCATTCTATAATTCATACCTCTTTGCAGGGTTTGTACATGTTCTATATCGCACATTTCTCTATACGATATAATCTGATCTTTCATAAACTATTCAGCACGGATAGGCACAAGGCCTATCCCTACAATAGGGTTAAATTCAATAAGTAATCAAGTTGATTTGAGCGATAATCTGATCGCAAATCAAGGTTCAGACAATTACCTCTTCGACAAATCGTAGCGGATATCCTCTATCCTTCGTAAATGTTGTTTGGTTTGGTCGAATTTGGAGCGGAGGTTGCCGGTGAGTTCGAGTGAGGCAAGGTGTTCTACGATTTGCACGGTGACTTGGTGAGCGCGTTCAATAGTGACCTTGTCTCCTTCGGTGGCACGGAGGACACTGAGGCGCGCCATTTCACCGGCCGCGTCGGCCAGGCCGCCGTAGATCGCGTCGGGGTAGTTTTTTAGTGAGGCGGGGTAAGTGAGTTTGCCTTTTAGGAAGGATTCGAAGATGCGGGCTTCTGCGTATTCTTCGATGGCGGCCTTCCAAACGCCCTCGGTTTGCAATACCGATTGTTTGGCGACAATTTTTAAACCTTCTTTAAGCAATACGTCGCAGGATTTGAGACGTGACGAGGCTTCGATTTTATCTCCGCGCTGAAGAGCAAAAATCGCCCGTTTGGACAGGCGCAGTAACTCACCGGATATTTGGCTTAGCTTGGCGCGGTCGTTATCGATTGAGGCTTTCAGCTTCACGATATTTTGCCACGCCGCGTCTTTCATAATAAGTTCCTTCATATACATATTCAATGTGCCTGGCTACCGATTCCCATGAAAACAGGCGTTTAATAATTTCCCTGCCGCGCTCCCCTCTTTCGGCGGCTGTTTCCGGATCATCTATTACCCACTTCATAGCGGCGCTTAGCATCTCTATATCTCCTACAGGGATAGCGATGCCCGAATGGTCGATGAGTTCCAAGTTGGCGGGGATGTCGCTCATGATTACGACTTTGCCATGGCTCATGGCTTCGAGGATGGAAACGGACAAGCCTTCGGAGCGTGACGGATGAACCATGGCTCGGCAGTTGGCAATTAGCGATTTGAGTTTCGCACCGCTCAAGTGCCCTGTGAATACAATTCTGGGATCGCCTTTAGCTAGAATTTTTAACTGTTCCATGTATTCCATGTCATCAAAGGTGGCAGAGCCGGCGATGACCAGTTTGTCGTTGGTTTTTAATTGTTTGAAAGCGCGGATAGAGTCGTCTTGTGCCTTGTGGGCAACCAGGCGCGCCAAATGGATAAAGTATTTACCTTTTTTCAGGTTAAATTCTTTGAGTTCTTTGGTGCTATATCGTTTTTTGGGGATCTCCACACCATTGGGTACGTAGTCCACTTCTTTTTTGGGAAATAAAAGACTGCAAAGAATTTGCAACTCGTGTGAAACTGTTATGGTGACATGAGGCAAGGCCACAGCGGCCCATTCGGCAAACATAAGATACAACCTGGCCAAACCTCCCCATTTTTCGTGAAATTGATCACGGCTGTGAAATGTAACGATTACTCGCGCGGCTCTTTTAAAAACCCTGGGCAACCAGCACAATGTGGCGGGGCCTATGCCATGATAGTGCAGGATATCAAAATCCATGGTCATGGCATGTACGCTGGATAAAAATACATGGGTTATGGTGTCCAGGTGTTTTGTTTTCAAAGACGGCATTGTTACAATCTTTACACCTCGATGCCTTTTTTTAAGCTTGGGATTGGCGTATTTACGCACATATACCGTAACATCATGCCCACGGTCCACAAGATGGCGCGAGAGGTTTTCTACATGCGTTTCTATGCCTCCGCCAACCGGATAAAGGGTTGGAAGGCCTTTTCCACCTATCATTGCTATGCGCATCTTGATAAATTTTTTAGGCTATGTTATTATTGTACCGCAAATTACTAAAATTACCAATTACCAATTAACGATTACCAATTTAGGTTGCCTAACGGCATTATTCTATTAAAAAATATCGAGCTTGCTCGATTTCCATAATCGTTAATCAGTAATCGTTAATTGGTAATTATGTATGCGCGAGTAGCTCCACCCTACGCATAAAGCTTCGGGTGGCAGGCAGTGGTAGAATGTCGCAAAGTTAAAAATTAAGCGCGAGTAGCTCCACCCTACGCATAAAGCTTCGGGTGGCAGGCAGTGGTAGAAT
>CAYOMV010000052.1:0-8786 GCA_964405175.1 uncultured Gammaproteobacteria bacterium | reverse complement strand
ATCCGCAAAAGAACCAGCCATATAACAATTAAACTGTCGGACGAAGTAAAACCGATAAAAAAGACAAAAAAAGTATATACGCCAAGAAAGGCCAAGCAGGCCAACATAAAAGCTGCGACCAAATCAACCCAAGCCAATAAAGAGGCTTAGACTAGCGAATCAATAATAACTATGGGACACAAAGTTCATCCAAAAGCATTCCGAATAGGAACGACCACAACCTGGCCGTCGAAATGGTTTGCAAGAAAAGAAACCTACCGCAATCAAATCGCGCAAGATTTTAATATCAGAAATTTTTTCCGCAAACATTTAAAAGACGCAGGACTTGCAAATATTTTGATAGAAAGATTAAGGGGTAACTTGGTTATTACTTTAACAACCGCGAAGCCAGGTGTTGTTATTGGGCACTCGGGCCAGGGTATTGAAGATCTTAAGAAAAAATTCATGAAAGAATTTTTTCCGGGCAAAAAAGTCCAATTACAGTTGAATGTTCAAGAAGTGCCAAAAGCCGGTTTGGAAGCGGCAGTTGTTTGCGGGCAGGTGATTTCGGATTTGGAACGTCGTATGCCTTTTAGACGTGTCTTAAAGCAGACAATCGAAAGAACGAAGAAAGCCGGTGCTTTGGGTGTTAAGATTTCGGTTTCAGGACGTTTGAACGGAGCGGAAATCGCGCGCAGGGAATGGCTGAGCTGGGGCAAGATTCCGTTATCAAACTTACGCGCGGATATCGATTATTATCAGGATTTTGCCAAAACGCAAATGGGCGCTATCGGAGTAAAAGTTTGGATTTATAGAGGCGATGTATTTGCCAAAGACAGATTGCAAAAATACCAGCCGAGCACGCCAAGAGGACAACGTCCGAGCAGAGGTCCCAGGCAAGAAGCCTAATAGTCTCGGAGTTTCGCTAAAAAACGAATAAATAATGTTATGTTGATACCAAGAAAAGTAAAACATAGAAAGTGGCACAAAGGGCGCGGAAGAAATATCCGTATTGCTTCGGATAAGATTACGCTGGCGTTCGGCCCATATGGCTTAAAGGCCACCACTCCGGCATGGTTGACTTCCAGGCAGATAGAGGCTTGTCGCCGTGTACTTACCCGCTACACCAGACGCGGAGGCAAAATCTGGATTAGAGTTTTCCCGGATAAACCGATTACCAAAAAAGGCAACGAGGTGCGCATGGGCGGAGGCAAAGGTGCCGTGGATCACTATGTGGCGGTTGTAAGGCCGGGAACAATTATTTTTGAAATGGACGGCATTCCCGAAGACAAAGCCAAGCAGGCTTTAACGGATGCGGCTTATAAATTGCCCTGCAAAGCAACTTATATAAACAAACAATTTTAATAATATGAATGTTAAGGATTTAAGACAATTAACCAAAGCGGAATTGTTAACCCGCGCGGCCGAGCTCAGGGGGGAGATTAGAGATTTACGCTTTACCATAACCACAAGGCAACATGCCAAGGTTAGGGATCTGCGTAAAGCAAAGAAAAACTTGGCACAAGTGCTTACCGTTATAAACGAAAGCAAAGAAACCGCGGAAAGCAAACCAATAGAATCGTAATATGGCAAACGAAGCAAAGACAACAAATGCGGTAATCAAACGCAAACTGCAAGGAACGGTGGTTTCCAATAAAATGGAAAAAACCATTACGGTTCGAGTAGACCGCAAGATTAAACATCCGAAATACGGAAAAATTTATTCGGTTTCCAAAAAATACAAAGCCCATGACGAAAAGAAGGCGGCAAACTTGGGCGATATAGTGGAAATTAGAGAAATCAGACCGTTATCAAAAGACAAGCGCTGGATGTATGTAAAAACCATCACACCGGCAAACGCCTAATACCATTTAAAGCTTATGATTCAACACAGAACAATGCTGCAAGTTGCTGATAACAGCGGCGCCAAAAAGCTCCAATGCATACGCGTGCTTGGAGGATACAAAAAACGCACAGCCGGCGTTGGCGATTTGATTACTTGCGTGGTTAAAGAGGCTATTCCGCACGGAACGGTAAAGAAATCGGATATAGTGCACGCGGTTATCGTGAGAACGCGCAAAGAAACCAGGCGACCGGACGGCACTTATATAAGGTTTGATGATAACGCGGCGGTGGTGATTGACAAGAAAAACAAGGAACCAAAAGGAACTCGTATTTTTGGCCCGGTAGCGCGTGAATTGCGCGGTCAAGGATATATGAAAATAGTTTCATTGGCTCCGGAAGTGCTTTAAAGTTTAGTAATTAGAAATAATATCGGATATGTCAAAATTAAGTATTAAAAAAGGCGACACGGTTGTGGTAATAGCCGGCAAAGACAAAGGTAAAACCGGAAAGGTGATGCAAGCTTTTCCGGCCATGAACCGGGTTGTTGTTGACGGCGTAAATAAATGCAAAAGGCATTTGAGGCCGCAACGCAGAGGCGAAAAAGGCCAAGTAGTGGAATTTTTTATGCCGATAAACGCTTCCAATGTGATGCTTCAGGACGCGTCGGGCAAAAGGATTCGCCATAATAAAAGACCGCAAGAATAAATATGAGTTTAAGAGAACGCTACAATAAAGAAATTGTTCCGGCCTTGAAGCAAGAGCTCCAAGAAAAGAACGTGCTCGCAGTACCAAAAGTATTGAAAGTTTCGGTTTCCGTGGGGATTTCCGCTTCACAGAAAGATTCCAAATACATAGAAACAGTGGAGCATGTTTTAACCAGGATTACCGGGCAAAAACCGGTCGACGCCAAAGCTAAAAAATCCATTTCAGGTTTTAAAATCCGCGACGGAATGGTGGTTGGCAAGCATGTAACTTTGCGAGGCGAAAAAATGTGGTCTTTTTTGGAGAAGCTGGTAAACGTAACTTTCCCCCGCGTTACTGACTTTAGAGGCATATCCGCAAAAGTGATAGATAAAACAGGAAATCTTTCGGTTGGATTTAAAGAGTACTTGCCGTTTCCGGAAATAAGCCCTGATGAAGTTGAAAGAGTTTGCGGAATCCAAGTTACCGTAACCACAAATGCGGGCACTTACGACAGGGGCTTGGCATTATTTAAAGCATTAGGATTTCCATTTCAAAAATAACTATGGCTACTGAGAATCAAATCGCCAAATCAAGGCGCAACCCCAAATACTCCACGCGTTCGCAAAACCGTTGCTGGCGTTGCGGGCGCAAGCACGGCTACATAAGAGACTTTGGGCTTTGCCGCATTTGTTTTAGGGAACTCGCTTTACGCGGGGATTTACCCGGTGTTAAAAAATCAAGCTGGTAAACAATTGTATGATAACTGATCCTATTTCCGACTTTCTGACCCGATTGCGCAACGCGCAGAGTGCGGGCCATGAAACCATCAAAGCGCCTTCGAGCAAGGTTAAGCTTGCGATTGCCAAAATATTGCAAGAAGAAGGCTACATTAAAGACGTCAACGTAGTGCAGGAAGGGCCTAAAGCCACGATGCATGTTGAATTGTTTTATGAAGGCAAGAATCCCAAGATTCGATCCATCAAACGAGTTTCCACTCCGGGAAGGCGCGTTTATAAGAAATCCGCAGAATTGCCGCGCGTGCTTTCGGATTTGGGCATTGCCATCGTTTCCACTTCAGCAGGCATAATGACCAATAAAAGCGCAAGAAAAAGGCACTTGGGCGGCGAAATTATTTGTGAAGTATTTTAAACTATGTCTCGTATCGGAAAATTACCAATAACCATCCCTGATGGAGTAGAGTGCGCCTTAAAAGAAGGGAGCATGAATGTAAAAGGGCCAAAAGGCGCTTTGGATGTTCATATTCCGAAAGGCGTGAAGGTTAACGTGGATGCCGCGGCAAAGACTGTCACGGTAGACGTTAACGATCATGAGGATGGCAAAGAACGAGCGCTTTGGGGTTTGACCAGGCAGCTCATCGCAAACGCGGTTTTGGGAGTCGTAAACCCTTTTTCCAAAAAGCTGGAATTTCAAGGTGTTGGTTTTAGGGTTGACGTGCAGGGAAATAACGTAAAAATGGAAGTGGGATTTTCGCATCCGGTTAATTTTACACTGCCGGAAGGTATTCAGGGAGCCGTGGAAAAGAATGTGCTCACGTTAACCGGAATCGATAAACAAGTTGTTGGAGAAACCGCGGCCAGAATTAGGAGAATACGCAAACCCGAGCCTTATAAGGGCAAGGGGATTAAGTATTCCGATGAAGTTATTATCCGCAAAGCGGGTAAAACGGCTGGTAAATAAAATTTATATATGAATAAGGATAAGATAAAAAACGAGCAGAGCGCGCGCAGAGCCAAAAGAGTGCGCGCCAAAGTGATCGGGACCAGCGAGCGCCCACGCTTGGCGGTTTTTAGGTCTTTGAAGCACATCAGCGCGCAAGTTATAGATGACCAAACCGGAAAGACTTTAGCTTCCGCGAAAGATCAAGATTTGAAAAACGTTAAAGGCACCAAAGCGGAAAAAGCATTTGAACTGGGAAAATTAATCGCAGAACGCGCTAAAGCCCAAAAAATTGATAAGGTGGTTTTTGACCGCAGGGATAAGCGTTATCATGGCAGGGTTAAGGCTCTTGCCGAAGGCGCCCGCGAAGGCGGACTAGTATTTTAAAGAAAACAATTATGACTGACGAGGCAACAAAACAACAACCGCAAAATGACGCGGTAAAAGAGGAACACAAGCCAAAGGCAAGTTCCGCGGAGGCTCCCAATAAAGGAGACGATTCTTCGAAGCCGGAAAGAAAATCCGGACCAGAAAACGGCCCCAGAGGCGCAAGACGCGGAGGCCGAGGCGGTAAAGGGCAGGGCCGAGGAAAAGGAGGCCCCAGAGGCAGAATGCCTAAGGCCGATGTACCCGCGGAATCGGATTATGAAGAAAAGAATATTGAAATTTCCAGGGTTACCCGTGTTACAAAAGGCGGTAAACGCATGCGTTTTAGGGTTTTGGCTGTTATCGGCAACCACAAGGGGCGTGTTGGCTTTGGAATGGCGAAGGGCTTAGATGTGCAATCGGCTATGGCTAAAGCCACGGGGAAGGCCAGAAAATCGCTAATCAATGTTCCCATTGAATTTGAAACAATACCGCATCCTATCCGTGTAAAATACGGAGCGGCGGAAATAGTAATGAAACCGGCTCCTAAGGGTACAGGTGTTAAAGCAGGCGGGCCGGTGCGTACAACTTTGGAATTGGCCGGAATACCCAACATTACCGCGAAGATCTTAGGTACTACGAATAAGGTAAGCAACGTGAAAGCGGTGTTTAAGGCTTTGTCGGAGCTTAAGCCTTCCAATAGGAAGCAGAAGGGATCTGATGAGTCCGCGGTTAAAGAGCAAATAACGGAGAATAAATAAAAAATAGTATTTAGCATCCGGAATATCAAATAATAATATGATTGAGAAACATACTTTAAAACCCGCCAAAGGCGCCAGAAGTTCTGTAAAAAGAGTGGGGCGCGGAGACTCGTCGGGTAAAGGCAAAACTGCCGGCCGTGGCACAAAAGGACAACGCGCGCGCGCAGGTGGCAGGAATAAACTGAAGCTCAAGGGCATAAGAGCCATGTTTTTAGCTTATCCCAAAAAACGCGGATTTAAATCCGGCTATCCCAAGGCTGAAACAATTACAACCGGCAAGCTGGCGGAGAGTTTTAAAGCCACGGAAATTGTTAACTTGGATTCGTTGAAAAAGAAAGAATTGATACCCAAATCAGCAAAAGCGGCTAAAGTTGTATTAGGTGGAGAAATAAAAACAGCTTTGAATTTACAAGGAGTAAAAGCTTCAAAGACTGCAAAGGAGCAGATTGAAAAAGCGGGTGGATCAGTAAAATAATCCAACTTGGAAATCGGTTTTGGTTCGGTTTGGTGCATGATACATAATGAATGATGTATAATGCATAACAGTTATCGGGTGATTGGTGATATGCGTTGTACATTATTAATTCGTAATTAAGTTATTATGTGGGAAAAATTAATTAGAGCTTGGAAAGTTAAAGAAGTGAGAAATGGCCTACTGTTTGTGCTTGCCATGATGGTTATCTTTAGAATAACCGCGCATATTCCGTTGCCGGGAGTTGATTTGGTGGCGCTTAGGCAATTTTTTGACGCCAATGAAGTATTGGGGATGTTGAGTTTGTTTTCGGGAGGAACCATAAGTAATTTTTCCGTAGTAGCTTTGGGCGTAGCGCCATACATTACTTCCAGCATTATCTTTCAGCTTTTGGTGATGATCGTTCCCAAGTTGGAAGAGATTCAAAAAGAGGGCGAACAGGGGCAGAAGAAAATTCAGAAATGGACTCGTTGGCTGACGGTGCCTTTGGCGATTTTGCAATCATTTGCTTTGATTTCTTTGCTCAGACAGTCACAAATGCAGATTTTAACCGATACATCGATGTTTTATCTTGTGGCTCTTATTGCCACGGTTACGGCAGGAACCATCTTTTTAATGTGGATCGGTGAATTGATTTCCGAGAAAAAGGTGGGCAACGGCATATCGCTTATGATTTTTGCCGGTATTTTGGCGAGTTTACCCCAATCAGCTTCGCAGTTTTTTGCCACCTATGATTCATCGCAATGGATCTCTGTTTTGGCTTACGTAGCGGTTGGCCTTTTGACCGTGGTGGGTGTTGTGTTTGTTAATGAAGCGGAACGAAAGATTCCGGTGCAATATGCCAGGCAAGTAAGGGGTATGGGGACATTGTCGGGCGGAGTTGCTTCCCATTTGCCTTTAAAGCTTATCATGGCCGGTGTGATTCCGATTATCTTTGCCATATCTTTGATGCTTTTTCCGTCGCTTGTGGCGCAATTTTTTGTAAGCGCAAGGACGGAGTGGCTGGCTGAGGCGGCAAGGTGGGTGCTCGCGACCATGCAGATACAGTGGGTTTATGGTTTATTGTACTTCGGCTTGGTGTTTGCTTTTACCTATTTTTATACTTCGGTTATTTTCCATCCGGACAGGATCGCGGAGAATTTGCAAAAACAAGGAGGTTTTATTCCGGGAATAAGGCCTGGTAAGCCAACTGCCGAATATTTGCAGTTAGTGATTAACCGCCTGAATTTATTCGGAGCTTTGTTTTTGGGATCCATTGCGGTTATGCCAATTGTGATACAAGGAACCGGCGGATCGGCCGCGCTTGCCATTGGCGGTACATCGCTTTTGATTGTGGTTTCCGTGGTTATCGAATCCGTGAAGCAAATTGAAGCGCAGGTTACGATGAGACAATACGATTCTTATTAAACTACAAACTTTAAACTATAAACTATAAATTAGGTATCGCATGGCGATATCTTTTTTTAAACTACAAATATCTTTTTTAAACTGCAAATATCAAACTATAAACTATAAATTTGGAATACATTTTTTAAATCAAACAAATATAAAGTACCAAAAATAAATTGTTTAGATGTTACATGCTACATGTTATATGCTAATATGGTTAGGCTATTATGAAAGAGAGTAGGGCGGAAAACAGGCCTTTTTGGAACGTTTCTTACGCGTTTGCCGTTTTGTTGGTTTTTATTTTGTCGGCAGGGGTTTTTAGGATGGTTGGCAGGGAGGATTACGCGTTGCCTAAAGAGTTTTATTGGATAGCGGTTGGTTTGGGTGCGGGGTTGATTGTGCTCATGATTTACTCCATGGTAAAGAAAAAAATTTCTACAATTTGGTGGGAGGCGATGTTAATGTTGGTTAGTTACGCGGGTATTTGGATTTTGTTGGTTTCCATTTTTCCTAACTGGCTGGCTATTTTGATGGGCGCTTCCATAACTTTGGCTTTTTTTGTAATAAAAAATACATTTGTAAATAATCTTTTTTATCTTATCGGTGCTTTGGGCGTGGGTTTATTATCGGTGAGATTATTTTCGGCGCCGGTTGTGCTTATTCTATCTTTGGGAGTTATATTGCACGAACGCTACAGAGCGAGAGAATTTGGAATGGCTTCGTTGTTCTATGAAGCCAAGTTGGCGGGTTTGGTGCCCGGGGTTTTGATCCCCGCGGAGCTGGGCGGGTGGTTAAAACAAACCGCAAAAATTTGGCAGCCGGGTAAGGGTTTGGTTACGGGGCTTTTGCCTTTTATGGTATTTTCCGGTTTGAGTTTTCATCTGCTAATTTTGGCAAACCAAGCGGTCTTTTTTTTATTTTGTTTATTTGTTATCCTTGTTGGGGTTTACTGGGCGGATAAGAATAAACACAAAATAAAAAGCGAAATATTTTTATTTGTTTCGCTTTTAGTATTTTTAGCCGTTTATTTACTAAATTTATGAGATCGAAGAATCTTCAGGCAATTGTTTTTGGCCCTCAAGGATCCGGCAAAGGCACGCAGGGTTTGCTTTTGGCTGAAAGATTTAATGTGCCGCTAATAGGCGCGGGAGATTTATTCAGGGCTGAAATGGCGCAACAATCCACGTTGGGAAATTTGGTAACACAATATGTTAATCAAGGATTGCTTGCCCCGGATGATTTGGTAAACGCGGTCATGGCAAGACAATTAAAGAAAATCACACTAACTAAAGGTTTTATATTAGACGGTTATCCGAGAAACGTGGAGCAGGCGATGCACTTGGATAAATTGGTAAAAATTAAGCTTGCTCTACAGATAAAGATCAGTGATGAGGAAGCGGTAAGGAGGTTGGGAGGCAGAACGCAATGCGTGAAGTGCAAAACCGTTTATCACGAAAAGCATTCACCGCCGTCTAAAAAAGGCAGATGCTCGCTTTGCGGAGAGCAGGTGGTGCAGAGATCGGATGATACTGAAGATGTTATCAAGCAACGCTTAAAGACTTATCATTTGCTTACAGCTCCGATGGCTGCTTATTATCGCCAGAGAGGCATAT
>CAYOMV010000051.1:0-9142 GCA_964405175.1 uncultured Gammaproteobacteria bacterium | reverse complement strand
TCTTCACTGGCCTACGCAAAATATAACGATCAGGTTCGCCAAATCCATGGATCGGACGCATTTGCTATTTCCAAAGCCGCCGTTTTAACGGCAATAAAGGCACGCGACGCGAATAGCCGCGCCGGTATGCGTGTATATCTCGATTACTGCTCCAGTCCTCAAAATACAGACAAACTGTTTGCTTTTATCGAGAGCCTCAACCGATTCACAGCCTCTCTGGATCCTCGCTTCTTAAACGGCCATCTCCTAAAAATGGAAGATGGAATTAACATATCAATTCAAGAGCTGAATTTTACCGTTTAATCCCTTCCTAAAATCCTCCCTTAGGGAGTTTTTTATTGACTAAAATTTATAAATTAAACATACTCTAATTAACTCAAGCTCCATGGAGGCCGCCATGCACTTTTACTCTCTCGAAGAACTCAAAAATCAAGCAGAAAATATGCGTGTAATAGGAAACATGGATGGCTGGGATAAATTCAAATTCTACTCCAGCTATCTTACCTTGGGCGCCGGATTGATTTTTTCAATGACCTTTCTTAATAGCGACGCGAACAAGTTTTATTTCTTTCTTATGTTAATTGGCTCTTATATAGCCGCGGCCATCGTTTATGGAATTGCGAGCCTTATCCAATACCTTTACGAACTTATCTTCTAAAGATTCTCACATACTCCTTTTTGGGGGTTTTTTACTAATTTTTGCCTTAAAATCGCCTGTCATTCCCAATCAACCGCGATTCGTAGAGCACGGGCGACCGCCTTTTACCTTTGAATATCAACACCTTGCTAAGGCAAACGTTTCCTGCTACATTGTATATGCAGAAATTAATGTTATTAACCGACTCGGCCGCGACTGTTCGTCTTATAAGCATCACTTAATTTTTTACGGTTTATTCTGATTTGAATTCGCTAACATGAAAAATCCGCTTACAATCACAGGTAAACAAGGATTAGGCATAGTAAAAATGCCGTAGAATTTTTTGTACAGACGTAGAAAGCGCCGAGCGTATAAAATATGTACGTATTTATTGCGTTGGTACTTGGCTTGGCGGCCGGTGCCGGCATAGTGGCTTTGATCTATACGCAAAAAGCCAAATCAGCCAAATTATCCATCGATTCAGCCAAAGAAAAAGCTGAAAAAATTCTAAAAGAAGCGGAAACCAAAGAATCCGACATCATGGTCCGTGCCAAAGACAAGGCCATAAAAATTTTGGAAGACGCGCGCCAAGAAGAAAAGAAGGCCTTGGAAGATCTTAAAAAACAGCAAAAAGAATTAAACGAGCGCGAAAACGCTTTTTCCAAAAAAATGCTGGAAGTGGATGATCAAAAAAAAGCATTGGACGACAGAAGCGCGAAGCTGGATCAACAAGCAGCCCAAGTGGAGGCCATGAAACTCGAAGAGAGTAAAAAACTGGAAGAAGTGGCCGGCCTCACTCAAGAACAAGCCGTGGAACGCATGCTTTCCTTGGTCGAAGAACAACACGAAGACACACTCATGAGCCGTGTGCGTAAACTGGAACAGCTCGAAAGCGACGAACTGGAACGCAAAGCCCGCAATATTCTGGGCGTTACCATCCAGCGCATCGCCGCATCACACGTCACAGAAACTACAACAACAAATGTCGAACTTCCTAACGACGAAATGAAAGGCCGTGTTATCGGCCGCGAAGGCAGAAACATTAAAACAATCGAACAGCTAACCGGATGCGAACTCATAATAGACGACACGCCCAACATGATTACCATCTCCGGCTTCTCCCCCATCCGCCGCCAGGTTGCCAGCCGGTCATTGCAAAAACTGATCGCCGACGGCCGTATTCACCCGGGGCGCATCGAAGAAGCCGTGGACGAAGCTAAAAAAGAACTCCAGCTGGATATCAAGAAAGCCGGCGAAGACGCTCTCTTCGAGCTTGGCATTTCCATGGCCGGAATAGATCCCAAACTGGTGCAAATCTTGGGCCGCCTAAAATACCGCACTTCTTACGGCCAAAACATTCTCCAGCACTCTATCGAAGTATCAATGATAGCTACTGCATTAGCCGAAGAACTGGGCGCCGATGTTTCTGTCTGTAAAAAAGGCGGCTTGTTCCACGACATCGGTAAAGCCGTGGACCACGACTTGCAAGGCGGACACCCCGAATTGGGCGTACAAATCCTCAAAAAATTCGGTTTCCCCGAGGAGATCTGGTACCAATCCATCGGCCACCACGAAGACAAACCAAAAACCCTCGAAGCGGTTATCGTTAAAGCCGCGGACGCCATTTCCGGCGCCCGCCCCGGAGCCCGCAAAGATACTTTAGAGCAATATGTTAAACGCTTGGAAGAATTGGAAAACGTGGCCAAAGGTTTCGAGGGAATTGAAAAAGTTTACGCTATTCAAGCCGGCCGCGAAGTCCGCGTCTTCGTAAACCCCATGGCTATCGACGATTTTAACGCCACCAACCTCGCCCGCGATATTGCCAAAAAGATCGAAGCAGAACTCAAATACCCGGGCGAAGTTAAAGTCACCCTCATCCGCGAAACCAGAATCACCGAATACGCAAGATAATCCCCCAATTGAGCTGAACTCAATTACCCCCTTAACAAAAGGGGGTTTTTGTTTGTTAGATTTTTATGCTATCAGCTATCCGCTATCTGTCATCAGCTTTTAGCTTGATGGACTTGATGGACTTGATAGACTATAATTGGTAAGTATGAGAAACATCATCCCCATTTTAAAATCCTTAGGGCTTCTGGAAAGCGAAGTCAAAACCTATTTGGCCGCACTCGAACTCGGCCCCAGTACCGTTTTGGAAATCAATAAAAAAATCGGCCTCTCGCGACAGGCGATCTACACAGCGATCGAATCCCTCATCGATCAAGGTTTAATGAGCTCTGTAGAAAAAGGTAAGAAAACACTTTACGCCGCAGAGTCCCCCGAAAGATTAAGATCCTTTGCCGAAGCAAAACTTAAAAAGATGGAAGCGACTGTAAGAGAGATTAAAGATATTTCCAAAGATCTATCTCTTATCCAACAAGGTGATAAACCCATAGTAAAGATGTTCGAGGGTCCGGAAGGTTTTATTGCATTAAGAGAAGATATTATAAAATCCCGTCCCAAAACAATCGAAGAAATCGCCAACGATGATGCGATATCGGAATTATCAATGGACGAAAACATGCAACAAGAACTTAAAAGAAAACTAGAGCACATGAATGCCAAATCAAGAGTATTGGTTTTATCAAAAGACAAAGTTACTTCAGACAGAGCCGGTAAAACAATCAAACAAATCCCTTTAAACAAAGTGGATTTTACGGGTGACATATTAATCTATGGTAATAAAATCGCCTTATCCGGTTTAAAAGGCAAAATGATTGGAGTAATTATCGAAAGCCAAGAGATAGCTCAAACATTAAGATCGTTATTTGAGCTGGCCTGGGAAGACAAGAAATAAAAAACGGGGCAAAAACACATTGTTTTGCCCCATCGAGAGAGCAAGCGCGCTTAGGCTCAGCTGAGCCCGCCGCCCTTGCTGAAGCCCCCTCCAAATTTGCTGAATCCGCCGCCCCCAAAGGAGCATGCGGCCGCAAACTGCAGGCGGCTTTTTTTATTGCCAGCGAAACCGCCAAAGAGCACCTTCGAGAGCTCGTCAGCGGCTTCGTCCGTCTTGCGCGCAATCTCGTCCGCGAGACTGCGCGCGTCGCTCGCCAAGCGAGCGAAGGTTCTGCCGGCCGAGTCCAAAAGCAACTCGCCGGCCTTGGGCTCAAAGTTGAGCTTCAGCTCACGCTTCGACCCTCGGCAACAAGCACCCTTCTCGCGGTTCCGGCAATCCGGCCCGCAGTGGCACTCGTTGTCGTCTTCGCTCCGGTCGAACTCAGCTCCTTCGCCGTCGCACCGGAACGTGTCGTCATCGCCGTCGCCGTCGTCTGACGCATCCTCATCAAACACAAGCCCGTCTCTTTCGGCTGCGATGAAGTAGTCTCGGACTTCACCCACACGCTCATAGATGGCATCGTGTATCAAGCTGGGAATTACGAGGCACGAGGTTAGAGCGACCACATAAACACCCGCGGCCAGGAGCCCGCTCGCTCTTGACATGTGCACATCCATGATCATGAACAGCATAAGAAGCAGCACGATGCCCAAAGCACCAAACATTGACCACATCAAAACAGTCTGACGCCGCTCTAAATATTGAGGGTTGTCATTTCTCACCGCCATGTCTCGCAGACTCCGTCGATGCGGCAGCTTCTTACCCTCCTTATGTTTGGCGATCGCGATCACATCTTTCATCCACCGCTTCAAACTACTTTCTTTTTTCATATTCCCTTCTCCTTTTAAAAATGATCCCGCGATGAAGGGTCCGCGGAAACGTGCAAAATACCGAGTTTCTGCTCGGCGCAGGTTCTCTAACACTTTTCAGAGAACAAGAGACAATACCATATTTTGACCATTTTGTCAATGGTAGTAAGACAAAACCCAAATATCCGGCACAAGAAGGTGTACGCAACAGAAGACATTGTCAACCGCTTAACAAAAACGTTTTCTAATGTTTTTTGGCTAAATAAAAAGCAAAATCGCGATATATGTAATACGAAATACGAAATACGATTCAAACTGTCCAGCTACTCTTGACAAAATTCTCTGGCTATGCTAGGGTCAACTATTCGATAGACAAACATCTATCGAAGCAAGCGAATCGAGCGCCGGCTCGATTTTAGTAAGACCAAAAAAACAAAAACCACACACCTTACAACTAAACAAATAACAATTTCGAATCTATCAATAACCTAATGAAATTATTAATTGCTAATTGCTAATTTCTATTTGCTAATTCGTTATTGTACATGCATCATCCCCCGGCATGCTTGTCCGGAGGAACTTCTAATCACGTTTGACGTTAGATGTTAGACGTTTGACGTGATGGATATCTAGCCTTCCCGTAATTAGCGACTCACCAATTCAAGCGCACGCCTTTGGCGGCCAAAGAGTAGCGAACACGTAAGGCCGGAACTTGGATGAAAGTCCATTTTATTCCTGATGCAACAAAGTGCGGATCGCGAGATCCGCTCTCTTGTAAAGTTCGTCATCCGAGGAGAAATGATGAACTCCACCAGAGAAACCTTAAAATGAATAATAAATAACAATTAATAAACCACCGCTATAGCGGGGTTACGCCGTAAATATAATTTGATTCATGAGGCGGGATAACAAATAATTGATAATAAAAATTACTCCACTCGCTTTATTAATTATTATTTATTACTTATAAATTAAAAAAATATGTTAGAAAAAATATTAACTCCCAAAGCCGCGCGAATAGATAAACATCCGGAATGGCTGCAATCGGAAGCGCCCAAAAAAACCACCGAACAAATCCCGGAGGAATTTTTGGAACAAACGACCGGCCAAGAATATTCTGTGCCCAATGGCGACTTAATAAATATCAATCTGCCTCCCGTAGAAATCCCCGAACACCTGCCAAACTGGTTTGATGTAACTGCCGAAGCTTTAGAAGAACTTCAAGAAGATACAGCCTTAGGTAACCTGGCGG
The DNA here is from genome assembly GCA_964405175.1 of uncultured Gammaproteobacteria bacterium. GTDB lineage: Bacteria > Patescibacteriota > Patescibacteriia > 2-12-FULL-60-25 > 2-12-FULL-60-25 > MWCR01. The sequence continues at coordinate 3,608 of CAYOMV010000051.1, read as the reverse complement.
CTGTAGGCAAAATGGCCGCTCACGACCCGCGCATTATCACAAATTACGTAGAACAAATTCCACGCGAACAATTGGAAAAAATCCAGGAAGACTGTATCAATATCGCCTGCGAACAGGCCAAGAAATTAAACGCCCACATCATGGGGCGCGAAGAATTGGAAGCAAAAGACCTTTACCGTGAACAAATGAATCTTAAAAAATTATTCAATATCGCGAAAGCGTTAACCGCCGGAGGCTTGGATGACTTAAGTCGTACTCTTATTCAACTGGAGTGCGCACATAATCGCGCTCTACAGGCCACAAAGATCACGATATAGTAAAAAAACCTATTCCAAAAACACGGTTTAGACGACGCTTCAATTAAAAAACAACGTGACGACTTATTAAAAAAATATAATTTATTGTAAATTAATATGTTTGAAAAACCATCACCTTTTATAGAAAACAAAGAACAGGTAGATATAAAAAATTTAAAACCGGGCATGTCGATTAAAATTAGGCAACCGGCCGGCAAAGTTTATGATACAAACGCCGATGCCGACGTTGGTTACGGCGGTGTTGAGTTGTCCGAAACCTGGCATGATACGGTTATAACCGAAGTAAATATCGAGGACGACGAACCATATATAGAAACCGAACAATTCGTCCGTCTTCACTCATATATTTTTAACAGATTCCATGCCGGTGAAATCTTCCTAAAAAACGGCGTTTTAATCGCTGATCCAAAATAAAACTATGGAAAAACTAATTCCAGAAGCAAACGACAACGGTCGCGCTCAAGTAATAGAGCTCAATCCTGCTTCGCACGGTCATAAGCGCCGTGCCCCATTGCATGAACCGGGGCAAGTGATTGAATTCAAAACAATCACAGAACGCGAGTTATCAAACGACCCCGAACTGCCTCCCGCAGCATAAAAGCACGACTCAATGGTCGCGCTCTCACCGAACTAAATAAACACAGAGCTCTTATAAACTAAACCTGTCGATCATAATTCGACATCAAAAAATAATATCGCCTTAACGATTCATAATTTAAAGTTATTATTTATAGTTTAGTGTTTATTTACTCCGGTGAGAAAGGTTCTTTCACAAGGAGAATGCAATGGATACAATCCGGCGTATGCCTCAAGTTCTGCAATCCGCCATGGGCATTTTTGGGCCAGCAGGCGCCTGGGAGCACGAAGAATTCTGCAAAGAGAAGCTCTTAGCTCTGCTAACCGCCATAAACCCTGAAGAAGCCAGCGCATGGGGCTTTGAATGGAATAACAACGTCTTCGCAATCTACCCTTACTGGTGGGGCGATTGCACTTGTCACTTCAGCAAACTTGAAAGCCGGTTTCTCTCGCGGCATCCGCACAACCCCGGTTGTTATTTTCAATTGAAACGACAATATATGGTGGAGTCGGAAATGCTTTCTTACTGCGACTGTCATGTAGCGGATGAATACTATGATTGGCTGGAAATGTCGGGCGCGGAACACTCTGAATCCTGCCGTCTAGCCTGCCCCAACTTCCGTTGCGGCGACATATCAATCCGTTGGTACAAAACCATCGGCCGCGGTATGTCCTGCGATCGTGAAGTAACCCGCCAAGAACTCGAAGACATGTTTCGCCGTTGCTTCGAATCCCTCCAAACCTAACCCACCCCGCGACACCTCTGTCGCAATCTCCCCATACTGCATAAGCTAAAAGTCCTTCAAGCTCAAAGTCCGTCAACCCCACTTGATAGACTTGATAGACATTGCGGACTTGAGACTTGTGTGGCGCGGGGAGAAGATAAACTTTCAAGGAGAACGCAAATGAACCAAATCCAAAATGACATAATCGTATTTGTGAATTTTGTCCGCCGTCTCTGGAACATCACTTTTTGGTTATTTCTCATTTTCGGGACTGCTTCGCTAATTCGCCTCACCCTCACCGCCCTTTTCTAACCCACCCCGCGACACCTCTGTCGCAATCTCCCCATACTGCATAAGCTAAAAGTCCTTCAAGCTCAAAGTCCGTCAACCCCACTTGATAAACTTGATAGACATTACGGACTTGCGACTTGTGTGGCGCGGGGAGAGTTACAACGCTTTAAAAAAAGGAGAAAAAATGACAAAAAAAACTACTACCAACTCTCTCGTTAAATTTAACGTTGACATGATGGAAATCTTTGTGCCGAATCCAACAGACGAGAAACTACTTTGTCGTTATCTCTGTAAGCTTACAGAAAAAATCCTTCACCAAACCGGTGAAGCCGACGACATGCATCCTTTTCGCAAATACGGCGGCGCCAACTGCGAAAACGAAACATTCGAGATGCGCTCATTTTGGCACGGCAGATGTCGCTGTAAATACGGGCTCATTATCGAACAACGTTCTGAGCATTTCCGACGCTCTCGCTGGACACAGAAACGAGATGCGGATTACGCACGCTTTCTAGAAACTCACGAGCATGCCCCTGATTGTCTGATGCATCCGGATAACAATCGCTCCGAGCTCCCCAACTTTCGTTACGAAGACTTCGAGATCCGATGGTACAAACACATCGGTTGCGATATGCGGCTGAACCGGCCCATCACACGCCAAGAAATCGAAGCTATGTTCCAACACTGCTTCGACTCACTCACGGCGTAGCTATAACTGCGACACATTCTGTGTCGCACTCCCCCCATACTACATAAGCTCAAAGTCCGTCAAAAGCCCGCTTGATAGCATTGATGGGCTTTACAGACTTGCGACTTGTGTGGCGCGAGGGGACGAACGGATTCGACGGAGAGTGTGAAGGCAAAAGTTGCGTGCCGTGGCGCTCGTCCACGTAAAAAAGAGCAACCCGGAACCGCGACCTGCTAAAACGGTTCCCCGAGCTTTAGCTCGGGCATCTCCTATATGTGAGTCTCAAGCATATAGATAGGTGTAAATCATTGAGGCTTTGTCTGAAGGAGTGGCATGGTTACCTTTAGACGAGAAACATCATGCTCTGCCGGTTGGGAGCTTAAAATCCCAACACGGGTGTCTTGGCTCCGTTATCCAAGACTACGCGCGTAGAGACCAAGCCGGACCTTTTCGGACCCGGGTTCGATTCCCGGCGTCTCCACTAAATACACTTTCTTTGCGTAATTCCACTCGGACTTGCGCATCTACCTGAATTACTGATAGTATCGGTAAGTCAGGTAGAGAGCCAAGGAAATAATCGCTTTTATTCATCACTTGATGAGTACCTCCCGAAGTTTTATACGTAGGGAGGCCCCATTGGTCCTCATGCGAAAAAATCGTCTTAAACGGCGATTTTTTATTGACGTGTTATTTCATTTATCCTAATATGAAGCTATAAGAGAATGTACTTTTTAGCTACAACCGTGTTTTAAAAACACAGAAAGGTATTGCCGATGGAAAAAAATCAATTAATAGATGCACAGGAACGCCTCACCAAAGAACAAATTAAACCTCGCATAGCCAACCCCTTGCCCCATAAGGCAAAGATCTACTATGTGGACGATTGCGGTAATGTGATATTCAAATACGAAGAAGCTATCCAAGCCAAAGAAGCGAATAAACACAACCGTTAATCCCGAACTTTCTATCTCACCTATCTATCGCACAAGTTTCTCTTTATCATTCTCTTAC
>CAYOMV010000050.1:0-9384 GCA_964405175.1 uncultured Gammaproteobacteria bacterium | reverse complement strand
TTGAAGTGCCCAAGGGCTTACCCAAGGATGGCGAAGCGGTGGCAGTGAACAAACCTGTCGCTGTGGCTCCTGCTGTGGATGAAGGCGTGGCTGGCGTCGGTGCGGTGATGCCTTTGACGCCCAGCCGCGACCATCGCAATTACGAGAAACTGCGCGAAGCCGTGATCGATGCGGAGGGGAGTGTGTGATGCTGGCCGTGCGATCACTTTCAATTCTTTCAACTGAACTTTTAGGAGACCAACCATGTGGCATCTGCTTCAACCCATCGCCTCGTTACTCGTCGGACTCTTCCTCGGAGCGTTCGGCCTGATCCATTCGTTTCGATCTTTCCCCGGCATGTTGGGATTCAACGCCTTCGTGCAATCCCTTCCAGCCATCAGTGGCGTCCTGCTCTTCGCTGTCGGCCTGATCGCCATCGCGTGTGGCCTGGCTTTGCTCATCACCGGCTTTCGATCCATGCAGAAACGCATGACCGAACTGCGCTGGTATTTCCAGCATCGCCAACGTTTCACCGACGATGAAGATGACTATCGTTATGCCCATCGCTGACGGGGAGGCAGTTGGGGCAACCCAAGCACCTCCCGAAGTTTTGCCCATGAACTGCAATAGTCAATCGATGAATGCGGCGTGTCATTGACTACGTCGTGCAGTAACTTGAAGTCTTCCCGATAGCGGGGTTCCGCAAGCCAGTAGCAGGTCATCTCGGCCATGTTATTCAGCGTACCCATGACGCTGCGGTTCTTGGTGGTCGTGGAAACAATTACTTCGCCGCTGTATTCATTCATGACCTTGGCGATCACAGCACCGGGCAGACCTTCATCAAGCAACATCCGTCCCAACTGATCACGGAACCTTTCAGCGAAACGCTCAATCCCCTTGCCTCGGGGCATCTCGACAACCACCGCCAATCGCGTGACTTCGTTCAAGGCCATCGCCCAAGTGCGGTACCCCTCGGGCAATTGCTTGACATACCAACTACCCAACGTGCTGTGATCAGTTTCGTCATCGACATCGGTCACACTCAGTTTTAAACGCGAGCGAAAGTCTTTCGTGCAACGCAGAATCAGCTTATTGGATGAACTGGACATGACTTCAGTTTATACGCCTGCCTGCATTGTCGCACTCACAAACAACTTTCAAAGGAGAACCCACACATGCTCAACCTCATGCTTCACTGTGGCGGTCAGACCATTGATCGCCATGAACTGGCCAACGTCCCCACACCACAACCCACGTCCACCTGGCAGCCAATCCCCCACGCGGACTTACTCAAGCTGGTGGAACTCACCCTCATGAACAGCGGCCTGCCGGTGGTTAATCAGTCGCATGCCCTGGCGCGTGACGGCCTGCGCTACTTCGGCCTGCTGCAAGTGCAAAGCGAACACCAAGCCGATTACTCACTCGTGATCGGCCTGCGTAACAGCCACGACATGAGCTTTCCTGCTGGCCTTGTCATCGGCAGTGGTGTCTTTGTCTGTGACAACCTGGCTTTCAGTGGCGAAGTGAATCTTGCCCGTAAGCACACGCGCTTCATCCTGCGTGACCTGCCCCAGTTGGTGGAGCGCGCGATCGGCCAGCTTGGTGATCTGCGCGTACAACAGGATCAACGCATCGAAGCGTACAAGCAGGAAGAGTTGACCCCTCGCGATGCGCATCATCTGCTGGTACAGATGGTCGACAGCCGAGTGCTGCCTGTGACTCGGTTGACTCATGCTTTACAGGAATGGCGTGAGCCTCAACATGCCGAGTTCCGCGAGTCACACAACGGCTGGCGGCTGTTCAATGCCGTGACCGAAGCGATCAAGGGACGCAACCTCGATCAACTGCCTCGTCGCACACAGGCTTTGCATGGCATCATGGACTCAGCCTGCGGACTGGAAGCCTTCAAAGCCAAAGCCGCATTGAATTAACACCCCCCACCCCCGGGAATCAGTTCGGGGGAAAGGAGAAATAATTATGCAGAATTCATCCAGTCCGTTGGGACTGTTGATCGTCATCTTTGTGTTGTTCGGTTTGGGAAGCTGTGATGTGGCGTCGGCTCACTCGAAGGGAGGAAAGCAATATGACCAGGCTGACGCTGATCGGACTGTTGCTGTTGATGGTGCTGCTGGTGATGGCTTGGCCAATTGATGCGTGGTTGCTTGGTCACGATGCTTCCATGACCAGTTCCGAGGGCGGGACAACTTCCGGGGGGCCACCGAGTTTGCAGGCCATTCGCGCCAAGGCAGATCTCATCGTGTTGGAAGTGGAGCGAAGCTGTGAAGTGTCAGCATCATTGCAAGGCAAGACAGGCGGCGTGAAGGCGACCGTGCATGCAGTCGGTCAACTGCGACTTGGCCCTGACCTTTCACGAGCGCGGGTTGTATCGATGGATCATGAACACCGCGTGGTGAAGATGATGCTTCCAGCAGTGCGATGTTTAGATGTGAGTTTGGATGCGGAGAAGACTCGCGTGGTGAGTGTGACGCGCTTTGGCCTTTGGCAGGGCTTGCCGTTCTCGGTGCGGGAAGATGACGTGATTGAAAGGGCCATGCGGTCAGCACCGAAGCAACTCGAAGCGCAAGCGATCAATCCGATGCTCATGACGTTGGCCAAGCAGCACACCCAAGCCGTTCTGGACGACCTGTTTCATTCTGCCGGTTGGCAGGTGCAGGTCGTCTGGGAAGCGCCATGAAACTCAAATGAAAGCCTTCCCGCAATGGGAAGGCTTTTTTTAGGATTCGTTTTAGGCTGTGAGGTCGCCGCGAACGTTCTACACCAAGTTCTGGTTGTCGTCGGTGATGACCCGCCCCTGGTCTTCAAGGCCGCAATGCTGGATTTTAGCAGGCTGTCACTGGAGCATAGGCAGCAACTATTCAGTGAGCACGATCATCGGGAGGCCAGGTGCTGTCTCCCGCGCCAGTAGCGGCAAGAATGCCAAGATCACCAATATCCACTTGGCCGTCCCAGTTGAAGTCGGACAACAAAGGCACTGCGCTGAACGTGATCCGCTGGCCGTAGGGCGTGTATTCGTAGCGCTCGCTGAGTCGGCCATGCTCGTTGACCACGCCAACCATCATTTTAATGTACTTATCCCCTTTTCCGCGCCCAGCCAAGCCGCGGTATGCGGCGGCACTGTGGTAGCGGACTGGCCATGAGATTCAAGGGTGCTGGCATAGCTGAGGATTTCTGCGGCCTGTTTCCTGGTGACCTTGCCAAGTGACAGGACACCGATTGGGCCGCTGGGTTTCTTGAGTTTGATATAGGTCGCACCGGACGGGCGCTGATGCAGGCTGGCCATGGTCAAGACTCCTTGGAGGCATTATCGCGGATGAAGGCTTTCACGTCTTCCCGCCGAAAACGAATGGCACCGCCGATACGGATGGAGCGCAGACTGCCATCCTTCACCCGACGGCGCAAGGTGCGTTCGGTCAGGCCCAGCCAACGCTCAAGGTCAGCATAGGTCAGCAGGCGGTCATAGTGTGGCTTCGGATTGGGGACAGGCGAACGATAGAGGTTGCTGGTCGGCATGACGGACGGCTCCTTTCGGCGGCGGGTGGTGGTGATTGCCAGCCATGAATAAGGTGCCCGCAACCGGCCAACTGTTGCAGAAGCCTGTCGGTGTCAGCGACAATAAGAAATAAAGTGAGTAGCTTGACAGAAAGTATCCTCAAGGCTCCGGCTCTCGCGATGGAACTGAAACGGAACTCATCTTGCTCATAACTCGCCACTGGTACTGGCAGATCAAAGGCACAAACAACAATCATTCATCGCCACTATAAATGATGTTTGAACCTTTCTTCGCTACTTCTTGCCATAAATTTACTCTGACAAGCTCTTCTCGTCTCGAATCCGCTACACCCAAAGATATAGAAACTCTGCTATATACATCACCTTGCTTCACAAACAAAAACAGTCTTCCAGAAGCAGGCACATCTAGATCGAGTTTCTTAACAAAACCATTTTCAGGCGACACGATGAGATTCTGTCGATACCTCCCGAGAATCATCTCAGTCCAGTCATTCTGATTTGGTACCCTTTTCTCTAGCATGCCAATTTCTGCACCTTCGACTTCTATGGCTATCTCACGAGGTAGGAACACATGTCGTCCATGCACTTGGTGAATTTGAAAGTCGATCTTTTCATCTTTAAGTGGCAGCCGGAGTCGAATAAGGCCATCGCCGATACTCGTATACTCCTTCAAGACACCATCATTCACAGACAGTCGGATCATGTTCTGGCCGCTGCTGGTACGAAACACCCCATCCTTCTGCAACTGTTTCACTACTGTCGGAGCGTCAGGTTGCGGAACTAATTCGATGTGTTTTGTTCTCGTGATGTAGACACCCTTGTCTAGGTGCTCGGCGATATCGTGGATTGATTTCGCGTCTTGTACCACATCTTTGGGAAACTCAATATCAACAATATCCTCCTTTGTGATTGCAGTACGCTTAGTAAAGTATCCCTCGGGCCAACAGTGTACTTCAATCTCGTAGTCTGCTTTTCCGGTGCGCAGTTGTAATTGACCATCACTATCCGTGCTTGCACTTTTTTCACCCTTTGATCGCTTTACCTCTCTCCAGTTAACCCGTTGTTTGATACCAGACCATTCGAAATGAACCTCAACGTCAGGAAGAGCCTTGCCGTTGCTGCGATCCAATACAACAACTCGAACATCCCATGGGATTGTCGCACTCAATCCTCGATCTTCACGCAGAAGCAATGCACGATTGACAAAAGCTATCCTTTCCTTAGCAGTTAAATGCTTCCAGTCACCTTCCCAAGTCGTAAATTGCTTGGTAGCGCTCTTCAAAGCAACTCGAAGTGCTAACTCAGCAAGATCTGGTGATACCCCGTGCAGTCGTTCCAGCTCTAGAACACCTTGATCATTCGCGACTGCCCGTACGTTTAGAAGAGCCTCATAAACGAATTTCCCTTCTGGATGTAACTGACGTCTTGCTACCAGCCCTTTCTCTTGCGCCAACCAGAATAGGCTCTTGTGATCATCTGTTACCGGCTTGGGATGATTTACAACAGGAATTATGGTATCAACAATTCTAATAGCAATCGAATCATTCCCAATCTGTCCAACTGATGACACCTTATCACTGTCTTTAGTGTCTAAACCCACACCTTTGTCCGTCGCTGCCACTTTGGCTGCAGTTTCATCGACGCCCGTTTCAGTCCCAACCCGCGGCTCTCTGGCCTCTTCGTTAACGGGGTTATGATCAGAGTCACAGCATGCCATAACAAGTGTCAATGACAAGGTTACCAACCCGAATAGAAGTGTTTTTAACTTCCTTGAATTACCATTCTTCGCCAATTGGAATTGCATTTTCATTATACCCCTTTACACCAGTAGTAATGGCTGTCACGTTGTACTTCTTTGCTGCCAACGCGGCCTTATACCAAGAAAACACTTCAGGCATTTCGTGAAGATAGAAGTCGCTATGTGCCCAAGCCCTCCAACCATGGTCCTTCGAATGAATATTCACTGCATTGAGATTCGAATATAGCGGCGCTGCTCCGGCCGGTTCTCTGATACAGGAATCCATATCATTAGGTGTCGAGTGACGCGATTTCATCATACCTGGAATTGAGTAAGGTAGCGCACATTTATCCTGGCTTGATGTAATTGGAGTGCGATAGCTCGCTTGGCTTGCTGTTGGGTCATTACCAGCTGCGGCCTGCTGCTTCCAATTTGGCACATCACATCTTCCTCGATAATAATGTGCATGCCAGTCTGAGATAGAAAATACATCATTGGGATCTAACTGAATATTATCGTCCCAACGTTTGCTATAGTCGTTGTATCGCATCCAACCATGATCCGGTTCATAAAAGTCAGCAACAGGCTTCCGACCTGCTAATGTGTAGTCTTCGGCGTTAAAGCAATGAATCACACGTCCATTTATGGGATCAAGTGCATTGAATCCATCTTGATTAAGGAATCCGTGCCAAGATACGCGCCTCAAATCATCTTTAGAATATGATACTTTGTCACTATTATTCACAGCGCAGTGCGTTCCATCATAATTTTGATCTGTTGCTAATATATATTCAACATCTTGCTGCTGTTCAAATGCATCCTGCCAAACAGCAATATCGACATTGATCACATTTTTGACCCATTTCTGTTTATTCCCCCCATCTAAATGCTGACGAATTCTTAATCCATCCCAAGTCACAAGACCTCCGAGACTATGGCACAGTACATAGACACGTTCGGAGTCATGCTCTCCCTCGCTATTCGGTTTTGTATGGCTCCTCACCACGGATAGGAAATTTGCAAATGCTCGGCTTGTCTGAAACGCATTCTCCACATTTATGTCAAATGGGGTGTAAAGCATATTCTTGCCTTCATAACCATGCCAATGAAAAAGGTACACATTACCGCGATACCCCAGCCAAATTAATCGCTTGTATACTTCACTCCAATATTCTTTCGCTCCATCCCAATCAGTCGCATATCCGTGTACTAGAATCAATGCTGCCCGTTCTTGATTGTGTTCCTTACCTTCAATATCCAGCCCTTCTTTGTGAATAGCGTCTTTATAGACTTTGACATCAATACTTCGAAGGCTACCATTTGCGATTTTCTCGACTGGATAGCTAAATTGTTTAGTCGGCTCTTCATCATGGGCCGCAGAATAAACAGCCATATAGTCGACTGGATGCCGAATGGTCATCTTTAACGTATCAATCTTTTTATGCTTTCCATTACCATGTTGATCCACATACAGATGTATATTAAAATATCCATGCTTTGAGTAACCATCTTCTGCTGATTGCGGCCTCACATATAATAGCAATGGATTCTTTTTATTCGGTACTAGTCCACTTATCGGCTCTTTTATGATTTTTCCATCATTGTCATCATAGTTAGAAATAGATACGTGATTACCGTTCACAAATTCTGCTTTTTGCAAATCAAAGGCTCCCTTTGTAGTCAGAAACCCGCGACGATCACTGATTGGGTCGGTCGCTTTGTGAAAGTATAGATGTTCCCATCCCTCTTCACCCTCGATCCCAATATAGAATTCTGCTTTGGGATTTCGGTATTGCTGGGGGATATCAATCTGTATGGGTAACAAATCTGTATGCATCTCAGTGAAAGCGAGTTTCCCATTGCTCCACCACCATTCCATTCGCACCGAATCCTCATGAGCCTCATCGTATTCATCAATCACCCAATCGACATCAGGCCTTCTTGGGCTCATGGTCCGCTGAGATGCAGGCTTAGCTTCTTCAGAATTACTGTTGTTCGTTCCGATATTCCCAGCAACCACTTTTGTCGTCACCTTTTTCGCTGACACTCTTGTCGCATCACTGACAGCAAGCACTTGATCAATCGATTGCCCTCCATAGGCAGTTACAATTACTTCAATATCATCGCTATCGGCTGCGGTTTCGGCCAGTGGTTCAATGAGGAAACGAATGACGGAACCATTGAATCCAATGTCTGTGGCGTTATACCGCACACATGGCTCGATATACTGTTTTAGACCAGTGTCTATATCCATTTCAGACTTGATTGGGTTCGATCTCTTGAATGCCCAGATTCTTACACCCGGGGTCAGTGCCCCCCTTCTGTTGAATATTCCCGGGAACACTTCATCGCCAGAATATGGCAATCCTGGAAGCTCGGACTCACCTGTATAATTGATTTGAATCTCCAGTTGATCCACTGGAATCTCACCTAGTCCTGCTACCTCAAGAATCAACGGAACGTAGCCCGACTCCGACTCTACCTGCTGATCTGCGAAATCGGTAACTCCATCATCATCATCATCGTCGATATTGCTCGGTATTATGATACCGAGCCCCTCTCCCTCAATGGCTTCTTCCTCCGGGGATCGATCTGGATCTTCCATACCATTGGTGTTGTCGCTATCGATATCAAGATCGACAAGAGGGTCAAGTACATGTTCATGCCTTGGGACTGGATCAGGCATAGCCTCGTTAGCAGCTAAATTCGTTGATGCTAAAGCACATATTGCAACTGTTAAGACTCTATTGATCCACATCATTATTAACATCCTTTTCTGTCGACTTTTGCTGTTCGCGAATGATCCACCATCCATTGCCCTGTGCTGAGTAGAACTGTTTGTAATCCCACCTAAGCTCACGTTCAATGTGTCTAGCTGGCTTCAGCCCAGCCGCAGTTTGAATACCTTCCTGCTCACGAAACAGTCCATTGATTAGCCAAAGTCTTTCAATGGCCACTTTTGAGTAGCCTGATGACGGTTGATCGTGCTGATCACTACTAGTGAGGTAACTTCGAAGGTGGAGTACCGAGGCTAGCGGTAATGTATAATCCACAAGGCGATGAACTCTAGGAGACTCTGATCTACTGTCCAGAGAAACCTTCGCATCAACTTTTTTGGTGAAGTTGAGAATACTTTGGCCATCTTCAAAATCCCTGAACTTCCAGGTTCTTGGCGTTGGCTTCTCCTCCATCCAGTCAAATACAGAGCCGAAGTAAGGTGGAGGTCGGTCCGTCAAAAGGTCCAACGAGACTGCCGATAATGTGGTGTTGTAGGAGTAATTGCGATCTATCTTGATCACAATCACGCCCGGTCCATCAACAATGAACCGTTTCCATACGCCTCCTCGAAACTGCAACATTCTCGATCTTGCAATTTCTTCCCAATCATTGAATCTGTCTACTTGATGCATGTATGTGACATTGGCTGGTTGCTGACGGATTGAAATGTCATAGTCGCGAAATCTGTTTTTTCCCTCGTGGCCATCTTTATTAAACATGTAGAGGCTGAGCATCATTGGGGCATTCGGCACACGAACGGTGACGTAAAGGTCTGGCCCTTCATGTGTCATGGGATAAACTTCTCCATGATCGTCCCATGAGCTTTGCCTGCGGCCCACCTCCCACGTTGTGGCTTTCCTCATCACGCGGCTGTGTAAATAGGGGTAAGGTAACTCCAGTGAACGTCTGTCGGTTGTATAGAGCGTGTGAACCCAGTATCGAAGTTTGTCACCTTCTTTCTTGTGCGGACCAATCTGAGTGACGTAAGAGACCGGATACGGCCAAGCGCCCCATATGTAGTTGCCCGGTGCAGTTGTTGCAGCAAGACATATCCAGAATTTGCCATACCTTCCCAACCAATCACCCTGAGTTCTCCAGTCATCATCAATGACAAGAACGGATAGATTCGATTCTTTGTCATCACCTGACTTCTTCAAAACACCCGCATACATGGTCGCCAACTCCCTCAGTTCTTTGGCCGTGGGTGGTCTTGCCGATATCGGGTGCGTAAGGCTGTCTAGATCTTGCTGCTGAAATGAGATTGCGGCTACCCCGGCCTCAATCCTACTCTCGCCCGATAACTTAACCACCCCGCTGCGATAGCTTCCCATCAGGATGTCGCCGTTTTTCAGCTGCAC
>CAYOMV010000049.1:0-9717 GCA_964405175.1 uncultured Gammaproteobacteria bacterium | reverse complement strand
CTCTACAAAGAGCTTATTGGGGGTGAAGCGGTGCATTGATATGTTGACTGGACATTCCCCGAGTTTGTTCTCGTCAACCCGTTTTTATTGTGGCAAGGCTTAGATCTTACCTTCGTTTTTAAGTTCTTCGATATATTCATTCATCTCGGTACCGATTTGTTGGCTATCGTCAAAGCTCCAATGCAGTTTTGGCAATCTTCTCATCCCCAATGTATCAGCCATTTCTTTCATAATATCATGATGAAAATCCTTTAAAGCCTGCAGCACTCCTTCTTGGGCATTAATTGGTAATACGCTTAAAACCGTGTTCGCGAATCTCAGATCATTAGTCAATTTTGCGTCCACCACTGTCACCATTGTGCCAATAGGAAACTCAACCCTGCGTCGCAAGATATCGGCCATTGCATCCTTAAAGTGTTCTTTGCGTTGATTGTAGTCTGTCATAACCCCTGAACCCTACTATAAATCGTATCAATTTACAACTCCCTAAAGTGGCAAGCGGGACGATTGTTGCCTGCAATGATATAAATTGACTCTCAGCTTAATTTAGCCTAAAATACTATCCATATTGCTAGCTTCTAGCCTCTAGCTTCTAGCCTCTAGAAGTTAAAACCAGCGGCGAACAGCTAGCAGCTAGAAGCTAGAAGCTTATATATTATGTATCTCAAACGCATGGAATTGCAGGGTTTTAAAACCTTTGCCGGAAAAACTGTTTTGGAATTCGAACTCGATAAAAACGGCCGCCGTGGAGTTACCGGCGTGGTAGGCCCCAACGGTTCAGGTAAGTCTAACATTGCCGATGCAGCTCGCTGGGTTATGGGAGAGCAAAGCCTCAAGCTTTTGCGTTGTAAAAAATCCGAAGATGTTATCTTTTCCGGTACCGAAAAAAAAGCCCGCTCCGGTTTTGCTGAAGTTTCCATGACTCTGGAAAACGATGATAAGCCCGAACTGGATTATTCGGAGATAGTAATTACGCGCAGGCTGTACCGCGACGGCCAGTCCGAATACGAAATCAACAAACAATCCGCCCGCCTCACTGATGTGGTAATGCTCTTGGCTCAAGCCGGCATAGGCCAGCGCACGTACAGCGTTATCGGCCAAGGCATGGTCGACGATGTGCTTTCCGCCACTCCCACAGAGCGCAAAGCTTTTTTTGACGAAGCCGCCGGTTTGCGCCCGTTTCAGCTTAAACGCCAAGCGTCCGTAAACAAGCTCGAATCTTCCCGCGACAACCTGCGCCAGGCCGAGCTCCTAATCCGCGAAATTCAACCGCGTCTAAATACCTTGGAGCGCCAGGTCAAACGCTTGGAAAAACGCGAAACTCTGGAAGCCGAGCTCGATCTACTGCAAACCCAATATTACGGCGCCATGTGGCGAGATCTGGAAGCCGCTTTAAACACAGCCAAAGCCTCTCGCGACAAAGCCGCCAACGAAGCCGATCAGGCCAATAAAGAGGCCGAAAAATCCGAAGCCGAACTGCGTGCCATGGAGGGCGCCAATCCGCCATCCCAAGAATTTAGCCAATTGCGCGCGTCTTTAAACAAGCTCATGGAAGAACGCACCAAGCTCCGCGAACGCCAATTTAAACTCGAAGCCGCCAGTGAAGTCGCCAAAGTTCGCGCCGAAAAACCATGGTCGCCCTTGCCTTTATCCAAAATTATCAGCTCATTGGAAGATCTCGCCAAAGAACAAGATAAACTTTTAAATGATGTTACCGGCAAAGCTGATATCAACAAAATTAAAACCTTGGCCGAATCCATAAAATCCCAAATCGCAGAACTTATTTCCAAGCTCCAGCGCCCGGCACCCGAGCCCGAACAAGAAAAAGACGCGGATCCAAAGTTAAAAAAAGAAATGGCCGAACTCGTCACCGCCATGGATGACATCAACCATCAAATACAAACCGTACAAAAAGAAATCGAAGATTGGAACGCCAAAGAACAGCAAAACCGCTCGCATATTTTCGAAGTTCAGCGCTTGTTATCGGCCAAGCGCTCCGAAGCCGCGCGTGCCGAGAGCCGCAAAAGCCAAGCTCAAGTTGAACTTGCCCGTATCGAAACCAAACGCGACACTTTTTTAACGGATGTACGCACTCATATTCCCGATAAAGAATCCGAACTCCCTGCCCTTGCCGCCAAGGCAACCGATATAAGCAACCCCGAAACATTGGCGCCCCAACTTTCAAAGCTTCGCGCCCAACTGGAATGGATCGGCGGTATAGATCCTGAAACCATTAAAGAATACGAAGAAACCAAAAAACGCTACGATGAACTAAATACTCAAACCCAAGACTTGGTCGGCGCCATGGCTTCTTTGGAAACCATAATCAAAGAACTGGACCAAACGATTTCCGAACGCAGCCGCACCGCTTTTCGCAAATTAAATCATGAATTCGGCCTCTTCTTTAAAAAACTTTTTGGCGGTGGCGAAGCCAGCCTAAGCGAGGTTTTCCCGGAGCCGGAATTGGATGAAGAGGGGAATGTTATTAAAGCCGTGGATCCAAACGCCGGCCCTCAGGGCATCGAGATCCAGGCCACGCCTCCCGGCAAGAGGCTAAAATCCATTGCACTGTTATCCGGAGGCGAACGTGCTTTGTGCTCCATTGCTTTAATCTGCGCCATTATGGCCACCAACCCCTCTCCATTCGTCGTGCTCGACGAAGTCGACGCCGCTTTGGACGAGTCCAATTCACATAAGTTTGCCGAAATAATCAGTTCTCTGGCCGATCAAACTCAATTCGTGGTAGTTACCCATAACAGGGCTACCATGGAGCGCGCTCATATCCTTTATGGGGTGAGTATGGGCGATAATGGCACGTCTCAATTATTGTCCGTCAAAATTCAAGACATGTTAAAAAAATCATAAAAGCGCAAAAATTACCTAAATTTAGCAAAATTTACGCATCTTGACTGGTATCTGAACACATGACATACTAAAAACGTACCTTAAAACGTCTTGCATATAGCAAGGCGTCATTTGTCATCTCTAGACAAAAAAACCCGTTATATTAATATCAAACCCTTGACAATCCTTCGGAAATGTGATATAAAACACAATTAAAAGAGTCCTTTCTATAGAAGCGTATAACCAAAAGAGGCTTCAAACAATCCGCGTCCACGACAAGCATGGGATCTACTAGTAGGTTATTACTGGTCATCCGACTCGTATCATCCTACAACTAGATTTCTTGGGTGCGGATTGTTTGAGGTCTTATTTGTTTTAAAATATACGAGTTCAAGAGCGGCTTTTCGTCTCTGACCGCATTTGACTACAAGCATTGGGGCTGGGTATGATTCGTCTATGATACAAGCTACTATTATAAGTAATGAAAAAGGCACCGTTTCGTTATCCTTGGAAGATGGGCAAATTTTTAGTATTCCGGAATCCGCAATTAAAGGCGGTGTAAAAGCGGGCGAAAAAATTTATATTCTCTTTGCCGCTCCGGGCCTGGAAACAGAGGCTTCGCGCGATTTAGCCAAAGAAATGCTCAACTCACTTATCAAATCAAACTAATTTTCAATTTTGGGTAAATTTTTTATGTCAAAGAAAAGTAAAAAGAAGCACAATCCTCAAAACGATGCCCCAGCGTCATCCGTCGCAAAAACAACAGCATCCGAGAATAAAGATAAGGTTGCGGTAGCCAAGCCTGTTCTTCTTTGGAGCGGAATAACAATTGGAGTGGTTTTGCTGTTGGGTACCATGATAACTCTCGGTGCTTTTGCTTATATGCGCATGTATGAAGGTAAAATTTACCCCGGTGTAAAAGTTTTAGACATCCGCCTAGACGGCCAAACACCCGATGAAGCACGGTCTACCCTTACAAAAGCGGTAGATCAATCATTAGGTAACGGCTTAAGATTTTCTTTAGACGGCCAAGAAGTAAACCTGCAAGCATCCGCCAACAGCGATCTACCCGATATCGTGCTTTTTGATATTGAAAACGCTGTTTCCGACGCCTACAACATCGGGCGCTCCGATGAACTACGCAAAGTTTTGTATCAATTATTAAGATCACGCATTCGCGCCTATAACATCGATGTTAAAATCAATATCGACGAACGTCGTGTCGAAGAAGCTCTGTTGGATAGATATAAAGAGAAGTTAACCGATCCGGTGGACGCAACTTTCGAAATCTCCACCTACGAAGACGAACCCCCCGAAGTACTTGTTATCCCCGACAAAGATGGTACAACTTTGGATATGCAGGGAGTTTTTGAAAAACTCCGCGCGCAAGCTCAAATTTTGGCGTTCAACACCATCACTTTACACATAAAAGATATCAAAGCCGAGCGCCAAGCCGATGAACTTAACGCCATAGTTGCCAGCGTGGAAGAAGTGCTTTCCCGCCCTCAGCTTGTTTTTACACATGACGGCGAAAAATTTCCCATAGAACCGGAAATGCTTTCGGGTTGGATCACGGCCGCGGATGACGGGGTAAGCGCCACGATAGATAAAACCGCTTTTGCCTCCAGTATACATATGCTCGCCTCAGAGATTGAGAAAGAAAGTAAAAGCGGATCCATGGAAGTTAAAGATGGGAAAATAGTTTCCTTCACAGCGGGCACCTTGGGGCGCAAAGTCAATATCGATAAAACCTTGGAACCGGTCCTTTCTTCCTGGCCTCCCACTTCCACCTTCCCTCTGGTTGTCGAAGAAGAACACGGCAAGATAACCGGAGATAATTTGGAAGAATTGGGTATTAAAGAGCTCATCGGAGTTGGTAAATCCAATTTCCGCGGCTCGCCCTACAACCGCACGCAAAATATCAAAAAAGCCGTGGAAGAACATGTAAACGGCATCTTATTAGCTCCGGGAGAAGAATTTTCCATGCTTAAAGCATTGGGTGAAATCGACGGCGCGCACGGCTGGCTACCCGAACTGGTTATCAAAGGTAATGAAACAAAGCCCGAATACGGTGGAGGTCTCTGTCAAATCGGCACCACCATGTTCCGCGGAGCTGTTAACACGGGCCTAAAGATCACGGAAAGGCGCAATCACTCTTACCGCGTGTCTTATTACGAACCCGCCGGAACAGACGCTACAATCTACGACCCGGCGCCCGATTTTAAATTTTTAAACGATACTCCAAAACATATTTATATTAATGCCTACATAATCGGCACCGAAATACATTTTGAATTTTGGGGAACGGACGACGGCAGGGAAGTGGTTGTTACAGAGCCCAGCATCTACAACATCACCGCCGCTCCTCCAACCAAACTCATCGAAACCACAGATCTGGCCCCCGGCAAAAAACGATGCACCGAATCCGCTCACGCCGGAGCCGACGCGCATTTTACAACCACAATCACTTACGCCGACGGCCAAGTTCGCGAAGAAATCTTCCGTTCCCACTACCGCCCCTGGCAAGCGGTCTGCCTCATAGGCGTTGAAGAAACCCCCGAAACCGACCCAGCCGAACCCGCAACGGAACAATAAATACCAACGGATTAATAATTATGTAGGGGCGAACCTTGTGTTCGCCCTTTCGTTATCAAAGCACGGGCGAACACAAGGTATGCCCCTACAAAATCGTGTAGATATCCTAATGTCAGATGCTCAATATCCTTGTTCGTAGTTCAATGTAGTCGATGTTCAGAATTCAAATTAGATATGTTATAATCAGTTTGTTATGAATCAATTATCTGATTGGATGTCCGGCTCTGAAGAAGGGCAATTGTCTATCGATGTTTTTCGAGAAGGCAATAATTTGGTTATCCGCTCGCTTGTAGCCGGAGTCAAGCCCGATGACCTCGATATTTCTGTCCATGGCGACCTGCTCACCATCCGCGGCAAACGAGAGCATCAGAATAAAGAAATGGCGGACGATTGGTTCTTCGAGGAATGTTATTGGGGTAGTTTTAGCCGTTCTATTGTTTTGCCTTATCATGTATCTTCCGACGCCACCGAAGCCAAATTAAAAAACGGTATCTTGGAAATTCGCATACCTATCCGCCAAGACGGCAAACAAGTCAAAGTTCAGTGGGATAAATAACAATCTTTCGCACAACGTACAAGGTACAACGTACAACGTTCCGCTTTCTATAAAATTTTACGACGTACGAGGTACGAAGTACTAACTTTTATGCACAGTAGACGCAAGAAACGCGTTCTTTTTTGGTTGCGCCTATGCTACAATATCCTTGCATCTATGCAGGATGAAAACACTCGCGAAAGCGGTCCGATCCGGATGCACTGGAAACAGCTAAATAAAGAAAAAAAAGCCGCAATCATCGCCTTGGTGATAGGTGCTGCTTTTATTTTTTTCTATTCCGCGTACAACGTGCGCAAAGGAATCTATGCTCCTTTTCTTGTTTCTGTAGAAGATTACGAAAAAAACCGCGAACTTATTAAAGATCCGATAGCCGAATTCGAAGCCAAACAAAAACGCACCGATACAGACGGCGACGGCCTTTCCGACTGGGCCGAGGAAAACATTTACAAAACCTCGCCCTATCTCTGGAGCACAGCCGGCGATGACATCCCTGATAATGTCAAAATAGCCCGCGGTGAAAACCCGCTCTGCAAAAGCGGCGAACCATGCGACTCCACAACCATGAACTTTAACCTGCCTACAACAACCTTGCCTTACGATTTTAACGATTCCCAAGATCCGGCAGGCCAATTGAACGAAATTTTAATGGGAACCGCTCCTGGCTCGGAAAACTACCAAGAAACCGCCTCGGATCTGGGTATCGACTTGGATTCAATGAAGCAACAAATCCCAAACGACCCGGCCATCTTGCGCAGTGTAATCCTCGAAACCGGCAAAATAACCAAAGAAGAACTAGACAAGATTTCCGATGATGAACTAATGCAACTAATGAACGAAGCCATGGTAGAACTCGAAACCGAAATGCAAACTGAAACCCAAAGCAATCAAAATAACAATCTATGATATTTGGCAAAAGTAAATTTTTCAACAAAAAAACGATCTTAGCTGTTTTGGGTGCAGTTTTTCTTTTTGGTCTGATCGGATCTAACGCGGTAAAAGCTGAAACATCGCTACCTTTCGATTCAGCGCCACCTCCAATGCCACCCCATGTCGAGGCTTGTTATAACTTAATGGTTGGTACTCCCGTCGGGTCTACTACTAACGGCGAAGCAAGGATGGCTATTTATTATAATTGTATTGCTGAATATTGGCAGGAAGCAGCTGCTTATCAGGAGAGAACCAGGGATTGGTGGTATCGTCGCCAAGAATATTTATCCCAAAGTACAGAATTCAAAATTAAGCTCGCCGCAATGGGCGCACTTTTAGATTCCATGGCTTATCTAACCACAAACTTTGCCTACGATACGGCCAATATGATTTTGGGCGTGGATAGGCCGGATGGTAAACCCAGTTTCTACGAAGATCCTTTTGGTGAATATTTGGAATACCATGCGGATCAAGCGGCCGGAGTCTTTTTTGAAAGATTTGATGAAATGTATCAATTTAGTGCTGATTTTGGTAGTGGCGATAAAACTGAATTTGGTTTTACCACCCTTTGTAAAAAACCAAGTCCACTCGATATTCGCCTCGGGCTCGGATTGGGCGATATGGGCCCCTTGCAAGGCAGTACTTGTACCATTTCCGCCATGGTTGATAACTTCGAATCCATTAGCGACATGGTAAGTTCGGGTGAGGCTTTAAGAATGCATCGAGTTGCTTTTGAGCCGTATGGAAACGATCTTCATGTTGGCCTTGAATTGCAGTCAAATTATGTCGATGCGATTTTGAGCGAACATACTCAAGCGAAACTTGCTCGCCAAGAAAGCGAGGGTATGGTGCCTGTTATCGATAAAATTACCCAACGCATCAAATGGCCCAGCCTAATGGCAAACGAAGGAATGCGAAATTTAGAGCCAACCGGTATGGCCATGGTTCAACAAGATAAACAGCAAGATTACATGGTCCAAGCTTTTTGGGAGGCGGGCTTGGAGGGTTTGGGCTTTTTAACATTGTCAACATTTTTAAACCGTCTCGCCTTTGGTTTCTTGGAAAAAATCTTAACACCATCCGAAGAAGTTGGAGGTACATCTTACGGGGACCAGCAAAGATATAATGTAACTTTTTACGACTTAACCAACGAAGATTCAACAGGCGAAACTCAAAATTATTACGAACGGCAAGCATTTGCCAAATCATTGGGTGATTTTATTGTTCCGTCATTTTTTTCACAAAAAGATCAAGATCTTGTAACCGATCTTTCTTCTTGCCCGCCAGTTCGCAGCCAATGGAACTGTGCGATGGATCAGCAATTGGCCATAGCTATAAACCTGGGTACGCGCGATGGAGCATTAACGGTTGGTAAAGCCTCGGGCATTGGCAATGAAAACTCAAGCGGAAATAATAATGTAAAAGGGTTGCACGCCGATTGGGAACTAATACCTGAAAGCGATGTTACCAATAACACAGATCCTTCTTGTTATCAGCGTGCCTATTGCGCGGGCAATCTAAAGAAACTTCGTTTAGCCCGCATTTTACCCATAGGTTTTGAAATGGCCGCCAATTCGCCTTACAATGTCAAACACAATGGCAAGTATGTAACCTTGGGAGAAGTAATTCGCGGATACTACGATTGTAATGACAATGGCCAGCTGGATAAGGACCATCCTTGGTGCCATCTTATCGACCCTAATTGGATCTTAACGGCACCCAAATATCAATGCCGATCCGAAGGATATGGAGACGAGCTGGTCCCTGAGCTTGGAACCAGGCAAGTTGTTTGTGGAGACATGGTATCGTGTTTGGGAACTGATCAATCTAACAATTGCGTAAAAGGATATGGATATTGTTTGGCCGAGCGCCCGGTTTATAAATTTGATGCTCCCGAATGCAACGAACAATACGCCTCCTGCCGAACCTACGTCTCCTCAAAAGGGGATAGGTTAAGCGCGTTAAGATATACGGTTGAACGCGGCGCCTGCTCCGAGGAAAATATCGGCTGTATGTGGTATTCCACTTTGCGTTACGCTCCCAATGCTGATACTCCCGACGGCTTATGGGTAGGCACTTTAAACGATGGCCCGCGCGTGTATCTCGATGGTGGAGCGGAGGCTTGCTCTTCCGAAGGTTGTACCAAAGTTTACAATGTCGAAATCGGCGAATCGGCTTTCAACTTAATTAAAAACGGTTCATTCGAAGATATTACTGAAGTCGATCAAAACGGTGTCAATGTTTTGCAATCCATCGAGGGCTGGTCCACAACAAATGCCAACTATCCAAACGTCGTCACCTTCGAAGATTCTTTCGACGGCAGCCGCGCTCTTAGTCTTGCTTCCTCTGGTAACGACCAATTTACCCAAGTCCTCGCGCTTTATCCAAACAGAAACTACACACTTTCTTTCTACTTTAAATCCAAAATAAATTACGGAACCACATCCGGACATGTAAATATAGATTTCTTTAACGACACGGTCCTTTCCTCGGCCAACCGCATCACAACCGAGCCCGCGAATTTTGAAGACTGTTTTTGGGATGCTGGAGCTAATCGCTTAACTTTTAACGAAGTACCCGGCGATCAAGAATGGCACAGATTGGTTTGTCAGTTTGTCTCCCCCGAAGATGTCGAAGTAGCGCGCGTTTATATTAATTTGGCGGACTTCTTATACTTGGATGCTCTGCAGTTGGAAGAAGGCGAATACGCCACGGATTTTGTGGAAGATATAGCTTCGCTTAACGAATCCCATATAAAGATAGCTCCCGATGAATACCAATGCACCGGCGATGAC
>CAYOMV010000048.1:0-9936 GCA_964405175.1 uncultured Gammaproteobacteria bacterium | reverse complement strand
TTTGTTGACAAGCATATCTCTATTTTAGCATAGAGTTTGCTAGTCTAGAGCCTTAATAAATAATAAATAATAAACCACCGCAATAGCGGGGTCTCGCCGTAAAAATAATTTAATTAATGAGTTGGGATAATAAATAATAAATAATAAATTTAAAATCGAGCTCGGCTCGATTTTTTGCTCTCTATTGTGATAATCGGGTTAAGCTTCGGGCGGTTTTTCGTTTCTTTGTTCTTCGATTTCTTGGTCGTCGGCGTCTTCTATTGTTGCTTCGATACCGGCTACGCGCAAGACTTCTTCTACCGAAGTTATGCCGTCTAAAGCTTTTAGAATTCCGTCTTGAGCCATGGTAACCATGCCGTGTTTTTGGGCGATTTCCAACATATCGTATTCGGAGACATTGGAATCTAAAATCATGTGTTCGATTTCTTTGTTCATGGTGAAGATTTCGTAGATGCCCATGCGCCCGCTGTAGCCCAGGCCGTTGCAGGTTTTGCAGGTTTTGGTTTTTTCGCTTGGGCCGTAGAATTGCAGGTTGTTGAGGTCTACTTTTATATCCGCGCTTTTGGGAATGGTTTTTAGTGTTTCGATAACTTCGGATTGTAGTGCCGGGTCAAGTTCGATCGGCTGTTTGCAGTCGTTGCAAAGGCGGCGTACAAGGCGTTGGCCGATAACACAGTTTAAAGCCGGTGCAAGGAAGAAAGGTTTTACGCCCATTGATAGGAAGCGGGGGATGGCGCCGGCCGCGTTATTGGTATGAATGGTGGAGATAACAAGGTGGCCGGTTAACGCGGCTTGAGTGGCGATCTCGGCGGTTTCGGTGTCGCGGATTTCGCCGACCATGACAATATCAGGATCTTGGCGGAGAATAGAACGCAAGCCTTTGGCAAATGTGTAATTTTTTGAGTGGTCGATTTGGCTTTGATTGATTCCTGTTAGTTTATATTCAACCGGATCTTCCAGGGTAATTATTTTGACTTCGGGTGTGTTTAAGCGTTTTAAAATCGCGTAAAGCGTGGTGGTTTTACCTGATCCGGTGGGGCCGGTGGTTACAATCATTCCATTGGGGCGTTCGATTTCGGCTTTGAGGCGTTCCCAGGCCAAGCCTCGAACACCCAGCTCTTCGAAATCCAGAGAAATGGATTTGGGGCGCAGTAAACGCATAACCACGGATTCACCAAAAGCTGTTGGCAGGGTGGAAACGCGGATTTCGATTTTTTCGTTGGCTAAATAGATGGTAATTCGGCCGTCTTGGGGGACTGAGGTAACATTGATTTTCATCCCTGAAAGCAATTTGATGCGGGAGATGATGAGCTTCCATTTGTCTTTGCTGATACTCGCGGCTTCGTGCAATATACCATCTACGCGCAAACGGATTTTGATGGCTTCTTCTTCGGCTTCGATATGAATATCTGATGCTCCGCCTTTTAACGCGGCGGCAAGGATCAAGCTTACCAAGTCGGTGGTGGTGGCTTCTTCGAGTTTTTGCTGGAGTTGCTGGAAGTTGCTGATTGTTTGCTCGTATTCTTTTAGTTTTTCCGATTCTATTGTGACTCCGCTTGTGGTTTCGATTATTTTAGGAAGAGTTTCGTAGAGCTTTAAGCCGTAGTTCATGCTCTGATCCGAGCAATAGTAGACCTGAACATCTGAAAGATGCGCCTTGGCCAAGTTTTCCGCGATTTTGTTTACGGAATCGCTGGGTTTATTGGTAGCGAGCCTGATATCGTCTGTGAGACGGGAAAAGGCCACGACATTATTTTGTCGCGCGGTTTCTTCATCTATTAATGAAAGGGCTTCAGGAGAAACCGGAAATCCTTTTAAATTGATGAAGGGCAAACCTTTTTTCGCGGCTTCCTGCTGGGCTTGCTTTTCGATATCCGATGTTTGGATTTCTTTGCGCTTATGCTCTAAGAGTTCCACTTGCGACATCTCCGAAGGACTTTTTTGTTTAACTTCTTTCTTTTTGGCTTCGGTGGCACCTTTAATAAAGCCGGGTTTGGCTGTTGATGGAGCGGATTTTTGGGCCGCTTTTTGCTTGAACAGATCTTCTATTGAAGGTGTTTTTGGGCGTCGGATAGTGGCCATAACGTGATTATTTCTTGAAGTATCTCCTTATGATTCTGTGCAACTTGGGAATTGCTCCGCCTTCGCCGAATTTGTGGAACATCATAGTCCAGGTGGCGTATTGAAAGGCAACAGAAAAGCCAGTCGTGAAAAGGGCTAACAGTAACATTACAGCAAGTAAGATGCCTAAACTGACTTGGAACATTAAGACATTGCTGTTTATAAAGGCGTAGTAGAATAATATTGTTGCCGGAAATGTTAGGATGATACCGGCTACTGTAATCGCCATCAGCAAAACTAAAATTACCAAAGATTGCACTACAATTGTTTCCAAGGTTACCAACCAGTGTTCGCGAATAATTTTCCAGCCTCTTTCAAGAGCTTTGGCCAGAGTGGCTCCTTGTAAAATAATGGCGTTTAACGCGTAAATCTGCAAGACACCCAAGCCTAATGTGAGAACGGCGAACACAGTAAAGGAGACGATATAGACAGCTGTAAACAGGGGGCTGGAATCGCCAAGCGCTATGGCAAGCGGGAAGGATACGCCGAACCTGGCTATCCAAATGAAGGCGATCAGTATTATGTTTAAAATAGCTATCGGAAATATTGCTCTGGAGCCTATTGTTAATGCTTGTTTAAGTGATTTCTTTTTATTCTTTTTGTAGGTACCGATGGCGTGAACCAATGCGCCTTGGCAGATGCAGGAAAATCCAAGAAAAGTGAATACGATAACCAGGAAGATTGCTATTGCACCAAGCGCTTTGGCATAAACCATCCAATCAGCGGGACCGGAGGCTGTTCCGGCGGCATACCAAAATCTTTGGATGCTGTTGCTTAAATAAATAACGTTGCTTTGTGTTTGGATTGAATCCCAGAATTTCCAAAAAATGTCCAAAGCGCCGCCGGAGAATAAAATGGCGGCAAAAATTCCCAACACCCAGTGCGTGGGGTGTGTCCAGGCGAAGCGCAAAGCCTGGGGAATGATTTCACGGAACACGGGTTTGTCGTGCGGAATGATTGTTTTCTTTTTTAGCATATTGCAATTATTATAGCATATTCACTTATTGGATAACATCTATTTACGAATGCGAATTCTTAAGATATAGGCGGTCGTGCTTTCCGGTGTATATCTCTGAATCACGAACTTGATAATATGAAAAATTTATCGCTAATCGTGGAACTTGAAATGTTGTACAAGTAATTGTTTTGAGTTAACTCCAGGTTTTAAAAAAAAAACCGCTTTAAGCGGTTTTTTGAGGTGTACTTGGTTTTTGAGGCTTTTCTTGCACGATGTTTTTAGGGTTAGCCGGTGGGATTCCTATGGCTTTTACAAATGCTTCTCGTTCCATTGTTTCCACTTTTAACAACTCTTCGGCAACCTTGTCCATAGCCTCGCGGTTTTCATTTATAAGATCTTTGGCTTTAGATAACGCGTTTTGGATTAGGTTGTCGATTTCTTCATCAATTTTTTCGGCGATTTTTTCAGAGTAATCGCGGTTTTCGTGAATATCGCGACCCAAGAAAATCATATCTTCTCTATCGCCGTAAACACGAGGGCCTAAAGATTTACTCATGCCCCATTGAGTTACCATATTGCGCGCAAGCTGGGTGGCTTGTTTCATATCAGAGCCGGCGCCTGTGGTTACATCGCCAAAAACTATTTGTTCAGCGGCATAGCCTCCAAGCATCATCGACAGATCCTCGGTATATTCTTCGCGGCGGCGCATCTTTCTGTCTTCCAAGGGGGTTTTTATGGTATAACCGGCGGCGCGCCCGCGTGAAATGATGCTGACTTTTTGGACAGGATCCGAATGGGGGAGAAGGTGAGCAACCAAAGCATGACCTATTTCGTGGTAGGCGGTAATTTTCCTTTCTTCTTCAGATAGTACATGGCTTTTACGCTCCGGTCCGAGCATTACTTTTTCAATTGATTCCAGAAGTTCGTCTTCGGTTACTTGAGACTTGCCCAGCCTAACCGCTAAAATCGCCGCTTCGTTCATAAGATTGGCGAGATCGGCGCCGCTAAAACCGGGTGTGCGTTCGGCGAGTTTGCGCAATGACACGCTTTTGGCGATAGGTTTTTTGTCGGAGTGAATTTTAAGAATGGCTTCGCGGTCGTTGATATCGGGAGGGTCGAGAACGATTCGGCGATCGAAGCGGCCGGGGCGGAGAAGCGCCGGATCCAAAACATCCGGCCTATTGGTCGCGGCAATAACAATTACACCGGCATTGGGTTCGAAGCCGTCCATTTCCACTAAAATTTGGTTTAATGTTTGTTCACGTTCATCGTGCGAGCCTCCTAAGCCCGAACCGCGTTGACGGCCTACCGCGTCTATTTCGTCTATAAAAACAATACAGGGTGCACTTTTTTTGGCTCTGGTAAACAAATCGCGGACACGTGACGCGCCCACTCCCACGAACATCTCTACAAATTCAGAACCACTCATGTGGAAGAATGGCACATCGGCTTCTCCGGCTACGGCACGGGCAAGCAGTGTTTTACCTGTGCCCGGGCTACCCATAAGCAGAACCCCTTTGGGGATTTTTGCGCCGAACTTTGTAAATTTGTCGGGGTTTTTTAGAAAATCCACTATTTCGCACAATTCTTCTTTGGCCTCTTTTACGCCGGCAACATCCTGAAAAGTGATTTTATCTTTAGAATCTTTTTGAATTTCACGCCCCGATGATTGGCCGAATTGCATTGCTTTATTGCTTTGGCCTTGCACCTGCCTGAAAAAGAACCAAAATATAACTATAAGTAATAAAATTGGAAGAAGATTCGGGATTATAAGCGAAGCCCAATACGTAAAGCCGCTGGGCTGTTTGACTTCGGTGGGAATGGCGCGAAGTTTTTCGGGATCGACTCCGTAATCGGCAAAAACAGTTGTAAGTGAAGTGCCTGTTTCTTTCATGATGACACTGGTGTTGCCGTCTTGAAATTGCGCGGTTACTTCGTCGCCTTCAATGGTAAGCGAGGTGACTTCTTGGTTTTGAACCTTGTTTGCCAATGTGGCCAGATCCATGGTTTCTTGGGTTTCAAGATTCATGGTTGCCAAAAGACCGCCCATGATAACGAAAGCGGCTATAAAGATGATGATATTTCTTGTAGTTTGGGACATAATTCGTTTTTCACGAGAATCCGCTTATCACGATCGGCTCTGTGAGATGGCGTGATAAGCGGGGTTACGCTGTTGTTGTAATACGCCTAATATAGCTTATTTATTGCATTTTGTCGAGAGTCTATACTTTAAGGAATAATGCGAAGATTTACAAATTTTTTTATCATTTGAATTGCATGAATCGTATTTTTGTGGTTCATTATTCATGTACATTGGACACAAAGGAGGAGGTATGGAAACTTTGAGGTCAGTATATAGCTATGTGACTTATGCCATTGTAATATCGATTTCTTTAGCTTTTGTGTTTGCACTGATTGTTGTTTTAGTTCTTAATGGTGCTTTAATTTGTATGGCTTTCAGTGACGGGAATATTGGGGCTTTTGCCTTTTTTTCATTCATTTTTTTAGCTATTGTTGCTACATTGACTGACTCGCTTGGCGGCTAATCAGAGCATATTTAAAAAAAATCACTCTAAGCAAGAAGGTGATAAGGGCTATCGCAGGTAAATTTTATTTTTTTGTGATTTATGCAAGATTAGTCTCACTCATTCAATTCGCTCATTAATTTGGAGCGATTTTTTTTGCGCGACGGTTGTTTAAAATCCGCATTGGTAAGATTTAAATATTAAGAACTGATTCAACTTTCCTGTTTGCAATTATTTTTTGTATATGATTTGCTTATATCAGAACCTTGAAAGGAGAAGTGTTATGAGTGATTCAGTGACTCATAAGGCGCATTGGTCGGTTCTCTCGAAACTTTCCTATTTCATCATGGCAATGATGATTTTGTTTATCGGACCTGTTATGTCGGTTTATATTGGCGTCACTTATACTACATTAAACACGCGGCCGCTTATTGTTTTTGGTATTATCTGGGGACTTCCTTGTGTATATTTAATGTATAAGTTGATTAAGGACCTTTCCAAGGATGTGATGCGTCTACCTCAATACATAGTGTCGATATTTGTTTTATTGATACTGGTAGTTGTGTTTTTTGTTTTAGCGTCAATACTTTCCATGCTTCTCTTGTTAATATATTCATTTGTGATGAGCATTGTGATGCAAGAATATGGATATGTTTTGGCTGGTGGATTCGGTTTGATGATAGTTTTGGGCATGGTTCTAATAGAGTATTGGAACCAGCGAGATAGAGTTTCGTAATCAGGAAGAGTCTTTCAGATCGTCGAGAGCTATCGACGGTTTTTTATTCTTTGTAATATTTTAGCAAAAGGGTGTAAGTAGGCCCGCTTCTAGGCTAAAAAAAACCGCCGAAATGTATCGACGGTTTTTTAATTGTAAATTGTTTTTAGGCGGCTGTTTTTTCTTCTTCTTTGGTTTCTTTTTCTTTTTTCAAAGACAGGCCTAAGCGATGGTTGTCCGGGTCGATGGAAACGATGCGGAATTCGAATTCGTCTCCAATGCGGGCGATTTCATTTACATCTTTAACCGGTTTATCGGCAAGCTCGCTGATGTGAGCCAAGCCATGGATATCCGGATCGAGTTCCACGAACAATCCGAAAGGATTGATTTTTAGAACACGTCCCTTGACCCATTGGTTGACTTTGTATTTTTCGCCAACTTCTTGCCAAGGATCGGTCATGAGTTTTTTCATGGAGAGGAATATCTTGGAGCCTTCGATATTTAGGATTTCGGCACGCACTCTGTCGCCAACCTTCAAGACGTCGCGCGGGTCGTCGATGCGTTGCCATGCTATTTCGCTGATATGGACCAAGCCTTCCAGATTGGTATCGAATTTTACAAAGGCGCCAAAATCGGTGACGGCTGTTACAGTGCCTTCAACTGTATCGCCAACTTTGTATTTGGAAATAACGGATTCTTGGCGGGTTTCCCAAACGGCTTTTTCGGAAACTATGTACTTACCCTCTTCTTCGTTGGCATCGATAACCTTTACATCCAAATCACTGCCAACAAGATCTTTGAGTTTTTCCAGAATTTTGCTTTTTTCACCGCCTTGCACACGCGGATAATGTTCGGGCGAGAGCTGAGAGACGGGCAAAAAGCCGGATAGGCCTTCCAGGCGCACAATGAGACCGCCTTTGTTGGCTTCCAGTACACGCACCGGTATAACAGCTCCGCTGGTAAAAATTTCTTTGATTTTTTCCCAAGTCTTTTTGCGGCCGGCGCCTTTAAGCGAGAGTTCCAGCTCACCGAATTCGTTATCCAGATCTATGACTGTTGAATCGATTTCATCGCCCACGCTTAATAGCATGTTAGGGTCGAGTTCGGGGCCGCGGACGATGCCCATGGCCAAACCGCCCAAATCCACACGGATTTCGTTACGCCCCACGCTGATTACGGTACCATGAACCACGTCTCCGATGTGAGGGTAGTCGGTATAGGATTTTTCATCCAAAAGTTTTTTTAGTTCTTCTTGTTTTGTATTGGTCGTCATAAATGGTATGTGATTAACCCATGTCACCGGGCCCGGACCTTTGGCGGGGCGAACGAGCCACTTCTTTGGTTTAACGTTGTAAAGCGATGGCCTTATAACGCGGAAGTGTTATTTACTTAAGTATGAAGAGGGTACAGTAAAAATTGGTGTTTGGCAAGGCTTTTTGATGCAGTGCGCGCCATAGTGTATCTATCATGGTAATTCATGGTATTTTTGGCTAATTTTACCCAAAGTTACATGTTACAAGTTACATGTTATAATGATTTGGTATGACAGATATATTTTTGGATTTGGAAGATAAAAAAGAGATAATCAATTTTTTATCACATTGGATTGATTTTTCGGACGGCAAAATTAAGGCTATCGCCGATGCTTTTATTACAGATTATGATGATGGTAAAGCGGTTGATCTAGCCCAGTTGCAAAATTTTGTTAAAGAATTCGCAAGAGATGTATATCCGGCCAGGTACGCGCTTGAAAATTTTTTTGAAGACAGCGGCGCGGCTAAAGAGTGGGCTATGGTTGAAAAAGCTCTGCGCAGATCCACGGCGCATTTATTGTCCAGATATCATAATAATCAAGAAATAAATACCTTAAACGATTTATTTAAAGATGATGATTTTGATTTATCTTTTACAGATGAAGATCGATCGGAAATTTTACAAGTTCGCCATCATGTGCGGGAGGATTATTGGGCCGCCAATAAGCAAAGCTTGCAAGCTTATGCGGATGAAGGGGAATCGGTTTTAAATAACTTTGAGGATTTGATTTTTGAACTTCGCGATTGCGCTGAAAATTTACCGGCTCTATTACAGGAGGAGTTATACGCAAAAATAACCAAATTTGAAGACAGAGTATTATTTGGCGGGGAAGTTTTGGATGAAGAGATGCTAAAGCAAGAGCTGGCTTATTATAAAGACCAAGCGGAAATTCCAATTGAATTAAACGGTAAACCGGCTCTTTAGGTTAGTTTGAAAAAAGTACCAAGCGGGGTAAAAGTAATCCGTTTTCATTTCTATAGCCTCCAAGCAGTGTTTGGCCATGTTTCCCGTAACCCGAGATGATAAAATTATCCAAAGTCTGAGGCAAGATTTTTGCAGTTGTATTAGGTTGCCATGCGGCGATTTGTTTGTTGCTATTGATAAAAGTCCACGAGTTTCCCGACCAAACAATTTGTGATTGGGTTAAAAAGTTTTGAGACTCGGGATTTATTTGAGCCGGCAAGATACTCGAGCATGAAGCGGTGACATCCGTAATGGTTATTCCATCGGAGATAAAAGCTTTGTATCTAAAACCATCGGAATTTATTTTTGCGCCGATTAATAGTATGTGCGTTCCATTGGAACCGATGGTCGAGTAATTACTGATGTTGTCAAACAGTGAGGTAAGTTCCTGAAAACGACTTCCCTCAAAATAAAACAAACGCTTATCCAAGACATCTTGCCCGCTTTTAAGGCTCTTGGGGCCGTTTTTTTGTTCGAATTCCGCAATCCAACCGTTTTTTACAGGGTGGAGTTTTATGCCGGAAAGGCGAGGCTCTTTGAAAGCGTTTGGCAAATCGATTTTTGCGGGAGAGTTTAAAACTTGATGCCAAAGGTAAATATTTTTATCGGTTACAAGATACCAAAGCCCTTGTTTGCCTGTTATTTGCGTGATCTGTTCGTCGCTCGGAATATGGTGGATGACGTTGCTTATATTTGTATAATATTTACCGTCGTAGATCAGGGCCATGTCGGGAAAAGATTGCCAAACATGGGCGTCGCCCATAATGAACCAAGCACTGCCGTCGGTTGCGACTTGCCGGATACCGGTTAAGCCAAATTCTTTAAGATCGGGTGTGAGGTCGATAATTTTATCTTGGAGCACATGAAAAAGCTGATTGGGATTGCCGGAGAGCCAATCCGTGCCGCGGCTGACAGCAAAAGATATATAGGGTATTTCAACATACTCATCTAATACAGTTTGAGGTATTTGATCAGACAAATCACGCCATTGAGCGGAGTCTGTTTTAATGGGGGTAACGAGCAGGCAGGTGATGAGTAGCAAAAATAGGGGCTTTTTCATATTGTTATACCTTTATATAAATAGGGAAGAACGTCAATATCTAACTGATTAACTTCTAAATTCTAACTTCTAACTTCTAACAACGAAATCGCGTTTATCACGAGAATCCGTTTGTCACGAGTAAAGACCAGCTTCTAGCTACTAGCTACTAGCTACTAGCGGTGTTTCAAGTAATAATTGCTAAGCTCGACCCCCGAAGCTTTATGCATAGGGGGTTGCTAATTTATTAATCCTATAAACCCCCAGCGCAGCTGGGGTGTACATTTGAAGGCAACGCCGT
>CAYOMV010000047.1:0-10264 GCA_964405175.1 uncultured Gammaproteobacteria bacterium | reverse complement strand
AGACATTTTTTTTCAGGATTTGCCAGCGTTCGGATTTTTTTTCGTGGATTCGGTCGCCGTAGGTGGATTCGATAAATAAAACATCGGTTTTATTTAAAATGTCTTTTTGTTTAAGAATGGGAGTATCCACGTTTCCCAAGTCACCGGAAAAGGTTGCGGTTTTGCCTCCTTCTTCGGTTATCTCAACAAACGCGCTTCCCAAAATATGGCCGGCGTTATGGAATTGGATCTGCAAGTCTTTAAAGCACAGGGCGCTTGCATCGCTGACTTGTTTTAAACGGCGAACGGCAATCTTTACGTCTTCGAGCGAGTAAAGCTTGGGCGCATTGTGCCTTTTAAAGTCTTCTTCCATTATTTCTTCGGCATCAAACCAAAGAAGTTTGCACATATCTTTGGTAGGCGGAGTGCAGTAGATGGGACCTAAAAAACCTCTTTTAATGAGTTGGGGTATGCGCCCGGAATGATCGATGTGCGCGTGAGTCAAAATAACCGCGTCAATATCATGCGGGTTAAAATCGAAATCGTTATAATTTTTAGCTTGAGCAAAATTTCCTCCTTGAAACAGTCCGCAATCTACTAAAATTTTTGTTTTGTCGGTTTCCAAGAGATAACATGAGCCGGTTACTTCTCTAACGGCTCCAAATGGGGTGATTTTCATGCCTTCATTATAACTGAAATTCCGGCATGCTAAAAGTCTAAAGGATTTTACTTTTGCAAATTAAACTGATTTTCGCATGAAGTATTTTAAAACGCGTACATGCGGATGGTTTTGCTGTATCTGTTTAGCAGTTGTTCGTTTAGGCGTAGTAAGAGTTTTTGGTCTGCGGTGAGTTTTTGGAAGTCTTCGCTCATTTTATCTTCTTGCCAAGTCAGTATGGAATAGTATCCTTCGGGGTTTTGCTCGATTGTGGCTGAAACCAATCTCATAACCGGTTCTTTTTGGGTGATGTCGGGGGCATCGCTCCAGGGTTGGCAATAAGCAAAAAATTCCAAATCAAGTTTTTGAGCATCGAAATCAGGGTTGCTTAATGGAGCTATGGCACATGAGCCAAAGATGGTATTTGGCAGGAGACGGTTTTTGGAAGCTTGTTCGAGAGAATAAGTTAAAGGGATTTTTTCCAGCTGGTTGGGAGAAATGGCCATAAACGAAGGGCAGATCAGTTCGGAAAGCGGGCCTTGTTGATTTTGGCACTGTTTCTGCAGGATTAAATTAAGCATTATCGTGTCCATCTGCGGGCTGACTAAAAGCTGTAAAACAAAAGCTGTTTGCAAAATTAACAGCGCTCCACCAATGACAACAAGGATTCTAAACGCGGTTTCATGATGCCCAAAAATTTCGTGGAATTTATCGGAAAAGATCCAGGATTTTCCCCTTATGATTACCTCGACAACAAAGATGAGGAAGGTTATCAAAGCTCCCAATAAAAAAGATAAAGCAGGATGGATTCCTAAGGCGGAAATCGAGAGCGCGGCTATGGGCAGGCTGACGACGGTTATGGCCGCCCAAACAAAATCGGCACCTGAAGTCTGATTGCCCTCCGGGTTGATAGCTTGTTTTTTATTGGAAGATTTTTTCATACCCCTCAGTTTGATTATTCTTTGGCATTATAGCATAAACAAGATGGATGTGTAATGTTTGTTTAGTACGTTTGCACGTTAATACGTTTATCACGTTAATCCGTTTGTAACGTTTCGGAAGCGAAGTGCGAGGAGGGCTCTGCGGGGATGGTTGCTTGGAATTGCATATTATTGATGATTTTTTAAATCTAATTGCAGGCAAAAGAAAAACCGGCAGATGCCGATTAACTTTTTGGATTCATGGATTGTTTGCCGATATATTTTAGAATAAATCTTGGTAAAAAATACGGTCCATATTTATATAGCAAGTTGTTTGTGCCGGGGATTACCAAAGTTTTGCCTTGTTTTAAAGCTTCTATGGTTTGCTCGGCAACTGTGTTTGGGTCGCTGAGGTTTTTTAGAGCTTGGTGTTCGGAGGCGTTGATGTCGGCTTTTTTCTGGAAGTTGGTGGCTACGGCGCTCGGGCAAGAGCAAAGCACTCGTACACCCTTGCCTTTTACTTCTTCGGCCAGCGCCTCGCTAAAGCTGATTACGAAGGCTTTGGTGGCAGTATAAGTGGCCATATATGGGATTGGTGCGAAACCGCCAAGGGAGGCGATGTTGATGATGGCTCCTTTTTTACGCGCGATCATTTCGGGCAGGAATAGTTTGGTGAGCGCTAAAAGAGTGCGGCAATTTAGATTGACCATGTTTAAAGAATCTTCGTAACGGATTTTTTCTTCGGCATCATATTTACCAAAGCCCGCGTTGTTTATCAAAATATCCACGTTTATGCCCATGCGTTTTAGTTTTGCCGGCAGTTCGGGGAGGGTCTTAGATCGTGCCAGGTTTGATGCGATGAACCGGACGTCTACATCGTGTTTTTCTCGCAATTCCGATGAGAGCTCTTTGAGTTTGCTTTCGTTTTGTGCCATCAGAATCAGGGGTTTTTTCTTTGAAGCCAAAAGCCTCGCGAAAGCCTCCCCTATCCCGGAGGAAGCACCGGTTATGAGAGCATAATCTTTTTTTACTTGTTTGGTTTCGAGTGATGTTCTGATTGTGTCTACCAATTCCGGTTCTTGTGATTGCGGTATTTTTGCGGTTTCTTCGGGGGGTGTGATTTGCGGTTTAGGCTCTTCGGGATTTAACGCGCGGTCTGTGGTTGGCTGTGTGAGCGGTGATGGTTCTTGCATATGGTGTTTGGATGATTAAACTTCTTTTAAGGTCAAAATTTTAATTTTATGATTTGTTGTATATTACCTATAATCACTTGTTTTTGTCCATACTCAATTACCCATAATGCAGGTAATCGCATTTTAAAAAGCCCTGTTCATCGGGCTTCGGATAAGGCGGTTCGGAGGGCGAATATTAGCCGGTTTTGCTCTAACTGGTAATCCAGATCGTAGTCGCTTAGTATTTCGGCCAGCATTGGAAACTGCCGTGCCAATTTGTACCAAAGTGATACGGTTTCATGCCACCTTGCAACCAGTTTGGCGGGCTTGGAAATTCTGATTTCCAAGAGTTGCAATATGAGATGAGTTCTGCGGATTTCCGGATCGATTGCAGAAAGTGCGATACCAATTTTTTGCGCCAGCTCCAAGCCGAGATGAGCGCGAGGAGTATATACTAAATGGTTGATTTTTTTGGTGCTCATTACCCACCACGCATCCTTGTTAACGCAAAAACCTATACATAATAATAAACATGTTTAATGGCCATGGTCAATAGCCCTTTAAAAATTTAAAAACCGCAAATTTTAGCGGTTTTTTGATATAATGCAGACTGCAGTTATTTAACCAGATGAACCGTTTGTGTTGGAAAGGCGATGTTAATGCCCTGGTCTAAGAAAGCTTCATGAATACCGAGGTTGATCGCTTGCTGGACGTCCATATAGATTTCGTATTCATCCGACTCTACGAAGTAGACGATTTCAAACGTAAGCGCTGAATCATCGAATCTGAAGAAGTGTGCTCTGTCGAAACGGATTTGCGGGATGTCTTTGACTATATTTTGGATGATGAGAGGTATGTCTTTAAGTTGCTTGGGAGACGTTGAATACTCTACGCCGATATAAAAAACTACCCGGCGTTCTTTTAAGCGTTTAAAGTTTTGTATGCGCGTGGTGGTGAGTTCTTGATTGGAAATTACGATTTCTTCGCCTTGTAAAGACCGTATGCGAGTGGTTTTGATACCGATTTTTTCTACCGTGCCGCTGTGTTGGCCAATAACAACAAAGTCCCCAACTACAAACGGCTTGTCGAACCAGATGGCGAAAGAGCTGAAAAGATCTCCAAGGATATTTTGCAGAGCAAAAGCTATAGCGATTCCGCCGATACCCAAGCCGGCTATTAGCGAAGTTATGT
Organism: uncultured Gammaproteobacteria bacterium; assembly: GCA_964405175.1. Taxonomy (GTDB): domain Bacteria; phylum Patescibacteriota; class Patescibacteriia; order 2-12-FULL-60-25; family 2-12-FULL-60-25; genus MWCR01. The sequence goes on along the minus strand of CAYOMV010000047.1, from coordinate 6,344 downwards.
CTATGCCAAGGTTGGATAAGATTAAAAGTATACCAATCGACCAGAGAGCTATTTTAGTGATTATGGCCAAATACCCCATTGCGCTTTTTGAACCGGATTCTTTTTGTTTTGAGGACAGCTTTTTGAATAAAAAGTTTATAAAGGTAGAGCTTGCGGTGAGTACTTGGATAACCAAAATAATTATAAGAGCTGAGTCCAGGATCCATCTAACCGTGTCCGGATAATTTAGGAATCTAACCGCGATATAAAAAGATAAAAACCAATAAAATGGCGGTTTTACTCTTTTAACCGTTGCGATAAGCGCGTCGTCCAAATCGGTTTTGGTTCTTTTGGATAAAGATTCCAGTTTAACCAAGATTATTTTTTGCAGAAGCAAAAAAAATAAAATCGCAACAACCAGTATAATTAGGGCGGTTACATACATTTTTAATGTATTGCCAAAATACATTTGACCCCAAAAACCATTTTGCGATGTTAGAAAGGTGATAATTTTTTCTTGCATGATTAAAAGAATAACAAAAATGTTTAAAGTTTTCAATTTTTGATAGAAAATCAGCGACCTCGGATGATCTTGCAAGAATTTGCAGAGTGTTAATTATTGCTTATTGATAGTTGGTTATTGTGCTACAATGTGACTGTTATGCATATAGAAGCACTTATACTAGTGGGAGCCGCGGCCGCTGTTGGAGCGGGTTATTGGTTTATAAGCACAAAAAAATTAAAAAGCAGTTATAAACCTAAATTATCCGGCAAAGACAGAGAGTTTTTAAGCAAAGAGATCGAACAAGGGATAATTTACGAAGATAATTTTGTTGATACGTATTATAATTTACTCAGGAATCAAGGTTACATGCATACTTTTGGCGGGCACGAAAAACAAGCGCATGATTTGCTCTACAAGATGGTGGAAGAAAGCAAAGCTCATAAAGCTTCCCTTATGAATATTAAGAAACAATTGGGTCTATGAAAACAACGCAAGAAGTTAGGGATATCTTGGATAAAGCTTTGATATGGGAGGAAAGGGCGGAAAAGAATTGCGATCGTATTTTGGATATATTAACTGAAAACGGTTTTCATGATTCGGTGGAACATATAAGGAATGATGAAAGAACTCATCAGGAATGGGTTAAACAGTTGATTAAATTTTTAGATTTATGATAAAGAGAGCGCGAAAAAAGTCTATTAAAAAAAATGATGAAGTTGTTGTTGGCGGAGCTATGTTTTTAAGCGCTTTTGCTTTATTCGCTTTAATCCTTTTAACCGCGATTTCTTTGGGCGTCTTTTTTTATAAATTTATCGCTGAAGAAGTGGACGCGGAGATGAGACGGACTGTTAATATTGCGGCTGATAATTATAAAATAAACGGAGAACCTTCCGCTATCTATCATGTGAGTGCTTCGGCATATTCGAGCAGGCCGGCGGAAACGGATTCCACGCCCTGTATTACGGCCACAGGTTTCGATGTCTGTTTGAATTACGCCATATATGGTTCAGCTAATACCGTGGCTTCTAATTTTTTGCCTTTGCATTCCATAGTTAAGATACCCGAACTATACGGTGATAAGCTTTTTGTGGTTAGAGACAGGATGAATTCAAGATATGGAAGCAAGAATATCGATTTATGGATGCCCACTTATTTTGAAGCTGCGGGTTTTGGGAGAAAGCAGGTAAGGATTGAGGTTTACTAAACCAAAAAAATAAGGGTAAGCGGAAGGTTGCAGGCGCGGCATAGGTTAACCTTGATTGCACGGCAGACTGTGTCAGTTTTTTTACGCTGTGATTAAGAGTACGTATCCGATAACGATAAAAATTATGCCAAGCGCGCCCAATAATTGTTCGAATTTGATAACTTTAAAGACGCGTTCGTCCATTCTTTGTTCGACCAGCATGCGTTGGTGGACTTTTAGTACTGTAAAAGCGATAAAGATCTCGCCTAATGTTTGAATGGTAAAGCCTATGTGTTCTTGCATAGTTGTTTTGAAAGCTTGGTAGATGATGTTGTAAACCTGAAGAGCGAATATTATCTCCCCTATTATAACATATTCGGTTTTTTGCTGACTCCACGATGTAATGTGTGCTATAATTGACTTGTGAAGTTTTTAAATATTTACATTGCTTCTTGGGCTCCGAGCTCCACACTGCACTTGAAAGATTATTACAGAGCGTTGGCACACTGGGATTCTTCAACTTTTAAAAGAAAGGAGATTCGCAGTTGGCTTAAAGATATGGAGCTGGAGGAGATTCATTACTCCACGGAAGCGATCAATGTTATTGGAGGGCGGTTTTTAAACAAACTGTTTTTTAGAGTTTTGGAAGACGGTTTAATGATTATCGGGCAGGAAGTGGACGAAATAAATAAAGATCATCAAGGGTTGGACCAATTTTTAACCAAAAAAATGAACCAGCTTTGGGATAATTTGTTTTCACGCGGTGCGGCACTGCCCAAAGTTTTTGAAGAAATTGAATCCAGGCATCCCCTGCTTCTTACGGTTTCAGGTGCTAAGCCGGATGATTTGGAGGATGTTTTTCGCAATTTTAAGGTTATACCCTACAAAAAAATTCAATTGGAAAAAGGCGAGGTATGGATTGGCGAGACTTTGGTGGTGGTGAATAATTCCAAATATCAAAAAGAAGTGGCGGATAAAATGATAGAACAATTATTGTTTGCCAGAGTATACGAAATTCAGCTGGAAAGATTTGTAAAAGGCTATGAAGTTTTATGGAATCAGGTAGACGGGATCAGAAAGCAAAGCTTTATACAGCAGACAGAGCTGGCACATATTCATGATAAAATTTTTAATATTCAAAGCCAAGCCAATTTTTTTACAGCCAGGTTGAATCAGATGAAGCACTTTTTGGAATGGAGAGGTAAATTGATAGATGAATACGTAAAAGATTCGGTGTTGAATAAAACTTTTAAAACATTTTTTATCTCATTAAATTCATCTCAAAAGTATTTAGAAGAGTTGTGGCAGATGCTTATGAGCTATATAGAATCAACGGTTGGGTTGATAGGATTCTTGTACAGTGATACGGAGAGGAAGAATTTAACAACATTGCAGGCGCTGTTTTTAATAAACAGTATCGCGTCCATTATCGCCCTGGGCGGACTATTGGTTGTTGATATGCGGATGATATTTATTTATGGAGGTTTGGCGGTTCTTTTGTCGATTTTTATTTACTTTGTATTGTTTAACGTAATAGCCAGATATCGCAGGATATCTTTATTTAAAAAAGACATTGAGCTTGAGAGTAAAAAGAGTTAGGCTTTTTTTGCACTACGCCAAATGTTTACGTACTTGCGGTAATTTTTACCGATTTGGTTAACCGCTTGTTTTTTGTTTATTTTTTTACCCAGAAGATCTTCCAGAGGTTGAAAAAATATCGTGCGCCCAACTGCAAAGCCCACTATTTGATCAAAGCTGGCGGCATCACGAAGCCATTTTTCCACTTTGGCATCGCTCTGCCCGCGGCCAAGGATTATTACTTCAGTATCTTTGCCCAGTGCTTTTAATACTTTTTTCCAGTCCGCTTTGCTAAAACCTTCCATTTTCCAAAGTTCCGGCTTAATTACTTTTTTAATCTCGCGAATGGCTTGCACGGTTCTAATGGGGCGGATTTTAGTGTCGTAGTTAGCAGGGGTTTTGGCTTTTTTCATATCCGCGTCCGTGGCCGGGACGAGGAGTTCAAACATCATTTTATGGCCGTGTTTTTTACAATAGTCGTTTAATCGCGCGAGGCGTTTTAACTGGATTTTGTTTATGTCTTTATTGGCGGGGTGATAGCGAACCAAGATTTTTACATAATCGGGTTTAATTTTTTCTATCCATTTGCCAAAATCATTACCATAATTAAACGTAAAAGCTTTTTGCCCGCTCTTTTCAACCGGCATGGTAACGGTAAAGCCTTTCTTTTCGGCGTCTTGCAAGATAGATGTACCGAAATATTGGTCTACCAAAATGCCAAAATGTTTTTTGTCCTTGGCTGTTTTGGCGACTTCCAAGAATCCCAGATAGACGATTTTTTTATATTCGCTGATTTTCTTTACCTGAGATTGGCTAAGCTCCCCTTCCCAACCAAAGAGTTTTTTAGAAAATGAACTGCGATGGTCGAAGGGAAGGATTAAAAGAGGTTGGTGTTTCATAGTTTAATTGAGTTTAATTGTTCACAAATTTTATTCTTTAATGTATTATCAGCGCCCTTGCCAATGAATAATAATTCTGTTCTTTGCCTTTTATTTTGCAGTGGTTGCCAGTTAAATCTGCTGGCCACTCCATTTAGGACTATGGATCCATCCGGGGTATTCACGATTCCTTTTATGCGGTAAATGTCTTCGGTCGAGAGGCTTTCGCATATTTTTTGAATGTCTTTTGTATTATACTCGCCTTCCAGTTTACAGCTGAATGCTTGAATATGATCATGATGATCCGGAGTTTTTTGCAGATCCATTTCAATTTCTTCGATATTTTTTAAAGCGATTTTATTGCTGTCTAAACCCAACAAAAGATCGGAGCTGATTTCGCCGTCGTAGCTTTTAATTCTGGGGGTGTCCGGGTATATGTCCAGTACTTCGTCCAAGATATTTTCAAGTTGGCTTCCGCTGATTAAATTAAGTTTATTTAGAATAATAAAATCAATGAATTTTGCGTATGATTGACGGATGAAACCGTGGTTATCAAAGCCTTTAAAATTAAGGCAGTCGATAACTTCGGCAAATGAATCGATTTGCAAATTTTGAAAGCGTTTGAGTTCGAGCGCGATTGGAGCAGGGTGAGCTGTTCCGGCGGTTTCCAGTATTATACGATCAGGATTTAATATTAAGACTTCGTTTATAGCGTCTTCCAATTTTCCCAAAGCGGTACAGCAGACGCAGCCGTTCATTATTTCTTCGGTGCTAATTCCTTGCTCTTTGGCCAGTTCTCCATCTACATTTACGTCACCGTATTCGTTTTTAACCCAAACGACTTTATAATCATCTCCTGCGATTTGTTTAACGAGTGATAAAATGATGGTGGTTTTTCCTGAACCGAGTTGGCCCATGATTATGTTTATTGGTACTTTTTTGTGTTCATTCATACTAACGCTTCGCTATCGCTTCGCTCAATTAAAAATTAACAATTAATAATTAACAATGCAGGAATCGCTATAGCGATATTATTATATAACGAGCGCAGAAAACATAAAAGCTCCGGGGTGGAGCTTTATCGCCAAAATATGGATGTGATGTTTGGCCCGCCTTGTAAAAGTTTAATTGCTTTGGAGAGCTCGTATTGACTGATCCCCTTGTCCCAAGGTTCGCGATCAGGAACAGCTCCCATGAGCTTACTTTGAAGCAAAGGCAGAGCTCTATCATTACCTAGCTGACCCAGTGTCCATACGGCAGAATTTTTGCTGACATTGGTTTTGAAGTCCGCTTCTACAGTTTGTATCAAAGCATCTACGCAATCACCTTCGAACTGGCTTTGAGCTTGTTGGCAATTTTTTTCGACATTGTTACCGATAGATATAGAAGTAATGATGAATATTATTGAAGTGAGCAGTAGTAATATGCCTATAGCGGCTGTTAAACCTAGTACAATTTTTTTCTTGTTCATGTGTTACATTTTACTCTTAAAGAGAACTTTTAACAATTATATTAGGTATTTTAAATGATGCTAGGTTTAGAGATTACAGTTTAATATCCCTATCTATTGATTAGATCAATTTTACTTCCTTTAAGTTTTTTTGTATCGATCCGCGAAGTTTTTCAGGATCTTTTGAGGGTGAATTACGTTTTCGGCTTGTACTTGCTTGATTAACGGCTCTGCTTCTTCGGGAGGGAAATAACCGGCATTTTTGTAGACATCGACACGGACAATTAATCCTTCTGTGTCTAATTCAGGGTGAAATTGGCAGCCGTAAATATTATTTTTGATTCGTATCATTTGAACCGGGCAAGTATTTGATGAAGCTAAAAGCTCGGCACCTTCGGGCAAACCTTGGCAGGCTTCTTTGTGTCCCACAAAAGCTCGAAATTCTTTGGGGATTCCTTTAAGCAGAGGGTCTCTCTCCCCTGCTTCGGTCAGAGTGATGTCTACGGCGCCAACGGGTTCGGTAAATTTTTCTTTGGAGACAGTTCCGCCGAGATGGTTTGTAAGAGCTCCTATCCCATAGCAAGCGCCTATGTAAGGAAAATCTTTTTCCAGCACTTGGTCGAAAAGATTTTTAAGATCGGCTTCGTATTTTTGCTGGTAATCCGTCTTTTTTTCGAGAGGGTCGCTGACATTTCCCGGGCCTCCGCCTTGCATGATGCCTGAATAGTCGTCGAGATTTATTTTAGGAATCCCACTTTGTTCCATACGCAC
>CAYOMV010000046.1:5692-10336 GCA_964405175.1 uncultured Gammaproteobacteria bacterium | reverse complement strand
ACTCTACAAAGAGCTTATTGGGGGTGAAGCGGTGCATTGATATGTTGACTGGACACTGGGCAAGCCTTTAGGCTTGATCTTGAATCCAGCGGATATCAAAAGTTTGATTATTTAAAATAATTGCCATGATGTCTGCGTGGACATTCTTTTCAGAAATTTGTGAGTTTTTAGACAAAAAATCGGCAATAGCTGTATAAAAATTATCGCTCTTGTACTCTGTGAGCGCTTCTTCGGGATAGCCGTATTTTGTATTTGAGCGCATTTTGACCTCTATAAACCGCCATTCCTCGCCCTTGCGGACTATAAGATCTATCTCCCCTGCTTTGCATCTCCAATTGCGATGCGCGACAGTATAGCCTTTTTCAGTAAAAAACAAAGCGGCAATGTCTTCTCCGGTTTTGCCCAAGGTTTGATTGTGTCCCATATCACATAACTCACATCACATAACAAGAATACATAGTTATGCGAAAGATTTAATAGTTGACCATAACATGGCTCCGATTTCATCAGCGAGCTTTAACGATCTCGAAGCATCTTCTGAATTGGAGTAATTTTCTTTAATTGAAAACTTAATTAAGTATTCAGCTTCTTTCAACGACCCGTAAGACGTTTGCAGGAAGCTCTTATAGACCGCCTCACGCTGTCTGGCATAACCTTCTACATAATTTAATGCTACAGATAATGCAGATCTTCTTAACTGAGAAGTAATTCCATACATTTCTTCTTTAGGAAAAGACCTTGTTAGCCTGTAAACCTCATGAAGAAACTCGTCTATTTTACATTGCAACTCATCATGAAACATAATTAACTTGATACGTGTTCCATGTTATGTGTTATGAGATTAGTTATGTGTTATGAGATTATTTCTTAGGTTTTGGCAGCCATTTGTCTGTGTGCTCTCGCGCCTCTTTAAGTTTGCGTTGTTTGGGGATCTCGATGTAGATGAATTTGTATAAAAAGTAAATCCAGATACCAAGGATAATAAGCCAGATGATATAGCCAAGGCGCATGGAGAGGACGGGGATCTGCTCGTAAGCGAACAAGAAAAGGAGCAATCCGAGCACTCCCATAGTAAGAAGCATGGTTGATACTTTATCCATGGCGCGGCGGGTCCATTTTTCGAGTTTGGTTTTAATGGAATATATTTTGCCGACAATGCCAACAACCAAAATCGCGGTAAAAACGATGAGCAGGACACGGACTGCCATGGGAGTAAGTGCCGGAGGGTAAAGATTGAACCAAAAGTTTAATGTAAATAGGTTTTGCATATCGGGTTAAGATTGCAATATTATTAAGCAGTTTGCAAGAGTATGGTCAACAGTTTGAAGGCAGACGCTAATTTGTGATGCCGGCCGGAGTGCGCTCGTACATCAAACCATAATGCGAATGACCGACTTCGATTTCTTCTAAAAATTCCAGATATTCGGATTCGCAAATCGATTTACTTTGTTCGATTGTCAGGCGATGGTCGAGCGACGGGCCTATGGGTGTGGCTTCGGCTTTCCATTCCACGATTACTATTCTGCCTCCGGGCTTGGTGAGCCGGGCCATTTCGCGGATCATGGCGGGCTTGTTTTGCGAGAGAAATAAGTTATTTATGAGAAGGCAGAGATCCAGGCTTTGATCGGGAATTTTGGCGGCTCCGTAAACATCGATATCAGACCAAACGGTTTGTATGTTAAAAAGCTGTTCTTGTTTGATGGTTTTTTCCAAGTGCTCCAAAACATCACGGCGGATATCCACGGCATAGACCTTGCCATCAGCACCCACGAGTTGAGCCGCAGGTATAACAAAATGACCGGTAGAACCGCAACCCAAGTCCGCGACATGCCAACCTTGGCTTATGCCAACACGCTCCAGCAGTTTAAATGGATTAATTAATTCTGTTCCGCTTTTTAAGACAAAACCTTTCATACTTTAAATTAGAAAATCGCAATTAGTAATTGCAAATTAGCGGATAAGCCAGGAGCCCAATGTGGCGTTAAGGAAAGCGTTCCAGAGGTTGGTTATTACCATGAATCCTATAAAACACATTAGCAAACCGATAAACTTATACATGATACGCGTGCCTCCGGCACCGAGATATTTGTACGACCAAGCCATTTCTCCAAAGAAATCTTGGAATTTATTGGTTTTTATTACCATTAAAGCTCCGACAACGACCAGTATTAGGCCGATTAATATTCTTGCAAACATAATGTGCTAATTATAGCAGAAACCACCAAAAACCAAAATCCAATCACCAATTAAGGACTTATTATTTTTAACTAAATAAAAAATATTTTTAGATACTTGCGCTTAATTGATTCTCTGCAGACTGTCTATCTTCTCGATCTAAATAAATTGAGTGTTGCTGAAACTTAGAGATTATTGCCTGCCGATCCAAGCCAGACCGTCGGTTGCGACTTTTAGAGTTCCGGTAAAACCTTGTTTGCGGACTTCGGCTTCCATGGCGGCCGGCTCGTCTATGCCGATGTAATGGGTAAGCCAAAGTTCTTTAACTCCAGAGCGGGCGGCGAGCATACCGCACTGATCCGGGCCCATGTGCCCGTAGCCGGCCGTGTAGCTTTGACCAATGCGGGTTGAGCTGTCCGCGATGAGCAAATCGGCGTTAGCGACTTTGTCGAATAATGAATCTGTGATGCCAGCGTCTCCGGTGTATACAATAGTTCCCTCTTTTGCCTCTATGCGATAACCCAAGGCAGGATGCTGGCCAAAGCCGTGATAAACCCCGAATGGCTTAAGCATCAGCCCCGGTACAATCTCCTTTTCCCAACCGCTTCTTACAGGTTCGATTGAAAATTGAAATTTGTCGGGCATGTGATTTAATTTTCCGCCCGCCTCCGGGTGGTGCCAGTTCCAAACTGTTTCAAAGCCATCGGCGGAAGCTTCGTGCATGTAAACGACGGCTGTTTTCATTTGCGGTTCGGGGTTCTTCCAGAGGACTCGGCATAGCTTGGCCTGTAAGAGCTGGGCGATTGCCGCGTGATCAGGGTGTACGTGCGTTAAAGCGATATGCGCTACATTTCCCAAGTCATAACCTTCGTCTTCGATACGGTAACGAATGCCTTCGGCGGCATCGAGCAAAAGAAGTTGCCCGTTATAATCTATGAGAAAACCCGGAGGGAAACGGCGAGGGCCGGCGCCGCAAGAATTGCCGCAAATTCCGGTGCCAAGAGCGATGACTTTGAGTGACATATAAAGGGATTATAACACAAACAAGCGTAAGCTGAATACTGATTTATCTTTTGAACAACTTGATATTTGACAGTTTGTTTTGATTGTTTTAATATAGCCCTTGTTACAAGTATGAACTCAAGTTACAGCATGAACCTGGTTAGCATTTTCGGCCTCATTATTGATGCAAGCCATTCTTAGTTTTTCTTTTTTGGAGAATTAAGAATGGCCCCACATCGTGAGGCTGTTTTTTTTGCACCTTACACAACAAAGAGGATCAAGATGGAGCGCTTCGCCGATCCGTGGCTGGAGATTTCCAAAGAACGCGTACGCATTCATGACATGAGCCCCTTTGGTGCTTTTTTGACCAAAATTAAGGGGCTGGGGAGCTATGCGAGCCGCGCGCTGGTTCAGCGTGGAATCGTTTTTACAGGCTATGACAGTGATAGAAGCGGCCGGGATATTCTGGCTAACCAGAAGTTTCTAGCAAACCATGCCGGCATCGGAGCTCGGGAAGTAGTTCTTGTGCGAGGCAACAATCTGGGCAAGGGAATTGTAGAGCAAGATCCAAGAATCGGTACGCTGGAAAAAATCCGCCAAGCGGTTGCCGGCGGTATGCCTCTCGAATTCTATCTTACCCGATCCATGGAGCCATTGGTGCAAAAACTGGGTATTGGCTGGCACCAGATCAGCACGGCTTTGCCGGCTATCGCCAACACTTTTGACGATAAGCACCAACTTCGTTATTTGGGCGACGCGTTGAATATGCGTCACGCTTTTTCGCCTTGGGAGATGGTGCCTGCCGAGCGCGAAAGCGTGCTTAGAGCAAGGGAAAGAATTTTAGAAGCCGCTAAAGCAATCATCCCCACGGATATCGTGTATATGAAAGTGCATGATTACGACGGCGGAGTGGGTATCAAGCGTTGGGACGCGGACATGCCCGAAGACGAGCTCATGGAATTCTTGGATGAATACGCCGGGTGCAGCCTGGTGATGGACGCGGGATACCCGGCCGATAAGTTTGAGACGCAAATCTGTTCCATGAAGGTTGTGTTTTACGACAGAACATGGATTCCGCTTTATTTTACCAAGATGATAATCGACAACGATTCGCATAACGGCAATGTTGTAGCTATCGGGCAAGACGTGGTGGAGCCCGCAGTGCAGAGGTTGGCCATACAAGCATCGTTGCCGTTTAACAACGAAGCTCTGCAAAACGGTTACGGAGCTCTCATAACCCGAACCGCGGGCGTGGACTTCTTGCACGTAAAGCATGAAGGCAAAGACCACATCTTTTTGCTCGAGTACAACGCTCGATCCAGCGCGGCCGATTACGCGATGGCTGTTTGCTATGAAGCAATGCACCGCTTTGGCGGAGGCAGAGCCGCGGTTGTGATGCAAAACCTGAGCGGACTGCCGGAAGACCTGGAGTTTGAGGATTTGACTTACAATTATCTGGCTTGCAAC
>CAYOMV010000046.1:0-5682 GCA_964405175.1 uncultured Gammaproteobacteria bacterium | reverse complement strand
ACCCGGATTCGTCTTGGCGAATGCCGGCTGCTTGGAACAAGGCAAGATTACAGCCTTTACCATTGCACAAGAGACGGCCGAAGCCGAGGCCATGATGAGCACGATCCTCCCAAAAACAAGCGTTAGGCGACGGCCATATCTGCGCGCCATCGCTTCTTGAACCCTCGAGCTTATCGAGGGTTTTTATATTTGCATCACATTTATCGGACCACGGTCTAACGTAATTTGAAAACAAATGTAAATGTGTGAGAATAATTGTTAAAGTCTGTGAGAAATTCCAAAAGCCGCCTATTTATCTAAGCGGCTTTTGTAGTGGCTCTGCCACGTTAAGCCGGTACTTATGGTGCCATGCCCCGTAAAATTCATTTCGCAATAACCTCTATCGCTTCATTCATAACGGGGCACGTAAAAAGCCGCCTATTTATCTAAGCGGCTTTTTACGTGGTGCACGGGAGAGGACTTGAACCTCCAAGGGATTGCTCCCACTAGCACCTCAAGCTAGCGCGTATACCAATTCCGCCACCCGTGCTTGTTTTTATGTGAGCCAAACATTACCAAAAAACCCGGGACTTGGCAAGATTTTGATTTTGAGCTAATATTCGTTCACAACTTTTGGACGCTTAGCTCAGCTGGTTAGAGCATCTCGTTTACACCGAGGGGGTCGAGGGTTCGAATCCTTCAGCGTCCACCACACAAAGGCTCGCAATGCGAGCTTTTGAAATTCTAACACTTGCCAAGAAACTTGAGCTGAAGGATGAGAACGGGAAGGTTTAGATTAAAAAATGACTATATTCTGCGCATATGGAAGATATTCTAATGAGCTATTTTGACATTTTAATAATTAATGATTAATCTAAATATAGAACCATCAAAACATAAAAGAGGCGAATGATGAATAAGAAACTTCGCGAACCGACGGATCCCAGAAACTTGCCTTGGGTTGGAGTATTGCTAGGGCTCCTAGGTTTATTTTTGACTTATACTTCTGAACCTCCAGAATATTTTGTAGATGTTATTGGCCCTGTCGACGCTATCCTTACAAGTCTAGGGTTTATAAGCAGCTATACTTTCTTGATGTTTGGCCTTTGGGCAGCGCTGAGGATCAATTTGTTTCATGCTGATCATGATGAGTTCAATCTTAGCAATGCCATCATACCCGCCTTTTTCGGTACCTTCTTTTGCGTTGCTCCGATAATTATTTACGACGTGCTGATTCTTGGGGTCTTGACTTTAACATTAAGCACACTTGCAGCCCTGCTGGGTTTTGGAGCACTTCTAGCTCTTCTTGCAGATGCGCTAATCGCCCATGCTAATAAAGAACACGAACTGCAAGCGCAGGGACTAGGAAAACTCTCCACCAACCAAGAAATGACGATTGGAGAAGTTGCCGCTATCGCTTTACTGCCTGAAAAAAAAGTGTATCGTGCCTTGGGATATCAGGAGAAGGTCCCGGCAAGTGCAGCGCGTGAATGGCTGGAAGATATTAAAGGCATCAGGTGCCCGCCGGCCAAGAAAGCCCTTGCATAAAAAGAAGGGCGAAGACGTGCCGGGTAGTCTCACTCAATACCGATAACTCATAGCGGTGTTTTTTTATCCCAACCGGCGCATACGGCCGGTGATTATTTTTAATTTTGAGGGGACTGCTTCTAGACTGAAGTTAAACCCACTTAATGAAAATCTATCCGCGTGAGCTTCCATGGGTTGCTCGGAAACAATTTCCGCTTTGTTCACTTGCAATTTGGTTAAACAATCTTTTTTACGTTTCAATCGGTTTAAGACTTTATTTTTAAAATCTTTTTGCTCGTGCGGAATCATGCTGATTTCTAAAAATCCATCGCGCGCGTCAGCGGGCGCGTATCGGCCTCTGGAGATACTGCCTAAATTTTTTATGCGTATCGTTCCACCGCCGACAAGTGAGAGTTTATAAGCTCCATTCACTTCCACACAAGCTGTTGTGTTTTCTATCACGGCTTGGGTTAAAAAGTACCTATCCCCTATTTTGCCGACATCGAGCGATTCTATGAGCCTGGCGCCGATTGCTTCGCAGGCATCAAGGCCAACCGGAACATTAAGGAGCGCCGCTACGTCAGAAGGCTCCGCCACAGGAATATATCCAACAACCACAGGAAGATCGGGTAAAAACCACATTACTTTGTTTAAAGTATTATCGTTACCCACTATGATGATGTTGCTTGCCCCGCCCGCCACCAATCCTTCTATCATTTCCTTGGCACTCCTAAAAAGAGCCAGGCGGCCAATTTTGCCATCCAGGCCCATGCTGGACAAACGAGTTTCAATCGCAGCGATGATATCTTGATACCGCCTATCGGTTAAAAAATCATCGTAGATATAAGCGTATGCCGGATTCATAAATAATAATCCCCTCCGGCTGACACAAGATTATGTTGTTACCGGCTTGGAAGCATCGGCCTGATTTTTGCCGGCAGTTTCAGTTTGAGTCTTGGAAATCTCCGGCTTTTGAGCCTGTTGCTTTTCGGTTTCTTGGCCACAGATGACATTGCCCTGCATCTTAGCTCCGGACTCTACAACAATGGTAGAACACTTGATTTCACCGATTATTTTAGCGGTTGATTTTAATTCAAGTTTTCCTTTGACCTGAACATTACCGTCTACTTCTCCGGCAATAACAGCATCATTCGCTTTAACTCCGGCTTTAACCTTTGCCGACGAGCCTACAGAAAGCATCGCGCTCGTCTCCACGGTTCCTAAAACTTCACCCTCTATCTGGACATCGCCCTGGCTCATAAATTCCCCCTCCAAGCGCACGCCTTTGGCAATAATTGTGGCTGGTGAGGGTTTGCTCGCTTCTTGGCGCGCAGTAACAGTGTTTTCGGCAATCGGCGTTTGAGAAGGGCTTTTTTGCCCGTTATCCGACTGTGGTGCTCCAAATAATGGCATAGTAAATCAACATTACTCGTAAGTAGATTAGGCGTCAAATTTTTCAGCAGGCAATTGAACAATAAAAGTAGACCCTTTGTTTTTACCCGAACTTTTAGCTGTGATTTGACCCTTTGCGGCTTTTAACAACTCTGAAACGATATATAAGCCAAGGCATAAGCCTTTTTTTAAGTTATCCTTGTTGTTAGTTCGCATTAATGGATGCTTAAACAGTTCGGCGATGGTTTTTTTGGACATGCCAGTCCCGCTGTCTTCGACTATAACTTTTAGTTTTTCGCCATTCCAACTTGCACTAATATTCACTTCTCCTTTTTCGGTATACTTGATGGCATTATCAAGTAAATTATAAATAATATGCGATAAAACCGATTCATCCATTAATAGTTTGGGCGGTAGATTTTTATAAGCGCATGAGAGTTTAATTTTCTTTAGTTTTGCTTGCGGGCGCCATTCATCGGTTAACTTTTGAACCATTGTTTTAACGTCTAGCGGATGCGGTTGTAAACGATAAGTACCGTTGACTATTTGCATAACTTCCAGATAGCTTTCGGTTTGGTTAAGCAGGCGGTCGGCGGCGTTTTGTATCAATAAAACAATTTCTTTGGCTTCTGCGGGCAATTGGCCATACGAACCATCAGCAAGTAGTGCCGCGGCCGAACGTATAGAGCCCATGGGGCCGCGCAATTCGTGCGCTATAACCGAGGTCATAGCCAAACTTTTTTTATCCAAAGGCATATTACATGGCGTCGGGAATTGGTATGGCGAGCGCGCGAAGGCCGTTTTCCAGGGCAATTTTGGCCGCGGCCGCAAGTTTAAGCCTTGCGTCGCGGACTTCCGGCGGAGCATCTAAAACCGGAGTGTCACGATAAAAAGCGTTTATGGAAGCCGCTGTTTCCAGGCACCAATGAGCCAAGATGGAAGGTTTGTATTCCATTGCTGACTTGGCAAATACTTCGGGCAAACGAGCAACCGCAAGGGCCAAGCGTTTTTCGGCAGGTTCGCGGCAAAAAGCGGCATCCCCTTTTATGTCTCGAGGATTATCAATCTTAGCCTTTTCTAGAATTGAGTTTAGACGAGTTATCGAATATTGCACGTAAGGACCAGTGTCTCCGTCGAACGCGAGCGCTTTATCCATTTCGAACGTGATGGCTTTTTCCGGGTCCTGTTTTAGCATGGTAAAAATGATTCCGCCCATAGCGATACACCAGCTTGTATGATCCACTTTGCCCTGATTCCAATCGGCATGGCGTGAGACTACTTCGGTTTCGGCAAGTTTTATGGCTTTGGCGATAAAGTCTTGCAAAGTGATAACAGTTCCTTTTCGAGATGACATGGCTCCTTCGGGCAAGGTGACAAATTCGTAGCCCAAGTGTTTTAAAGGAATGTTGTATCCCATGATTTTCAAGACCGCGAAAAGCTGTTTAAAATAATGCGATTGCCGGGTATCCACCACGAGAAGGCTTTCGTCCATTTTGGGATATTCTTCCAGTTTCTTTTCGGCTAAGGGAATATCTTTAGTTGCGTAAAGCATGTTGCCGTCGGATTTGCGCAAAATCACAACACCCAGTTTTTGTTTTTGAATTTCAGGATCAGGATATGAATCCAGATCGATTATAATCGCTCCTTCGGATTCTATGGCTATCCCATCTTTTAAAAGCCTTTCGACTATACTTTTGGCTTGGTCGGTAAATTCGCTTTCCAGATATTGGCGCTTTAAAGCCACGCCGAAATCTTGTAAATATCGGTATAGTTCTTGCAGGCTCCAGCGTCTGGTTTCCTGCCAAATAAATTTCCAGGCCGGATCGTGCACCTCGAGTTTGGATTGGATTAGTGATACTTCTTTTTTATATTCTTCATTTTCCTCCAGAAGCTTGGTTGATTCCGCGTAAATATTGCCCAGATACTTGCCGGTGCGGTTTTCGGCCGGTATGTTTTCAATTATTTGTTTAGCGGATTCCATGTCCATGTTTTGGATAATATGTGCGGCCCAGATTTCATCGGGCATGGGTATAAACGGCTTGTCTTTGTGTTCTTTTTCCGAGGGACGGGCTTGAGGCACGGCTCCGGCGTTTTGGCGTATTAAAAGCCAGATGCACTTGGAAACATTCACTCCCAGGTCGTTTATGTATGAGACCGGAATCGTATCGTGGCCGGTTGATTCCAAGATTCGATAAACGGATAATCCGTAAAGAATATTCCTAAGATGGCCGACATGGAATTCTTTATGCGAATTCAGGTTCGCGTACTCGATCATAACCTGCTTACCGAGCCCTAAATCAACATTGCCATAGTTTTCGTTACTTTCCATTACTTCGTGCATAACTCGATGCACTAAAAGAGGTGTATTGAGCTTAAAGTTGACATACGGGCCGTCTGCGGACGCTGATTCTACTCCGTGGTCGCCGGCTTTTATTTTGGGAGCGATTGATTTGGCGATATCCGCGGGGTTGGTTTTACGTTCCTTGGCCAATTTAAAACACCCGAAAGCAAAATCCCCCATGTCAGGATTGGGAGGAAAAACAATTTCTTCCGGCGTGATCGGGGCTTCCATGATTTCTCCGATCAAACGAGCGATGTTTAAGCGCAGAGCGTCTAATGTATACATAACGTCTAACGTCGCACGTCCAACGTCGCACGTCATTATGACGCTATGAACGTTAAGACGATATGACGTTATATTTTAATGAGTTTTACAAAGCTTCTTTTACCTTTTTGGACCACAACTCCTTTGGAGTTGAGTTTAACCTGAGCGTTTTCGTCCTT
>CAYOMV010000045.1:4136-10623 GCA_964405175.1 uncultured Gammaproteobacteria bacterium | reverse complement strand
GGCCGGTCTTTTCCAGTTCGGCACGGAATTCGGGATTATATTCGTAACGATGGCGGTGGCGCTCTACCACAAACTCTGAACCATAAAGCTTGCGAGCCTTAGATCCATCTTTAAGAACACAGGGATAGTCACCAAGGCGCATCGTCCCTCCGTAATTGGTGTTTTTCATCTTCTCCTGCTGTTCGTTCATGAGGTGAATTACCGGATGCTTGGTCTTGGGATTTATTTCCGTGGTTGAGGCATCTTTGTAGCCCAAAACATTGCGCGCGGCTTCGATTACGGCCATTTGCATTCCGTAACAAAGACCAAGATATGGCAATTTCTTTTCGCGCGCGTAACGGACAGCTAAAAGCTTGCCTTCCACTCCCCTGTTTCCAAAGCCACCCGGGATCAGGATGCCATCTAAACCTTTAAAATGCTTGGCTAAATTCTTTGAATCTTTTTCCAATTCTTCGCTGTTGATCCAAACCAGTTCAGGCGTTGCCCCCAATTGCCAGCTAGCATGCTTAAGAGCTTCCAAAACGCATAAATAGACGTCGCCCAGCACAAAATCACCGGTTGAGAAGTACTTGCCAACCACGCCGATTTTAACCGGCTTGCCTGGTTTGTCGATTTTACCCGCAAAATCTATCCATTTGGATTTGATGGGACATTTTTTGCCAATTCCGAATTTATCGACGATTATCTGTGCTACTTTTTGCTTTTTAAATTCCATCGGGACTTTATAAATCGAGTCTACATCAGGCGCGGCAATTACATCCTCGGGTTTCAAACCGCAGTTACGGCTGAGTTTGGCTTTGCGTACGTCGTCGATAGCATGGGTGGAGCGCGCTACGATAAGATCAGGGAACATACCGGATTCGTTTAAGAGCTTTATGGCGTACTGGGTTGGTTTGGTCTTCATCTCGCCCAAAGTGGCGGGGACGGGCATGTAAGAGACGAGAACGGTGAGCACGTCTTTGGGGTGGTCGCGTTTCATCATGCGCGCGGCTTCCAAAAATAAGACGTTTTGGTACTCGCCCAATGTTCCGCCGATTTCGACCAAAGTGATATCCGCGTCGTTAACTTTTTGTGCTGTTTTGATGCGATCGATTATCTCCAAAGGAATGTGCGGAACCGCCTCCACGGTTTTACCGCCATAGCCAAGGGCCCGCTCGCGTTCGATTACGGCTTTGTAAACTGTGCCGGTTGTCATGTAATTTACCCGCGGAATGTCTTGATTTAAAAAACGTTCGTAGTTGCCGATATCTTGATCGGTTTCCATGCCATCTTTGGTTACAAAAACCTCACCGTGTTCGGTGGGATTCATAGTCCCCGCATCTACGTTGATGTAGGGATCGATTTTCATGGCTGTTACACTGATGCCGCATTCTTTGAGAAGCGCGCCGATTGAAGCGGTGACAACTCCTTTACCTACTCCGCTCATTACTCCGCCGACGACAAAGATGGTCATGCGGCGTTTTTTGGTTGATTGTTTCTTTTTTCCCATACGGGATTACATTATAAGACTTCAAACTGGAAACTGCAAACTGCAAAGAGTTTCAAGAGTCTAACAATATGCGAAGTAATGAATAGAATCTTAAAACTTGTAAAGATGTAAACACAAAATCGGCCAAAAAGTCGAAAATTGAGTTTTTGGCACGGATAACCTCAAGGGATTATCCTTACGATTTTGAAATATTAAAAATAATCCTGGTAATTCTTGAATCCTGAGAATCAAGGTTATATTTTGGGTCGTTTTTTTTCTTCTTCTACGATGAGGCGCAAGGCTTTGGCGAGGAGCTTGTCCATGTTGCGGTAGCTGAGTGTGGCAAAGGCGCGATCGGCGGGGACCCAGGCTCCTTTAATTATGCCTTCCGTGCCAGGGAGGTCGAAACGCGAACCAGGAGGAGCTTCGAATAAAAAGAAGTGCACGGTTTTATCGATGTTTTGAGCCGGGCCTTTGTGGCGCTCCGTGAAGCGGAATTTGGTGTGGCCCAAGTGGCCCACATAGCGCAAAGCGGCGATGCCCGTTTCCTCGCGGATTTCACGAATGGCGGCGACTACGTTTGATTCGCCAAGCTGGCGCTTGCCTTTGGGGAATGTCCAGCGCCCGTCTTCGCGCTGTAAAAATAATATTTCGATATGATTGCCTTTGCGGCGATATATAACACCTCCGGCTGATTCTTGCCGAATATATCTTTGACCTTTAACAGATCCTTTGGCCTGGTAAGGTTTATTGCTCTTCTTCCGGATTTTCTTGGGTGTATTCGCGGAGGACTTGCTCCGGGTTTTTGATGAACTCGATGGCTTTGTCGAGTTGCGGGTCTCTGTTTTCATTGTAGTCTTCTATGGTTAATTCCACTTTTATATCCGGCTCTATTCCGGTTTCATTTATGGATCGACCTTCCGGTGTGAGCCATTCGGCAATTGTAATTTTTACAGCCGAGCCGTCGTCGAATTCCGTGTAATCTTGAACCGAGCCTTTGCCAAAAGTTTGAGCGCCGATAAGAGTTGCCAAACCGTAGTCTTGAAGAGCGCCTGCAACTATTTCAGACGCGGAGGCCGAGCCTTCGTTGACGAGGACGACGGTTGGGACGGCGCTTAATCTGCCGGAGCCGGTGCCGCGGAATTGGTCGATAATTTTACCTTTGCGGCGTTCCACAACCACGATCTGATTACCGGTCCATTCGCCGGCAATGCTTATTGAACGATCTAAAAATCCGCCAGGATTATTCCTTAAATCTAAGATTAAACCTACCGGATTTTGATTTAAGACATCTTCAACCGTCTTTTTAAAATCAACCGCAGTATCTTCGTTAAAGTTGGATATTTGTATTTTTGCTATTCGATTATCCAGCCATTCGGTGCGGACGCTTTTAATTTGAATCACATCGCGCACAATGGGAACATCCAAAACTTCGGAATCTTCTTTGATATCCATTTCGCCGGTGTCCGGGTCTTCGACTTCGGTTTTAAATACTCTGCCGATATTCAAAGTAACAGTGGTGCCCTTTTCACCGCGGATAAGCATTACTGCTTGTTCAACCGTCATGTCTTCGGTGCTTGTGCCATTTATTGCCAAAATATAATCTCCGGCGCGCAAACCCGCTCGGCTCGCCGGCGTATCAGGAAGAGGCGCGATTATTTGCAACTGTTCGTCGCGAATACCGATTTCCGCACCAATGCCTTCAAATTCCCCTTTTAATGAATCGCTAAATTCTTTAGCTGTTTTGGGTTCGAAAAAATCTGTGTACGGGTCGCCCAGAGAATTTGCCAAGCCTTCCATGGCTCCATAAAACATGTTTTTATCTTCAGCATCCTGATAATACCTAATCTGCAACAACTCCCAAAGTTCCCAAAATTGGTTGAAATCCAAATCTTCGGATAATTGTTCACCGCCAGGCATGGATCCTATGCCTCGTACATTTGTATCACCGGTATTGCCTGAATAAGCTTTAGTCTCGCCGCTTCTGCCGATAAAATATCCACCGGAAAAACCGATACCTATCAAAAGAATCGCAAAAATGAGCCAATATTGCGATAAAAAATGCTTAAAATTTTGGTAGCGCATAAACAGATTGTACTTTAACTATTGACAAAGGTCAATATTAGATATAGTCTAAAAAATGCCTAAACAAAAAGAAAAACGCCCTTTACAAGCTCTTTGAGCCCAAATCTCAAGAAAAGGTGACGCCATGACGGGTACGCCTGACTATAAAAGCACGCCCACTTCGGGCATGTTAATTGTTAACCCGGAAAAAGACGGGGTTATGGTTCTGGACCAACAAAACGTAACCGGACAATTCAATAGACTGGGTTTTACAAAATTGGATCCCCGTTGGTATTTGAATATGGCGCGGAGAATAACAAACCTGAAGGAAGCAATTGTGGTTGGCGATCTTTCAGCTACAAATGTTATCACCGGAAAGCGATATTTAGATACATCCTGGCTCTGGGATCAATATGGATATAGCTTTATCCATGCCCCGGCAAAAAGAATCGTACTAAACGGAAACGGGAACGGAGGAGAAGGTCAGGATACTATGGACATGGAAGAGGTCGACTTAAAGTACGGCCGGAAAGATATGACAGATAACGCCATCCGCCAAACAATACAGCATTGGAGTGCGATGGCCGATGTTTCGCATATCATACTCGCGAGTCATGACGTGGATTTCGCGAGGGATATTAAAGCCACTTCCTGGGGCAAGGGCAAAAAAGTTACGCTCTTAACCGTAGGAATGGGCTTTATCGCTTATCCGCTCCGGGACACGGCTGATGATATCGTAAATGTTCTGGGTTACGCGCCAGCATATTCCGCTTATGCTTTAAACAAAAGAGACTGGTGGCGCAGAACCGAAGACCTGGAGACTCGACGAGCCAAAATAATCAACTGGTTCCAATGCGCACGTGATTATCCAAAATACTTGGAGCAACAATTGAAGGATATGCAGATATTGTTTTCGTTTTTAGTAGATAAAAAGCAACTGGTATCGCCCGAAATTGATCCGTCCGCGCGCAAACTTTCTTTGGGAAGATTGAAATTCGCGATCCACAAATTTATGTCTTGGGAAAAAGGCTTGGCAAAAACAGACGTACGCCAAGAGCCGGATACCGGAGTCCCGTCGCACTCGATTGAAGCTCAGGATTTGGAGCTAAACAGGGCGCAAGCCAAGGCCTGCGATGATTGTTTGCAAAAAATGTTGGAAATGTTCATAGAGCATAGAGTCCTGCTATTTGAGCAAGAAGAAAACAGCTCGACACGGCTCTATTTCTTGAACACGGATCATCCGGCCGTGGCGGCAACAATGGAGCTTTCGTTTTAAACTATGAGCCGGCCAATTCTGGCCGCTTTTTTTTATTTCGTGAATCTTTAAGGGGTTTGACTTGAGGTTAATTCACATGTAAATTATCTAATGGTTATGGCAAAAAAAATACCCTTTCACAGGCGCGCTCTACCTTGGTTGTTTACGCTTATTTTTTTTATTATCGCGCCTATTTTGGTTTTTTATACCGCGGGTTACAGATGGAATCCAAAAAAGGGTATGGTGGAGAAAAACGGTACCTTGATTTTAGACACTGAGCCGAGGGGCGCGGATATTTTTTTAAACGGACAAAGAATAGACGAAAGAACTCCGGCTACTTTGCAAAACGTGGCACCGGGCATTTACAGCATAAAAATGCAAAAAGATGGTTATCATGAGTGGGAAAAATCATTGCAAATCTTGCCCGAGAGAGTAACCTTCGCGAACGAAGTGTTCTTATGGATGGATTCTGAACCGGAACTGATTGTAAACTTAAACTCGGATGATCTGATAACCAATCTTAATTACGACTTTATAATTGCTTATAATAAAAACCAAAATGGAAGTGAATTGATACGCTTAGAGAAGGATGAAATCGCGGAAAGAGTTTCGGTTAGCAATGATTTAGAGTTTACTGATGTTTTGTGGGACCGGGGCGGCGAGAAAGCGATTATAACGGGTTACGCTTCCAATACCGCAAAAACTTGGCTGTTAACAGCGGAACCCCTATCCTTAGCCGAATTGCCTGCAGCGAGATACCATTTTGAAAGGACAGCTCTTGTAGGTACGGATGAAGATTATAAAATCAGTTTAAATAACTTTGGCTCGCTCGCCAAAGAAAGACATCCGGAGGATACCATGGATTCTTTTGGCGATATGGCAATAAAAAAATTACCCGGTCAGGAAAATTTGGTTTTGATGATGCGCGAAGACGCTTTGGAAGGTTTAATTTTACCGCCGGGAAACTGGTATTTTTACAGCTCTGATAATAATGAAATTTTGTTGAAAGATGGTAACTTGTGGCTAAGAATTGATATCCGATCCGAGCCTTATATCACCACAAAAGCTATAGCCAACGCTTTAGAGCCGGCAACAATTAATAGAGAGACTCATTATTTGCTACAAAACGGCAATGAACTGTATTTATGGAGGCCGGGTTTGGAGCCCGAACTCTTATACAGGCAAAGCCAAAAAATCTTAAGCGCCGGTTGGCATCCGGCCGGCTACAGCATATATTTAGCCACAGAAAACGAAGTCGGTATGCTGAATTTGGACAACCGCGACGGCAGAATACAAACCACATTGGCTAAATTTGATGAAATTAAAAGCGCGGTTTTAGTGGAAGATGTGCTTTATATTTCAGGTAAAAAAAATAATAAACAGGGCATTTGGAAATTGCCTTTGGCGCAAAGAAGCACCCTTACTCCCCTCTCCGGAGTAAACGAAATCATTAATTTTTAAGTAAGCTCTTCGGGCTTTCTTTTGGATTTAACTTGGATGGAAACAATCCGTTTAAAATCCTGGTTAAATTCTTCAATCGCGTTCTCAATTGCAGGGTCAAAGTTTGCTTTGAAATTGTTTTCTTTTGCGTAATTTGATGCCTCCAGCAGAGCATCATGTGTACCCGCGTCGAAAAACGCCCCTTTGGTTTTTATCACGTCCAACTCATCTAAAGCCAAATATTTTTTGTGCAAATCGAC
>CAYOMV010000045.1:2315-4126 GCA_964405175.1 uncultured Gammaproteobacteria bacterium | reverse complement strand
TCAAGTTCTCCTCGTTCTGAGGGCTCCAATTCTTTGGCGAACGCGCAGACTCTGTTGTCAAAAATATAAAGCCCGGGAATGGCATAGTTGCTTTTTGGCGACTGCGGTTTTTCTTCGATCGAGATCACTTTGCCCGTAGAATCATCAAACTCCACAACGCCGAATCTTTCAGGATCGGTAACTTCGCGCGCGAAGATTCTGGCGCCGGATTTAAAACTTTGTATAGCTTCCGTAAAATCATCTTCAAAAATATTGTCCCCTAAAATCATGGTAACAGGCTCATCATCCATAAAATCTCTACCCAAGATAAAGGCCTCTGCCAAACCGCGCGGTTCTTTTTGGACTATGAAAGACAGGTTGATTCCGTTTGACCGAAGCATGGAGCCTAAAAGATTAACAAAACTGCCCGAATAATCGGGCGCTACAATTATTAAAATATCTTTAATGCCCGCTTTGACCAATGTGTTTAGCGGGTAAAATATCATTGGACGGTCGTAGACCGGGAGAAGCTGTTTTGTGAGGACGGCTGTAAGCGGAAGCAAGCGCGTGCCCGTACCTCCCGCGAGGATTATGCCTTTCATAATAAACAAACCTTACAACACGCAATATCAAATAGCAAATTCCAGACATTCTTATTATACCTGTTACTTAGTAAAATTCTTGGCTTGTTTCTTGCATCAGCAGGTTTTTTTAGAGATTATGGAATCCATAAATGAGGATACTTTTCACCTAATTTATCTTTTTCCGGGTCAGGGATTTTATTGAGATAAATAGTACCTTTAATATCTGTGAGTATAAGACCTTCGGCCGAGGTGAGACCCTGGAGGCTGAGGTCTCCTCCGACTGTTTTGGGCAAGTTGAAACCTTCGGCCGAGGTGATGTTGTCGAACCTAAGGTGTCCACGGATTTCAATAATTTCACGAGGCAAATCGGGTTCTGTAAGTTTTTACCAAATTCAAATCATCCATGCAGATTGCCGTGCCTTCAGGTTGAAACTCGAAAGTTTCATCAACCCAGTCTTCGTCCCCAAGATCATGCAAAACAGCCCACTCAATGATTCTTTTGCGGGTTTCCATCAATTCAAGGTTTTTCTTCTCATCTGCGCTCACGCCCTCCTCGAGGCTGATGCCCTCCATAGAACCTGGAACTTAGAACTTGGATCTTTTTGTCCCTCGAGTTCTTTTAGCTTTGCGATGTCTTCCGGTGATAAAAAGCCTTGCTCGGCCAGGGCGGTGAGGTTGGCAGGGGCTTCGTAGCTTTGTTTGAAAGGATTTTCAAAATTATTATTCATAGCACTAGCACCCGCTCGCAAAATCCGAGCATAGCGGTGTAGGGTGCGTCCCAGTCTTAGTCGAAATTTGTATCTTGAATTTTTGAGAATTTAAATAAAATTTAAATTTGGATATTTCTCGCGGAGTTGCTGTGTTTCATATTCGGGCACCATGCGCAGAAAAATACTACCCTTAATATCTGTAAGCACAAGGTCTTCGGCTGATCTTAGGTAGTTGAGGTTTAGGTCTCTTCCGATTATCTCAGGCAGTTGCAGCCCTCGAGCTGAAGTCAATCTAGTGAGGAAGAGGTCTCTTCCGATTGCGTCGGGTAATTGCAGACCTTCGGCCGAGGTGAGGCCCTGGAGGTTGAGGTCTCCTCCGACTGTTTTGGGCAGATTGAGACCTTCGGCCGAGGTGAGGCTATTGAGAAGGAGACTTCCTTTGATTGCGTCGGGTAATTGCAGACCTTCGGCCGTGGTGAGGCTCTGGAGGTTGAGGTCTCCTCCGACTGTTTTGGGCAGATTGAGACCTTCGGCCGAG
>CAYOMV010000045.1:0-2215 GCA_964405175.1 uncultured Gammaproteobacteria bacterium | reverse complement strand
GTGAGGCTATTGAGGTAAAGACCGCCACTGATTGAGCTTGGCAGATTGAGACCTTCGGCCGAGGTGAGGCTATCGAGAAAAAGGTCTCCACGGATTTCAATAATTTCACGAGGTAAATCCACCTCTTTAAAGTTATATAAATTCAAATCACCTGGACAAATTGCCGTGCCGTCAGGTTGAAACTCGAAAGTTTCATCAACCCAGTCTTCATCGCCCAAATCGTGTTTTTCGGCCCAAGCGATAATGCGCTTGCGGGTTTCCATTATTTCCTTATTTTCTCTTTCTTCCGGAGTCATACCCTCTTCCAGGCTAACGCCTTCAATCGTATCACGCCCTTCGTATTTCGTATTAGGTGGTGCCGACTCCAGTTCTTTGAGCTTTGCGATATCAGATTTGGACAAAAAACCTTGCTCAGCCAGGGCGGTGAGGTTGGTTGGGGCTTCTGATTTTATACAAAAAGGATTTCCGAGTTGTTCGTGCTGTGACATGTCTTTATTATACCACAGGGACGAACACAAGGTTTAACCCCTACAATTGTTTTTTTAACCGCAACCCATGGCTTCATGCGTAGGGTACTATTTTGCGCGAAGCGCAGCTTCATCCCATTCGGCTTTGCGTTCGCGGAGTTTTTGTACCCATTCCGGATTGGACAGATACCATTCGATTGTTTGCCTGAGGCCTTCGGCAAATTTTTCACGCGGATATTCGGGTTTCCAGCCCAGAGCTTCGATCTTCGAAGAATCGATGGCGTAACGGCGGTCGTGGCCTTTGCGGTCTTCAACAAATTCGATCATGTTTTCGCCAAGATTGAAGTGGCTGAGGAGCATTTTTGTGAGTTCCAAATTGTCTCGCTCATTATCCGAACCGATGTTGTAGACTTGGCCGGGTTCACCCTTGTCCAGCAAGAGGCTTAGCGCGCTTGCGTGATCACGGACATGAATCCAGTCCCGGACGTTTTTACCATCTCCATAGATGGGTACTTTTTCACCTGCTGATAATCTAAAGATAAAAGACGGGATAACTTTTTCGGGAAATTGATAGGGACCGTAGTTATTTGAGCAATGAGTCACGACAACAGGGACTTTGTGAGTGACAAAATAGGCGTTGCACATCAAATCTCCTCCGGCTTTGGCCGCAGCGTAGGGCATATTGGGCATTATTGGAGTCTGCTCCGTAAATTTATCGGGTGAGTCGAGATCGAGTGCGCCAAAGACTTCGTCGGTCGAAACTTGCACGAATTTTTTGATGTCGTTGGCTCTGACGGCGTCGAGGATCATCTGAACGCCGAGGCTGTTGGTTAGTACAAAATCTTTGCAACCGCCGTGGATCGATCTGTCGACGTGAGTTTCGGCGGCAAAATTAATTACGTGCGTTATTCCATATTCTTTCATTGCGCTGTTTAAAGCATCCAGATCGGTAATATCTCCTTTTATGAATTTATAGCGGGGATTGGTGGCGATATCTTTTAAATTATCGAGATTGCCCGCGTATGTCAGTTTGTCAAAGTTTACGATACTGCAGTCCGCATCGGTTTCGAGTTTGTAACGGATAAAATTAGAGCCGATAAAGCCGGCGCCTCCGCAAACCAATATCTTTTTAAAAATTGTGGAGCGAATTTTTTCTCCGGTTTGAATGAGCTCGGCTTCGTTTCTGTAGGCTTGGTGCTTATGAACAAAACTGCCGTCACCGGTTTTGCGCGGAATGAGGTGGAAGTGAACGTGAGGCACCATTTGCCCGGCGGCTTCAAAATTGTTTTGGAGAATGTTCACACCATCCACGTTTTCAGTTTCGAGCAATGCTTTCATTAATTTGCGCACCACAGACATCGCGGAGCTTGTATCTTTATCGTCCAGGTCGGTTAGATGTTCTGCATGTTTTTTAGGCACCACTAAAATATGGCCGTGGTTGATGGGATTGGTATCCAAAAAAGCGATTACATCGGGTGTTTCGTAGATGATTTCCGCTTTCAATTGTTTGTTGATGATTTTGCAAAAAATACAATCCATATTCGTAAATACCGCTTATTTAAGCGTCATAAGTTCGAATTGTATCTAATCATTTTTACTGTTTATTAGCAACAAAAAGTCAAGCCCGCGTGTTATGAACGTATAATAGCGATTGGCGACAAACTAGTTTAATGAACTTATAATATTTTCTGCCATTTTTGGCGCCTCACCCGGGGCATAAGCCGTACCCGGCCAGTGGCGGTGTCCAT
>CAYOMV010000044.1:4230-11038 GCA_964405175.1 uncultured Gammaproteobacteria bacterium | reverse complement strand
GCCCGTTCAGTTATCAAAGCACGGGCGAACACAAGGTTCGCCCCTACATAGTTAGAAGTTAGAATTTAGTAATTAGAAGTTAGAATTTAGAATTTAGAATTTTAAAATTTAGAATTTAGAAGTTAGTAGTTAGAAGTTAGAAGTTAGTAGTTCGACGCTCGACGTTAGACGTTCGACGTTATATCATATCATCATGCCTGAATATATATTATTTGAACCACTGGATGAAGCTTTTCACAGCCTTAAACCGGATAACAATAAAGACGAAATCGAAGAACTGTACTGGACAGCACAGAGACGTTATCGCGAGGCTCTAAAGGAATTGCACAAACTTAGTCATAAGGATCTGCCTCGACATAAATTCGCATTAATTGATAAAGAGAGAAATCGTCTCCATAAACAAATTATCAAACTTGGAGGCATGCTTGGTAAAACCGAACGTGAAATTTTTGCCGACCTTTTCAAGCTTACCGACAGTTTGGCAGAATACAAATTACCCGAATTCAAAATTATAAGCAGAGACACATTCACCGAATTACGACTATTCGACGATACAGAGGAATTACTAGACCAACAAAGCTCAAACATGAATAAAGGGCACAAAAATGAGCCGAATACCGAAAAAAACGACCAAGGAAATGAATATCAAGTAGTAAGAGATTTAGCTAAAGATGAATTTGGCGTTCTATTTGAGCGTGAAATATCAGCGGCCGTAAAAATTCCGGATCCCGCTATTATAAAAACACGCGGTATGCTTGTAGAAATGGATAGACTTGGCACCAAAGAACGCATACGCCGCGCCAAGCGCTTTGCGGCCGATCATGGCTTTAAACTTCTCAAGCATGTTTCTTTCGCTCACGAATATACTGAAAGAGTCTATGGCATCGTTGCCGACAAGGCTAGTATAAATAAACTGGTCAATTTAATTAGAGAAAACCGCGAAGAATACGGCATACGCATTAGCGACATGGATGAAAATATTATCGAGTCCGATTGGCAAAATTATCAAAACAGCGTGCGGGAACGGCTTCGTAAAATGCACGGCTTGGGCCCGTTTGCTCAAATCCTTTATGAACATGAATGGAAAAGAATAAACGAGCCCGGATATAATGTATCCGAAGGCGAAATTATTTCTGAAATTACCGGACAAGGGTATGGTATCTCCGACGGTGAAATTACAAAAACCACAAAAAATCCCGAATTAAAACAAAAAAAGGGAATGAAAGCAAAAGATAGGCGCAAACTGGAACGCGCCCGATCCAAACAAGATGCGGAATACCCTTTTTCTGAAAACAACCCTTTTAAAATTAGATGATTAAAAACCGTACGCAACCGCTCTTGCCTTCTTTTTATTCCAACTATCTATTCTGAGTCAAATTATCTAAAACGTTAAAATCTTCAATCCGGGCACGAAGGCTTTCCGGCGGCTTTTCCTCCTTTTTAATCCCATATTTTTCATCTAAAACATCATAGGCAATTTCTTCTATTCCCCTGCGCAGCCTCCTCATATTCTTTGTTGATCGTTCATAATATTCATCCGGATTATACTTTACCGGAGTCGTGTATTTTTCACCCATTTTCTTTTTAACCCCTATTTTGGCCTGCTTTGACCATCTCGACCCTTTATACATCTTCGGCGTCCAATCCAATGTACTCGCGTATTCAAAAGCACTATATCTTTTTAAACTCTCGGCTGTTGTATAATCAACCCCATGCCAAGCTATCCCTCCTATCTGATTAGAAATGCGATCATCCAGCATTTGTGCAGACTCCTCCGGATTTCTATAGTCAATGAAACCATAAAATGCAAAATACATAGGTTTTACAGTAGGCAAACTCCCATCTTTTCGCATCTTGTCTAAAATCATTTTAAATAATTTCATCGATCTTCCCTGAGCGTAATAATCATCAACTATTAGCATCTTAACCTCATCTCTACCTAAACGCTTTGCCTCCCTCCGGGCAATTTCACACACTCTATCATAGCAAGCCTGCCACGCGTCTTTATATTCAGCTAACTTTTTCTCAATATCCAGCTCTCCTTCATATTCAATGATCAGTTCCTTTTTTTCTTCCAACTCATCACGTATTTCTCGTTCCCAAGCTTCCACCTCGTCCTTTAATAAAGCCTCGCCATAACCCGCAATCGCCGAATCACTAAACAACATCATATACTGATAATCCGGAACCTCAACATCCTTCTCTTTAGCCAAAATATCCATCACAACCTTTACTCCCGGCGCCAAAGGACGCGCCGCTGTATCCGGAAAAGTTACTACATCCGGAAAATCTTCATCGTTAATTTCAAAAAGCCTGTCATACAAAACAGAAAAACCCTCCCTTAACACAAACCTGTCATTCTGATTTAAAAGCCCCTTTTCTTCCAGATCTTCAATATCCTTGCCAAATTCTTCAAAGCCTCCCCGCTCCACCGGTTTTAAAAACGGATTATCCGAATACGACATAATCGATTCATCTATAATTCTCTTCTGTTGCATCGCACGGCTCATGATTGGTTCTTTTTGCATAACTCGACTCTAATAATATACCAAAACACTCGCCGAATGACGAGTGTCCTGCGTGGCAGGGACGGCAGGAATCGAACCCGCGCTAGAGGTTTTGGAGACCCCTGTACTACCATTATACGACGTCCCTATATACTAAATATCAAATACCCCACTACGTCCTACGGACTTCGAGGGGCGAGCCAATTACCGCAACCAACGTCGAACGTCCTTGTTTATCACGTTCAGCACGCTAATCCGTTCATCACCAGTATCCGTTTATCACGAGTCAGCTACTAGGCACTAACTACTAAGTACTAAGTTGTTAGCTAGAAGCTAGTAGCTAGTAGCTATCAATTTGTTGCGCTATCTTAGCAAATATTATTTGTATGCGCAAGCACGCCCTAGACCCAAAGCCAACATCCTGCTAGCGTTAAAATATAAGCTTATGGATAAAGATTCTGCACAAGATATCGCCCGTATTTTAGACGGCAGTGGTATTAAAATAAATGGCCAAAATCCATGGGATATTCAGGTACACGATAACGAGTTTTTCAGCCGGGTTATGGCCCAAGGGTCTATGGGCTTGGGCGAATCTTACATGGAAGGCTGGTGGGACTGCGATCAAATAGACGAGCTGATAACGCGCGTCACCCGCCAAAACATCAAAGCCAAAATCAAACCCAATAGTACAATGATTTGGAATTATCTGATGAATACCCTATCCAATCCGCAAAGTAAAAGACGCTCCAAGCTTGTTGGCAAAAAACATTATGATTTGGGAAACGATCTATTCCGGGCCATGCTTGATAAACGCATGAACTATTCCTGTGCGTACTGGCGCGATACTTACACTTTAGACGACGCGCAAGAAGCCAAACTGGATTTAATCTGTAAAAAAATCGACCTTCAATCAGGGCAAAGAATCTTGGATATCGGCTGCGGGTGGGGTGGATTTGCCAAATTCGCGGCCGAACGTTTCGGAGCTCGAGTTGTTGGTATCACAATTTCCAAGCAACAGATCAAACTGGGCCGAGAACTCTGCCGAGGCTTCCCGGTAGAACTCCGCTATCAAGATTATCGCGACTTAAACGAAGAATTCGACCACATCGTTTCTATTGGCATGTTCGAACACGTGGGCGTTAAAAATTATCACGAATTCTTTAAGGTGGTTAAACGCTGTTTAAATCCAAACGGGCTGTTTTTATTGCACACTATAGGAACAAATATATCCGGCGTTGGCACAGATCCTTGGATTTCCAAATACATATTCCCCAACTCCATGCTCCCCTCCGCCGCTCAAATTACCAAAGCAACCGAAGGGCAAATGGTTATGGAAGACTGGCATAATTTTTCCGCGGACTACGATAAAACACTCATGGCCTGGCATAAAAACTTCGAATCCGCCTGGCCCGATCTGCAAAACAAATACGACCGCCGATTCTACCGCATGTGGCGCTTTTACCTACTCGCTTGCGCCGGAATTTTTCGCGCACGTAAAAACCAGCTTTGGCAAATAGTTTTTTCCACTGACGGAAAAACCGGCGGATACAGGTCATTACGCTAAAATTAGACGAGCCTGCGTATTATACTTTTTGATACCTATCACTCAACATCTCTGCTATCATATTTCTAACCTCACTGGGTTGATTTTCCTGATTACCTTCAATTATCGACGTAATCTCACCCATCAATTTGCCAAAATCCTTTTTTGGTATCTTTACGCCGTTCTCCTCCGCCCATTTATTTACAAACAAATTGGGCTTACCTTTAGCCTCCGGCAGTACATCTTTCATGAACTGATCGCGTTGGGCTTTTTTAGCCTTCTTTTCCGCGGTCGCCTTTTCCGCTTCCGCTTGTTTGCGCTCTAGCTCCTTTTTTGTTTCATACCTTTCAGACGCGCGTTTACTCCTCTTAATAGCCATTTCCTTCTCACGTGCTATCCGTGCCGGGCTCAATCTATCTATCAATTCCTCAAAATCATCATCTATCCAATTTTCCCCAAATTCATCATCTCTTGTTCCTTTCATATCCGCTCCGGACGCCATCTTATCCAAACGCATCAGCATTGCGTCATATTCATTCGGATTCTCCTCCTCCAACCGCTTTAATTCCTCCAATTTATTCATAAAATTCCCCGGCAATCTTCTGGCAATTATGACATCGCCCTTAGGAAATTTGTCCGTTGTATGAAGTTCAGCCTTAAAACCGTTGCGCCTTAAATGCTCAACTCTGGCCATGTCCAATTCATACATAGCCTGCTTTCCGCGCTCCAATTCTTTTATGGCCATCTCCCTTTTTTTGCCCGGCTCATCCGGCACTTCCTTACCCGTCGCACCCGAAAGTACGCACAAATCATGCCACTTTTTCTGTTCCAAGCCGTAATGAGCCGGCTGATTCTTAGCCTTGTCCTGACAGCATGTCATAGCAACCAGCATCGGACTCTCCGAATTGATCCACTGATCAATAATCGCATCCGTCAAAGTCCCGCACGCGTGCTTTGCTACAACTATAGAATCCGGCCTGATATTGGCATCTTGTAAAAAACCCGTATTATGATGGGCAATTTCTTCAAAATCATTCCTAAAAGGAATGTGCTCGATAATATTTTCCATCAAATCATCCACGCCTTCCTGCGGATCAACAATCTCGACATCTTCCAACTCCCTGCCCTGTGCTAAAAATTCCGTACCTACAGCCAAACCCAAATCACCGGCGCCGCCCGCCATATCAATAACCGCTTTAACGTTTGGCGGTATCCCTTCCCTTTCATTCTCCAACAACTCATTTACATATCTCAACTCATCTACTTTCTGTTCCATTTTTTTCCAAACTCTTTCCGAAATAGTTTCTCTATCCAAATCTGTGAGCTCTTTGCCATCCTTCGCCTTTTCACTGCGAGCCTTTTCCACCGCGTCAAGATAAACATACAAAGCTCTGACATACAGCATCTGATCGTAAAAATCTTCACGAGGTCTGGATAAAGACTCTGTTTTCACCTCTTCGGTATTTACACTCCCCAAGCCTGGGCGCCTTAAAAACTGCTTCCTAAACCAATGCTCTTCATCTTTGGCTTTATCATTTTCTCTTTGCTTTTCGGTAGTCTGCACAACTCTTGTATGCCCCAAAGCCTCATCAGCAATATCAATTGTATCTTTTTGTTCTTTAACAGCTTCCGCTATAGCCTGCGCCAAATCAAAACTTTTCGACAAAATCACCAAAAAACCACGGTGTACCTTTTTTACCACTTCTTGCCCTTTGTTATTTAAAAAGACGGTTATCCGGCGTGACTCATCTCTGGGATCCGGTTTTACCTTTTTGGTTAATCCGCAAGACTCCAACAACCTATCACTAATCATTCCTTGAGCCATAACAAAAACCCAACCCTCCGAATCTTGCGCTATACCCACTTCATATCCCTTTAAAGCCATCGGCAACGCAGTCTGCAATCCTTCACCGCGCGGAATTGCTTTCTCTTCATCGCCATCGGCAAAATAAATTGCCGCCTCGGACTTCTGCTGTACATGCTCTTTAGCCAACTCAAAAAACTTATCCGGATCCTTATTAGCATTCTCCAAATGATCCATTATTCTTTGCACGTCATCTCTAAATTCCTGCTCATTCATCTCCATTTTCTGCTCATAACCCAACGATTCCGCCGTGTTTATCATATACCACAATTTAACTTCCGGCCTTTCCGCACTTGCCAAATCCTTGGCAAAATCCCACGGGCCGTGAGACTGGATATCCACGCTCATTTCCACCAAATTATCATAAAACCTATTCGCATCTTCCTCGGTTTCGGCCAACTTTTCACACAATTCCTTAACCTTTTCATTTGTTTTCTCATAAGCCAAAATTCCCACTTCATTCAAGCCCCATTTTAACCTGTCACGAAGCGATTTAATGTGATGAGTTTGTACAAACTCATCCAACTGTTTTATTAACTCATCTCTATCTACCTCAACGCGTGCCCCGCGGCCTTCGGTAAAAGGATTGTATTCATAAGTCATATTATTTTTGAAACGGATTACTGTTTTTAATTAAATACTGATTTAATCTTTCTACCGCCACCTGTACCGAACCATTGCTATCTTGCAAGATAGCTATTAACTCATCTTTATTCATACCCGCCAAATCCCTGCAATCATCTGCCAGTGCTATTATGTCATTAAACCTCTCACCCTCTTTTGAACTTGGCTTATATCCCATTTCAATCAGTTCCCTGCCCATAACAAACGGCTTGGGCTTTTCTTTATATACACCAACTTCTTCGGCCTTTTCTCTTAGCCATCTTCCGGCAT
>CAYOMV010000044.1:0-4220 GCA_964405175.1 uncultured Gammaproteobacteria bacterium | reverse complement strand
TTTTCCGGATCCAAAAACGGACCCACGCCTTTACAATCCGCTTCAACTACATAACTCAATTCCTCAATCGTGGCCGGGTGTAGCCTTTTTGCCAAACGTCTGAATGCGCCATCCGACATACTACCTTTGCCGGCCGGTGAATTCTTTTGATGAATGTAATTCATGGTTGGCCAAATGTGCTCCCGAACCAGCTTACCAACTTTTTCAATATCTTTTTTTCTGGTTCCGATTCTCTCTAAAAACCGCCACGAAGGCTCTTCCCCCATTACATCATGCCCATGCGACCTGATACGGCCATCTTTAAACTCCGTTGTAGGCGGCTTGCCCAAATCATGACAAAGAGATGCTAACATAACAACTCTGGCTGTTTCTCCCTTTAATTTATTCATCTCCACAATTTCCTTAGCTCCATCAACCACTAAAAGCGTATGCACCCAAACATCACCCTCCGGATGCCATTCAAACTCCTGTTCACACCCAATCATGGCTGCCAACTCCGGATAATATTTATCAACTACTCCAATTTCCTTTAATAAATTCAACCCTTTAGACGGTTTTTTGGATTTCAACAACAACTTCTCCCATTCTTCACTGACTCTTTCTTTCGAGATCTGCCCCAATTCGGGCACCATGCTCTTAAAAATATCCAAAGTATCCGGAGCCGCCTTAAGCCCGAATCTCCCCACAAATTGCGCTCCTCTAAGCAATCTCAACGGATCATCCCTAAACCGTTCCTCATCTGTCACTTTCAACATATGCGTACGCAAATCCTCAACTCCGTCAAAAGGATCAAAAATTTCGCCCGTCAAGGGATCTTTCGATAAAGCATTAAAAGTAAAATCCCTCCGCTTGGCAGCTTCCGCGATAGACATACTGGGATCCACTTTAACTTCAAAACCTCTATGACCTTCTCCTATCTTTGAATCAGTCCTAGGCAAAGAAATATCCAGTTCCATTCCCCCTTCATGTTGCAGTTTCAAAATACCAAACGCCTTACCCACATCTTTAACCGATCCGAATTCTCTTGCGATCTCCTCAACCTTATCAGGATCCAAACCATAAACTTCTATATCAAAATCCTTAGCCGCGATACCCAAAACTTCATCTCTCACCGCTCCGCCTACAATTAAAGCTCTTCCACCTGCAGCTTTAATCGCTCCCGCAACCTCAAGCACCATCTCAAAAGCTTCCCTGACTTCCGCGGATTGCAAACTCTCAACATAATCCGCGTACTCGCCCGGCTTATAGCCTTGATATACTTTATAATCCTCCCTTTCTTCAACAAACTCCGGCAATACCCTTAAATCAGACTCTTTATCATCAAAACGCCGCCTGTCATAAACAGACTTCAACTCCGGACTAAACGGAACTCTTTTTTCTTGCATGTTCATATTTTAACACAAAAATATACTATCAGTAATTCACGATAGTTAAATTAAATTTAATCTGTAAGACCAAAATCCCAATCACCATTATTTTTGATAGAAACTGAGATCTCTGGAGAATTTATCTAATAAATTCTCAAGTCTATATTTTCTATATATAGCACAACTAAGCCAAAATGTCAAGCCCTTGTAAAGTTATTGATTGCAATTTATACAAAACAAATACCCAAAAATTCATTCCAAATTATATACTGCACGTTATGTGAAGTATGTTACATGATATGTATCAATTTTACGCAGCTTTACCAATCCCCTTAACCCGTTTAGCCTGTTTTCGAGCGTTGGCTATTTTCGCTCTCATGTATTCCGCCGGATTCACTTTAGATTGAGTAATCGTGGTTAAACCGTCATTTTTTTGCAAAACAATATTCTTAGGCGCCAAAGTACTGCCTTTCTCGCCAACATTGCTTGAAATCGCATCCAGCAATTCCAAATCATGAGTAGAAAAAACAACCGCGCCCGGAAAATCTTGTATAGCCTTAATAACAAATTGCTGTAAATTTTGATCCATGTGATTAGTCGGCTCATCAAGCAATAAAGCTTTAATATTTTCAAAACTGTTTACTGCCACAAACCAAAGCAATCTCTGTTCACCGGCACTGAATGTTTTAAAATCCCGCCTTAAAAAATCACCCCCTCCGGCCGCTTCACTTTTAGCGGATTTAAAACCCACATCCTTAACTGCCGCCTCAAATCTTCTGGCGCTAAGCTGTGAATGCGGATCAACTTGCTCCTTTAACCAATAATAAAAATCTTCAACAGAACCGTCTAATACTTGCTCCGGCCAAAACTGTGGCAAATATGCCATAACCGCACCCTTATTGCGTTCAAAGTTATCACCGCCTTCACCCCTTGCCATTGCTTCCATCAACTTCGTCTTACCGGAGCCGTTATTACCGCTCAAAACCCAAACATCATTGGCAAGCAAACTGGGAACCTCCACTTCTCGCAACGGTGAATCGGGAATCGAAATCTCGTTGGTACAGGTTGATATCAAAACGCCGCCGGTTTGCCCTTTTTGCTTGCGCCATTTTAAATTCTTGTTAACAATAGTGGAAGGCTCTCTGGAGCTGTCTTTTATATACTTATCATAAGGAGCTTTCGAGCTGTTTAACTTTCTGCTGTGCCCGTCAACTTGGATCTCACATACACCGTCTTTACCGGCGTCGGCTAAATACATATCTACATGGCTAACACTTAAAACCGAGACGCCTGCTCTTGTATACAGCTCCAACAACCCCGATAATTTGGCTATACTTTCGATATCCAAATGATTTGTAGGTTCATCCAATAACAAAACATCAGGCTCGCTTAATAAAACCATACAAAGAGATAATTTAGTCCTTTCTCCACCCGAAAGCTCGCCAACCTCTCTCTCAAAGAAATCTTCCATATTAAAAAGCTTTGTCAGCCTTCCTCGCAACTCTTCTATCCTTTGCACAGCTTCCGTATTTAATAAATTTTGATCATAAGCATCCATGTCCGCCCAATCAATTGGGAAATGTGATTTAAACAATTCCTCAACATTATCTAATACATCAAAAACCAAAGAATCTTCCATTCCCGAAAGCAGTTCCTCCTGATTTAATCTGGAAATCCTAAGTTTATCTTTAGCATGCTGAGATTCGCCGTACATAACACCGCCCTCACCATCCTTGTCATCAAAATCCGCGTCATTAATTCCCATTATCGCATCAAAAATTGTAGATTTACCGCCTCCGTTCGGGCCTATTAATACTACGGATTTACCCTTTTCCAAATGCAATTTATCTATTACCAATTCCGGAAAGCATCTATAAATCGCCACATCAGCACAACCAAAAGAATCCCCCGACAAAGATGACACAGCCTCTTTATTGCCCCAAGATTGCGGTTCAACATCTGCCACGTGTCTCATTAAATAATCTTCAAAAAATTTGTCCCTATCAGGCTCAAGATTTTCTTTCTGATTTTCTTTCTGATTAAATGGATTTTGTATTTCTTCAAACATACTTGAATATTATAGCAAAATTATCCCTTCTTCACACACACATCCAAGAATCTGGGTCTGGGATCTAATAGCTTAGAGGCTACAAGCTAAAACTTTATGAAATTAAAAGAACCTCGCCGGCGAGAATGACCAAACGAGGTTCCACGGAGTCGTGAAGCTTACCCGATAGCTTCACCTGTGCCTTACTTGGGTTCGGGCCCAAGTGCAGAGCAATCCCCTGCAAGGATCCGTGCCCCAGCCAAAAGCCAGTGACCGATTAATCCAAGTTCATCTCCTCAAGTTTCAGCTAGGCTCGACCGAGGGAAATCCCCGGCCATTTAGTTGAGCTTTCGCTTCCCCTTGATTCAATTCGCCAGAAACAATCAGTTTGTGCTAATAGCCGGAGATCGGGCGGCGGGCGTGGCCGTCGACGAGTCAGCTGGACCAGCTGCTCAACGAGCTCACGGCGACCTCCTCCAACACGGTTTTATTTGCGGATGCCCGGCACAGGCACCCTTTTCCTTGGAACAAGTGTTCCATGCTTGCTATTAAAGCATAAATATCGATACTTGTCAAGAACCTAAACCACTAATTACTTTTAATTGGCTAATTATACAAAACCATATCCATTTTTTTAGCTACCAGCCTCTGGTTTACAACCCAGCACTCAATACCCAATACCTAATACACAGTACCAAGTACCCAGCAACTAAACCTTCATCTTTAGTATCTAGTATCTAGTATCTAGCAGACGTTCAACCCGTGATAAACGGATTCTCGTGATAAGCGTTATGAACGTTACAAAC
>CAYOMV010000043.1:0-11501 GCA_964405175.1 uncultured Gammaproteobacteria bacterium | reverse complement strand
AACGTAATTAGCCGCTAGAAGCTTGTTTTCATCTCGTGATAAACGGATTCTCGTTATAAACGTGATAGTTGCTCGTTCGACGAATTTAAAAGTTAGAAGTTAGAAGTTAGAGTTTAGTAGTTAGAAGTTAAAAAGTAAGTAAAACCCATTTACATAACTCGTCGTCTCATTCGGGTCTGCGCCATAATCGGTTGAGACAGCATAATCAATCAACTCAAACCGTTCATCTTTTTCCAGAGACTCAAACATAGCCTCGAGTACAACAAAACCTTTCGCCGAATCCGTATAATCATCGCTTGCGGTTTGCAGGTTTTCCCATTTCATATTTTCTATCCAGCTGATCGTCAATTTATCATTCTCCCGAGCTTGCTCATCTGTAAGATAATGGCTCATATCCGACGACAAGATAACAAAAGTCCGCTCGTCTGCCAGCTCCGCGATAGCTTCTCCAAGCCCTCTTAGCTGATCTCTGCTTGCCTCGGGCCTGATATACACTGGTACAATCACCGCGCCCGGAAACTCACGCGTTATAAACGGAGCAAGCGCTCCTACCCCATGTTCTTTTTCAAATACTTTTATATCTTTTACCTCAAAAACGCCCTGCGCTTTAAGCGCCCATGACTTTACCTCTCCGGCTGGGGTTGCATAAGCAAATCCATGTGTACTTACCAAGTCTCCGGCTAAAAAATGATCCGGTGAAATCACGATAAACTTATCAATCTCGGGTCTCGCTTTTTGCAAAGATTTAAAAAACCTGGCTTGAATATCCATTGCCAAAGAATGGTGATTCACTATCCCGGCAAACGGATAACCTTCTATCTCTTTCGGCCGAATTAAAACTGTCCGCGCGAAATCCGTATCCGGCACAAATCTATACCCGATAACCTCCTCGCGTTTGCCCACAACACCATAACTGTCATTTTCAGGCTTCATTGTATTCTGATCAATAAATGTATTTTTTGAACACCCCAAGCCCGCCAAAATTAACATGGAAATTAAAAATAAAATTTTGGTTAGCTGATGCTTCATCTCGTTTTAAGAGTTTAAAAAGCGAGCCTCAGCCCGCTTTTTTTTATTTCACATTTACTTTCACTTGATCCGAAGTCGCGGCGAGCCCCGGTACCTGCATGCTTTGAATAATCGCTCCGTCGGCATAATATTCTCCAAGCGCCACAACTCTGGCTGTATATTTAATATCCAACGGCTTTTCACTCTTGCAAACCACAAAACTTACTTCACCGGCTCTTACTTCATGAGGATACCAAGTACCCAACCTTTGCCATCTGCTGTAGCTAACATTCACAAGCGGCATCATTGTTCCGGGCAACCTGTCGCGCACAATATAACATCCGTCTTGCGCGCGCGCATCCCAGGTTAATTTTAGATTTACGTCCACATTGTCGCCCTCCTTTAAAGAATCCAAGTTTCCGCTATATGTTCTTGAGATTGTTAGCAATGGGCTGGATTCGGTAATATCCCCGGGTAACCTTCGTAAAAAGCTCGCGGCCGCCGGCCCGTTAACGCTAGTAACCCTGAATTGCGCAACCTCTTGCGGTAATAATGATATCGTATGATACGGCCATTCGCTTAAATCAATCTCAGCTGTTTCTTGGCCGATCGCATAACCGATTTTTACGTCCACATTGGACAATGTGGGTACAATCTTATCTAAATATACCGCTCTATCCAAATCTGTCATGGCTTCATGATTCCATATCGAGTCAACATAGGCCATAAGTTTGTTAGCATCAGGATGAGCCAAAACAGCAGCCATGGCCGCGGCCTGCACCGTAGCTTCGATTTCTTCAGAAACATCTTCACTTACTTTTAGCATCATCTGCCCGTCATACTCTTCGGCACTCTCTAACATCTCATCCAAAAGTACTCTCGAAGCTTCTCTGTCGCCCGCTTCTTCCAAACCACGCATTAAAGACAATTTTTCCCTCCAGTTCAAATCCTCTTCATCCATAGCGCTGTACAAACGCTCCAAAACCGGCTCGCCCGCCGCGGCAAGCCCGGCCAGCGCATCAATAGCCTCTTCTCGAGTTACGCTTTGATCATCCGAAATTTCCCAAAAATAATTTACAAGCTTGCCGCTGTCAAAAGATTCCATATGGGCAGTCGCCGCCTTGGAAGACAAAGCCACTTCACTTGAAGCGTAAGGTAAAATGGACAATCCGCCGTCGGGCTGTTGGTAGGCCAAGAGCGCACTTACTCCTTCTTCAATTTCATCACCGTAATATTCCTGATACAAAGATCTCATCATCACGCCGGCCAATTGCGCTTCCAAGCGCGCAGACCAAGGATTTGCCAAACTCCATACTTCCGCGCGTTTTTGCGCTTTAGCTTTGGATTCAAAGGTAACCTTAACCTCCGAAGAAACCCCCGGATCCGGCAGAGCAACCCCCGGACCCAATTCCGTAACAGTCCTTTCTTCATGTGTAGACCGTGATTGTACAACCTCAACTGTACGCTCGATAGCGTCTACCTTGCCACCCGCCTTAACTCCGATAATCGCTTTATGTTTTCCTTTTACTAAGTTATCTATGGCCAAATAAACCGGTTCTTGCGCTTGACCTTTTACTTCCTGTTCATCAATTCCCAAAGTGGGAATATCAATTACATAGGTTATTTCACCTTGGCTCGGCAATGCCGCTCCATGCGAACGCACTTTCAAGGTAGGTTTATCTTTAACCAATAAAGATTGTGGTATTACGGCATCCACAAAAAGCTGTTTGGTTACCGGCACGCTAATCATGCTCTCACCGGCAAACTTATCTTTACTCACAGCCGCCGCCATAAATCTCCAGGAAGTAATATTATCCGGGGCTGTAAATGTTTTTTCCGCATCGCCCCCAAATCCTGTTTCCAAAACCATGAAAGCCGCTGTATTTTTAAAATCTTTACGAATCGCTCCCAAACCTTCGCCTCCTCCCATTTCAGCTCCGCCTCCCGGGCCCTTCTCTTCGTTTTGATGCGACCAATTGGTTGCCAAAATTCCATTAGGCACCCAATCATAAATAGATTGCAAAGCTTTCGGCTCTTCGTTCATGTTAGCAATCTGCAGTAATGCCTCATCCACAACCGAAACTGCCACCTTGGCGCCCCTAACGGCATCTCCATTTGGATCTGTCACTTTAACTCGAACTTTAATCTGCCCTCCGGGAGCATACGAATCTTTATCCGTTGAAAGCTCAATATTCAATTTTTTCGTTTCCGTGTCCAAACTCGCGTGATATTGAGTTTCCTCAAAACCCTCCGGTGTATATACAATCGCATAGACAGCCACATTCGGAGAATCATTTTCGCTGAAATTAAATTTATACTTCGGTTCGTACGCGGGTGTTATGGATTTAATACCTCTGGATGCCCTAACAAACAGAAATGCCGAGTTTTCCGTTGCCAGCAAATCTCCATCTTTTGTTAACCTTAAATCAACCTCTTCACCCATTTTATACGTTCTGGAATCATTATCCCCTCTTACAGATTTCAAAGACACATAATCGTCATAATAATAACCCGAATATGAGGCGCGAGCGTATTCATTCCAGACATAAGTCATATCCGCGTGCATGATTTTTCCGTTTTCCAAATAAGTGGACAAGACTCGATAATTCACGCCTTCCTTCATTGCAAAGGTCAAAGTTGCCTTGCCGGACGCGTCGGTTCTGCTTACAAATTTACCCGCCGGTTCAAAACGCCTTTCATACCTATACTTTGGCCTTACTTTCTTTTCTATTGGGTCGTAAACCGTGCCGTCTTCAATTTGGTCCCAGTAAACCTCAAAAATTTCGCTGTTTACCGTGGC
This sequence comes from uncultured Gammaproteobacteria bacterium, assembly GCA_964405175.1. Classification (GTDB taxonomy): domain Bacteria; phylum Patescibacteriota; class Patescibacteriia; order 2-12-FULL-60-25; family 2-12-FULL-60-25; genus MWCR01. Next base: position 7,693 of record CAYOMV010000043.1, on the reverse strand, counting down.
GTTTTGCACTCCTTCACCTAAAACCGAAGCCTCTTCTCCGGCGGCCTGATTGATATTAACCTCTTTGATATTAAATTCCACTTCGGCTTTATTATCTTTTCCGTTTACAAACCGTGACTCAAAATTATGCTTGCCTCTCCAAACCGTAACACTCGCCTCTCCCTTTATTTCAGCTTCTTCTCCCAACTGTGGGTACGCGTCAATTGAAAAATTATCCGTATCCTCGCAATAAACACCTTCTACGGTTGCCCTGCAAGATAGAGGGTCGGTTTGATAGTCAAAATAAGCCGCACCTCCATCATCGGTTCTCAAAATTTCTTCGTTTTCACCGGCGCCGTAAGTTTCCATTACCACATCCAAACGCGAATACGGCGTTCCATCAAAAAATTCCGCGTTCACGCTCCCTCTAATACTTTGACCCGCGAATACCGCGCCTTTTTCGGGAGTTACATTTATCTTATATGCCGGTTTAATAACGTCTCTAATTTCGATAACCCTGCTTTCCATGTCTTTGCCATCTTTCACCAAAACCACCGAATAAAAACCTTGCGAAACTGGCACATTCCAGCTCAGCTCACCATCAAAAAATCCATCATTATCTGTTTGTATCTCCGCCCTTGCAACAACCTTGGCTCTGTATGTCGAATAATCCATTTCATTGGCCCGTAGTTCAACTTGTATCAAACCGGCTCCTTCACCGCTATCTCTATTTTGCAAAAAGCCATAAAAATACATTTTGTCGGTAAGGTTATAAAGAGGTCTGTCCGGATAAATATAGCTCCAGTAATTCATCTCATTTTGATCACCGCCCATGTAATACCAATACCAATCATTATATTGGATGGGAAGCACAAGGCCACTCTGAGAATTTCCGATTCTTATCACTTCATTTGGAGATTCCATGTTAAACCAAGTGGCATCTCCGCTGTCAAAATATGTCCTCCATGCATCCGGTGTTTGCAACCTGGCAACTCCATTATTATCGGTGCGCACTTTTTGCCCTTCAATACTTACCTCCATATTCGAAACCGGCTTAGAACTTCCTCTGTTCACCGCCCAAACCATCAATTCATCCCTGCTTACCATGGAATAAGCCGCTAAATCGCTTTTTTGCAACAAAATCCATTCGACATGTTCGGCATCCGGAGAAATTTTTACTACATACCAACCCTTTTCCGTCTGTGCCGGCAATCTTAAATAATCCATCCAATTACTATCTGATTCCTCAAGCTTGGTTTGCAGATTAAACACTTCATGCACCGCTAAATCGCTAAGTACCGTAGATTTCTCCCTAGCGTTTTGAGACCAATAAGGCAACTCCTGCAACTTCTTAACCGCCTCCACAGCTTGATCCATCGTGATCGCATATCCGGTGACCGCTATATCGGCATCTTTATAATTATCAGAAATATTTACCGGTATCACTACATCTTTCTGTAATGAAGATTCAAATAAATATTTATAAATATGGAAGTAATTTTCACTTCTTCGCAACTCTTCGCCGGTTGTTTCAAACTTAATAACCACATCATTTTCCAGCTTTAACCCATTCTCCAATCCCCAACCTTTTTTAAATACAACTGTATAAATTGTGGATTTTTGCAAAGGATTATCCGGCACAAAAACCAAGGTTCTGCCATGAGTCTCAAAACGCCCCGAAACAGCCGGTGAAATTTCAAAATAATCTTCCACGCTATTCCAGCCTGTTTTTGACATTGTAACCTCTATACTCGTATCCACCGGTACATACGTGCTCTTATTGCCGGGCACACTCCTTAAAACTCTGAATTTATCTTGAGTTTGGATAGCCCACGAAAATTCTCTTGGCTTTTGTTCATTTTCCTCGGATACGGCGGCCGCAATAGAAACTTTGTATACTTCGCCCGGATCCAAATCGGTAACCGGTGTGATAACAAATTCTTTATCTCCCTGTTTTTTAATTTCAAAATCAACATAAACGCCATCCTTTTCTCTGGCTGCGTTTACAATTCTTAAACTCTGTTTTAAATCTTCCACGTCCACGTCAACCTTGCTTTCAATCTTAAAAGCAGTATCCACCGCGGCATCCTTTTTATCACCCTTTTCAACCAAAATATTAAACGCGTCTCCCGCGTGAGCCGCCGGAATCACCACCGAAAGTTTTGCCTTACCCATGAAACTCGCTTCTTGGTTGTCGTTAAGGCCAAAATTTAGCTGCCCCGGTACAGACACAAATACGGCAAGCAAAATAGCAGCCGTAACAGCCAAACCCCCGGCCCAGACATACCATGGCTTGTTAACACTGAACCATTTATTTGCATTCTTCTCTTTCTTTTTACCTTTTTGCGCATTTTGCATATTGTTAGCTTTAAGATTCTTAGCCATTTGCATTAAATGCGCTTTTTGCTCTTCCATGACACTTGAATTCATTTCTTGCGAATCCGCGGCGTCCTTTTCCAATGCTTTGGCCATGCGTAAAAACGGCTGATGCTGTTTTTCTGCCTCATTATTTTTATCCAGCGCCTCAAGTAATTTTTTGGCGAATTTTTCTTCGTTAAATTTCATATTAAGCTTTGGATTCGATTAAATATTTACGCATTCTCCCGAGTGCACGGTAAATAAGCACCGCCGCGTGATTATTGGAGATGCCGAGTTCTGACGCAACTTCTTCGGTTTTATATCCTCCATAAAAACGCAGAGTTAAAACTTGCTGATCTCTTTCCGGTAAATTTTTCATGACCTTTAAAAGCCTTTCTCTTTCTATCGTGATTTCCGTGTTCCAAACCGGATCATCATCGGACGGCGGATCGAAATAATCATCCTCATCGTCCAGTTTTGCGTTTTCTTTGCGAGTCTTGGCGCTGCGCCAATGGTCGTTTAAGGCATTAACGGCAACCCTGTAAAGCCACGCGCCAATGGGCGCACCCTGCCATTCGAGCTTGGAATGAGATTCCAAAAGCTTCATAAAGGCCTGAGCGACAAGATCCTCCGCTGTTTCTTTGTGGCCGCAGCGTTTTAAGAGAAAAGAATACAGTTGTTTGGCATGGCGATCATATATTTCCGAGATAACCTCGGGATCGCCTTTAAACCTTAAAAACAGCTCCTTTTCTTCCTGATTGTTTTTTTTATCTGGCGGCATAATAATAACGAAAATAGTTCAAAATGAATGACATAAGTATATAAGTTTTACGCAATTTTAGCAATAAAAACAGCCGTAAATAACGGCTTATAAAAAGGTTTGTTGAAGGTATCGGCTACTTTACATGTGTTCATAATGCTTAAGTGCTGCCAGAGCTTTTTCATGAGTTGTACCGAAATCATCAGGAGATGCCAAAACTATTCTTAATACATCGGACATGTCATAGACCGAATCATAAACCACTTTCAAATTCGCCAAATTCATCCTGATGACATGATCCTTGTCTGCGTCAAAAATGCATACCAATTTTGCAATTTTTCCGCCATGTACTGATTGGGCCGCCTGAATGGTTCTGATTACAGGGTGCTTGCCTGGCTTATCTTTATATATTGGCGGAGTATAAACATTTAAAAGCAGCGCCTGTTGTTCGCGCTTTTGATGGCCGTGGAATATTATTGCCGCATTATCACTTGGCGCCGCCTGCCATGGTAACACGAAGGGCAAACCAAGCCTGTCCGCGAAGATAGCTCCCAAGGCTATACAAACGTCATCATATGTCTGCAGCACAACTCCATGCGCCCGCTTATCTATCCTGCCGGATAAAATCTTAAAAATCGCTTCCCTGCATTCAGGATTGGTTTCCAAAACCGATCCATGTATCTCAAAAGGCATGTCTCCAAACTTCGGATCTCTGATATTTATTGCCTTATTCTGAAATAAAATCTTTAAGGTTGAATACAAAATCTCCTCCACGGCAACCTCCCTAATTTAAGGTCCTAAATAGAGGTTAGCAGATTTGCCAATACTTGCAAGCTTATTGTGCGGTTTGTGCTTTTTTAGCCATTTTTTCCTTAATAAAAGCATAAATTCCCGGCGAGATGGAGAGGAAAACCACAATAGCTATCACAATATGCAAATGATCCTCAACTCCGGGAACTGTTTGACCTAAAAAATAACCAACAAAAAGCATTGATCCTGTCCAAAACAATCCACCAATTACATTAAAAGCCAAAAAGCGCCCATAAGGCATTTCACCCGCGCCTGCAACAATTGGAGCGAAAGTTCTTACAATCGGCATAAATCTGGCTAATATTATCGTCTTGCCTCCATGCTTGTCATAAAACGCCTTTGCTTTAAGCAAATGATCTTTGGCAAATAAAATCGACTTTTCGCGCTTAAACAATTTTGGCCCTGTATATTTACCAAAATGATACCCAACCGTATCACCGGCAACCGCCATAATAAACAACAAAATAAACAATTCCCAAATATTCAAATAACCCTGCGATGCCAAAAGCCCGGCCGTAACCAATAACGAATCCCCCGGTAAAAAGAAACCAAACAACAATCCGGATTCCGCAAAAACTATAATCGCGAGCACCGTATATCCTCCCCAAGTAATCAAAGCTTCCAAATTATGCAAATTTTGGAAAAACGTAATTAAATAATCCATGCGCTATAGCATACCACAACCGCATAACAAAACCATAACCAGCTTCTAGCCTCTAGCCAACAATCAGTACATAGTACCTAAACGTTCAGCTTTAGTATCTAGTATCTAGTATCTTGTATCTAGTATCTAGCCACCAGCCACTAGCTACTAGCCTCTAGCTACTAGCTTCTAGCCGTTCGACGTCAGTTTTGTTATTTATTATCCCGCCACATGAATTAAATTATATTTTACGGCGGGACCCCGCTATAGCGGTGGTTTTATAATTGTTATTTAATCCTGTCGGTAGACGTACGTAGTTCGTGATAAACGGATCCTCGTGATAAACGTGATGAACGGGACCGTTCGACGTTAGACGTTGGTATTTAGTAGTTAGAAGTTAGAGCTTAGCGGTTAGAATTTAGTCGTTAGATTATAGATTATAGATTTTAGAAGTTATTATTTGTTATTTGCTATTTGGTATTTTATAATTGACTGGTATGAAATATATCTTAGCTCTGGATATCGGCACTACCAGCACCCGCGCCATCATCTTTAACGACAAGATGAAAAAAATCAAACAAATTTCTCACAAACTTAATGTTTACGCGGACGAAAACGGACAAGTCGAACAAAATCCGGCAGAACTTTGGAATAAAACATTAATCTCAGCAGAGCAGGTAATTAAAAAATCTCGAATCAAGGCGAACCAAATAAAATGCATCGGCATCACCAATCAGCGCGAAACCACGATCGCTTGGGATGCGGCCACCGGAAAGCCTCTTCACCGCGCCATAGTCTGGCAAGATCGCCGCACAGCCGACAAATGCCAAGCCCTGGAAAAACAACGTGCGCTCGCCCGTCGTATCCGCGCCAAAACCGGCTTGGTAATCGACCCAAGCTTTTCGGCCACAAAAATGGCTTGGCTCTCCGAAAAACTTAAAAGCAAAAAGAAAAGGTTGCTTTTTGGCACAGTCGACAGCTGGATTCTATGGAACTTAACCGGCGGAAAAACTTTTGCAACCGAACCCTCAAACGCCAGCCGAACAATGCTCATGAACCTAAAATCACAAACATGGGACTCGGAATTACTAAAGCTTTTCAAACTCGAAGAACGCCAACTCCCGCGTATTCAAGACTCCAACTCCGAATTCGGTCTAACCGATAAAAAGTTATTCAATGTACAAATTCCCATTACCGGCATACTTGGCGACCAACAAGCCGCCTTATTTAGCCACGGTCCGCTCCGCGACAGCACTCTGGCCGTTACGTTTGGCACGGGGATATTTACTTTAAAAAGCATTGGCAGCACTCCTCGCCCCGCTACCAGCGGGATCATTACTACGGTAATTTGCAAACGGCAAGGGCATCCCGCTGAATTCGCCTACGAAACAAGCGCTCTAACCGGCGGAGCCATGTTGGAATGGATTAAAAACAACATGCACTTGGTTGAAACAATGAAAGAATTCGATGAGCTGGCCGCCAAAGTACCCACCACCGGAGGTGTAACTGTTGTACCCGCTTTCTCCGGATTGGCGGCTCCGGATTGGGACCCGGCCGCGCGCGGATTAATAATCGGTTTAAACCGCGGCACCGAAAGAGCCCATATTTGCCGCGCGGCTATCGAAGCCATAGCCTGCCAAACCGAGCGCATGGCCGCCCTCTTGGAAGAACAAACCGGCACTAAAATAAAAACCTGGCGAGTCTCCGGCGGGCTCACGCGTTCCAAACCTCTTATGCAAAGCCAAGCCGATATAAGCAACGTCACGATCCACCTAGCCCAAGACACCGAAGCCACCGCCGCCGGTGCCGCCATCATGGCCGGCCTTGGAGCCGGTATCTGGCCAACTTGGCGCGAAGCCGTAAAAAACCAAAAATCCTCGGGCAAATACTCTCCCAAACGCCCCAACCGCGGAAAACTGTTTCTCAAGCAATACGAACGCGCCGTTATGCGCGCTCGTAACTGGGTGACTTAGTAGGGACAACTCTAGAGTTGTCCCTACTTACGCCGTGTCCTTACGGTGTGTCCATGCGTAATACGGTATTCACTTGACATATCGGCTTTTTCATGGAACCGGGTATGTATATGATACCCTACATGATTCGAAAGCCGAATATGCGTTTGCGCGGGCATGACTATGGCTCTACGGGAAAATACTTTGTTACTATACGGGCAAAATTTAATGATTTCGGCACAATCTCCAACGGCATGATGCATCTTAATGAGACTGGCCTGATCACTTACAAACAATGGAACTGGCTCGAGACAAACTTCAATTACATTAAACTCGACTCTTTCTGCATCATGCCGGACCATATTCATGGAATTCTGGAAATACTTGAATCCGACTCAACCAATAAAAATCTATCTAAAGTTATCTGCGCATTTAAAACAACTTCTTCAAAAAAAATCCATCTTCATGGCTATGCTGATTTTAAATGGCAAAGATCGTTCTATGATAGAATAATTAAAAATTATGAAATGTTAAACGCAATTCAAAAATACATTCGAAATAATGCATTTTTACACGAAAACAAGAATACTTATGTTCGAAATCGAAAAAAAATTTCATCTTTCCGATGATCAACAAAATCGCCTTTTGGAAGGCGCCGAATTCATTTCCGAAAAACAAATTTCCGATACTTACTTTGATGATAAAAACCACACTCTTACAACCAAAGATTGGTGGTTGCGCAATAGGAATGGAAATTTCGAACTTAAAACAGCACTCAATGGCCACGACATGCGCATCATCAATCAATACGAAGAAATAACAAATGATGATGAAATTCGTGCTAAGCTCAACGTCGGGAAAACAGCATCCTTAGACGAAGATTTAGCCGCCGCCGGATTCGTTCCATTTGTAAACTGCGTCACCACTCGCCGCAAATACACAAATGATGGCTTTACCATCGATATCGACGAAGTGGATTATGACAGTGATTTTGAATATAACCTGGCCGAAATTGAAATCACCTTTGAAGAGGAATCCATGCGCCAACAAGCCATCAACTCAATCCTTACTTTCACGAAAAAACACCACCTCACAGACGAACCTGTCCGCGGCAAAGTTATAGAATACCTGGCACAAAAACGCCCCAATCACTACCAAGCCCTGCTTGACGCCGGTATTATAAAAGATTAA
>CAYOMV010000042.1:0-11646 GCA_964405175.1 uncultured Gammaproteobacteria bacterium | reverse complement strand
GTCTTGGAAGGTGATACCAAAGTAGATTGGCGAGTGGTGTATAGAAGCGGAGTTTATGATTGTGTTGTTGTAGACTTCTGCGTCGCGCGAGGCGTAGAGAGCGATGCCCGCCCAGCCCGTATTACGGATAAGGTTGTGGCGCGCGATACCGCGAATGTTTTCGTAATATTCGGGATTAACGCTCAGATCGAAATATTCAGGGCTGGTATCAAAGCCCAAGATGATGCCCGCGGCTCCGGTGTCTTCGATGAGGTTGTGCTCTACAATACCGTCTGTGGCTCCGCCTTTAAAGTAGACGCCCGTTGAGCAAGTGTCGTGAATATGAGAGTAAGAGACATGCATGCGATCGCCGTTGACGTTATCAATTCCTTCGGCGTTGCAATCACCCGGGGTGGATCCGGACCCAGAGTTATAGATCTCGGCATGGCGGATAGTAATGTCGTCGGATTGAGGTTTTATTTTCACGACATCGCGATGCGAATCATGCAGTTTTACGTTTTCAAGCAGAATGTTGGATGCACCCATGCGATCGTTTGGATCTCCCCAATCCCATTTGGTTTCGGTGGACACAGCGTAAAATCCGCCAATAACTTCAGCGCATTTCAGCGAGCCCCCGTCAGATCCCACGTGGAAATAAACTCCGGGATCGTCAATGTCGGATGAGCGGTCGATGATTGCCCATTCGCCAGGGTAAGAGCGGAGAGTTACGTTGGGTACGCGGATGCGGATTTCCGACGGTTCGACATATGTACCACCGCGAAGCAGGATCGTGTCTCCGGCGGCGGCATTTTGTACAGCCATGCGCACAGTGCGATAGGGATTATTCAAACTTCCGTCGCCGGTCGTGTCGTTACCGGTCAATGAGACATATTTAAGGACTCCCGTAAAAATTGCCGTGTCACACATGGCCATATCTACGCCGACTTTAGTTGATGTTTCCGGTGGAGGCTGGGGCGGGGTTGTTGTTTGTTCATTAACAACAATATGAACCGCCTGAGAACCTGTCATGGCTCCTTCATTATCTATTACAACCGCTGAAATATGGTAATCTCCGGCACCTACATTGTTCCAGCCAAATGAATAAGGTGCTGTGAAATCTTCGCCGATTTTCGCGGTACCTCGATAAAAATCAACTCTGGCAATGGAACCGTCCGGATCTGACGCGTCGGCTGTTATCATGATGTTCGCGGGAGAGGTGAAAGTAGAGTTGTTCAGCGGAGAAGTAATCGCGACTAAAGGATCACGGTTATCACCTTGAACTATAAGATGTACAGCTTCTGAGCCGGTCATTGCGCCCCCATTATCTACGGCTACGGCAGAGAAATGGTATTCGCCGGCGGTGACTCCCTGTAGACGCAGGAGATACGGTTCCATGGTGTCTTCGCCAACTTTGGTGGTGCCTTGGTAAAATTCGACTTTGGAGATTGTGCCGTCCGCGTCTTTTGCCATAGCGGTAAAGTTGATTTCGGCGGGGGCCGTGTAGACGGCATTGTTTTGCGGGGAGGAGATGTAGACGGTTGGAGGTTGGTTACCGCCTTCTACAAGGATACGAACAGCTTCCGAGCCAGTTTTATTTCCATCATTATCTATTGCTACGGCTGAAAAGTGGTATTCGCCCGAGGCGACACCTTGAAGACGCAGGAGATACGGTTCCATGGTGTCTTCGCCAACTTTGGTGGTGCCTTGGTAAAATTCGACTTTGGAGATTGTGCCGTCCGCGTCTTTTGCCATAGCGGTAAAGTTGATTTCGGCGGGGGCCGTGTAGACGGCATTGTTTTGCGGAGAAGAGATGTAGACGGTTGGAGATTGTCCCTCATCTGCAAAAACTTCCGTTTCAGACTGGGAGACGGCCGTCGACTCCTTAACAGTGATTGTTACCGATCCTGACAGGCTCATCAATCCCTGATCATCAAAAACTTTGGCCATGATATTCGGATATGTGCCGGCGGGAACATCTTCCCAAAGGAATTGGTATGGAGCGGAAGTATCCTCGTTTAATTTGGTCGCGCCTTGGTAAAATTCGACACGCGAGACAGAAGAATCGTCCGTGGCGACGGCGGAAAATAAGATATCCGCGGGTGCAGTGTAATCCGTGGAGGCTATCGGGCTTGTAAGTGAAATGGCCGGCGGTTGATTTTCGGTCACGGAAACTCCGGCTTCGGCTTCCTGCGTCCCATCAAAAGTATAAGTGATTTGCAATTTAGGTCGCTCGGATTTGGTCATCGCTTCTGAAGATTTAATCGTGGCAGTACCGGCACCTTCGCCGGTTTCGTTGATTATGATAATTCCATTATTTGCAGAGGGATTATCGATCCAAGATTGCACGACGTCATTGTCGAGCTTTACTATCTTTGTTTGATCACCGGACGAGTTAAGCCCGGTAATTGTAAAAGACTTGCCGGAGACGATGTCGCCCGTACCGTTTGCGCCGGGCGCGGACCACGCGATATCAGGGTCGTCACGATAAATCCATCCCAAATCAGCGGCGTCTATGTTCCATGGAGTATTTAGATAGTAGCCGCGTAATATTGTAGTGGGGAAATTACCGTAACCGCTTTCCCAGTCGGTTACAACAAGGGTTAGGCGGGCGTCGGTTACTATCGCGCCATCCGGAAGGCTTAGGCCCGTAAATTTAATCATGGCTCGTTTTTCGTATTCGACTTTTCCTTCTTCTGTTTTTACGTAAGACCTTAGGATGTCATCTGTATTTGTTTCGCCGTTTTCGTTCCACTCGATATATTGATTGGAAATTGTGGCATCTTTAGTACCGGAGTATCCGTTTACTCCGTTTTGAAATGTTTGGATAGCGCTTTCGGCTTTGACTGTATTTACCTTTAAACTAAAAGGTAAGGACATAAGCGCTACAAGCAAATAAATGATTATTTTGCGCATAAAATTTTAATTATAAGACTAAAATCCCTAAAGCAAGCAAAATATTTCACTTGCAGTTTTATTTTATTTGAAGGTCGTTATATTTTAACAAAATAGATAGATAAAGCTAGATTTGTTCAATACTTGTTTATGGGCAATTTACTTGTTGATAACAAGTAAAGAATTGATGTTTTTGAAACCTGTCAATAGCCAGGTTAGCAGCTTTTTAGCTCTTGTTAAGACTTAGTAACATATTAACTTTATTTGTAATATGATTATTACGCAAAATAGTGTTCTTTAATTTTAACAACAATAAATTTTACAAAAGATTTTGGCATATACATACCCAGTTTATCCACTGCAAAAAATAAATACGTGTCATACTAAAAGTAATAACAATCAGGAACTTGTAAATTGATTCGAACGGGGGATCTTTTACGAGGACTGAGAAATATTTGTATGAGGAGATGCAAACTATTTTGCAGGTGGGTTTTAATTACTCAAATGGCGATTTTGATTTTCGCAGCTTTGCCTATTAAGGCCGCGCATGCTTCCGAGATGGTTTTTATTAGCGAAGTTGCTTGGGCGGGGAGCTCGCGGAGCACGGCTGATGAATGGATTGAACTCGCTAATCCATCAGACATGGAAGCTGATATCAGCGGGTGGGTTTTACAAGGAGCCGGCGCTTCGGGCAGTGATATTATCTTTCCGCAAGATACAACTATACCGCCAAACGGCGCTCTCTTGGCCGCGAACTACGATGCAGGGCATTCAAACGCGGCACATTCCGTGGCGCCCCAACTTGTCACCAGCGATATATCGCTATCCAATTCAAAAATGCTGATACAGCTTTTTGACGCGGATGGCGCGCTGATTGATCAGGCCGGGGATGGGGGCGCGCCGTTTGGCGGTTACTCGGGAGATATAAAAGCCAGTATGGTAAGAGTTGACGCCGAATTGCTCGGCGACGGCGAAGCGGTTTGGAATACGTGCGAACAAGCGGAGAATATGCTCACGGATGACTGTGGTACACCGGGTATGGTTGAGATCCTAAACCTAGCTCAGGATAATGTTGCGGATTTATCAAGTGATGAGCCTGAGTTTCTCGTCGCGGAGACTGCAGAAACAGAGACTTCCAGCTCGACCGATAGAGGCGAGATTGTGACGAGCGATGAAACGGATACTCCGGCGACAAACACGGAAGCTGTTAATCATGCGACAAGCACACAGCTCGAAACAGGTGCCACGAGCACTGAGATGATGCCAAGCGCCGTGGAATTAGCGCCGGAGGTAACCACGACTTCTGCGGTAATATCAACCGAGATAGAGGCGGAAGACGAGACAGTAATAAACGTGCCGACGGCTCCTACGTCAACCGTGATGAGCGAACCGGAAAGCCAGTTGCCGAGGTCGAGCTTTCAGCAGGAGACCATAATCCGTTTTTTGAGAATGAATGAAGTAATGGCCGCGCCTGAAAAAGGCAAAGAATGGGTGGAACTTATTAATCTGGCCGCGGACAGAACGATTGTTCTCGACGGCTTGGAAATTCATGATTCCACAAGCCGGGCAATAAAGTTGTCGGGCGAGATAAAACCTCAAGAAAAATTTAAAGTTTTTGAAATCAGTTCCAGCAAACTTAATAACAGCGGGGATTCTGTTTACCTGCAAACCGCGGATGGAATTGTAATAGACAGTTTAACTTATGCGGGGCACGACAGAGGCACTCTTTTAGCCCGCGATGAAAAACAAAAATGGCAGTATACCAATTTCCCTACTCCGGGGGCCGACAATATTATTCTGATAAAAGCGGAAGAAGAAATAGTGTCAGAAACAAACGACACAAAAGAACCTTCCAAAGAACAAACAACTATTGCGCCGGCCACATCTGTTAAGCTATCACATGAAACTGATATAACGGTGAGCGAGGCTGATAAGGCAGAAAAACAAACGCAAGAAGTTGAAGACTTTGGGCCGCAAATGTTATTACGCCTAAATGAAGTTATGCCAAATCCGGAAGAAGGTAAAGAATGGGTGGAAATCATATCTTACGCGACAACCGTCGTGAGCTTGGAGGGATTGGAATTACATGACGCGGCAGGAAAAATCTTGAGCCTCAAAGGGAGCATCCAAGCCCAAGAGGTGTTAGCACTTGAACTTGCTTCGGCGAGGTTAAATAACAGCGGTGATACCGTGAGTTTAGTGAACCATGAAGGACAAACAATCGATAAACTGAGTTACTCGGGTTCGCAAAAAGGATTGTCTTACGCGCGGCAGGCGGATGGAAGCTGGCATGAGGCGGATCCTACAAAAGGCGAAATGAACTTTCAGGCAAAAGAACAACCCGAATTAACTAAAAGCATTGCCGATGCGGCTGAGATTACGGCATCACGCGTATCGAGTGTATCAAGCCAAAAGCAAACAACCGCAAAAAAAGCGAGCACTTCCTCTTCAGCAAAAAACGACCAATTAATTTCTATAAATGATTTTTCTATGTTGCATCAAGAACAATTCGGCGGGATGCGCGTTAAATTGCGCGGAACCGTTGGCACTACGCCCGGGCAGGTATCGGGCAGAGCATTTATTCTTTTAAATCACGAGGGCCGAGGCCTTTTAGTAAAAGTGCCCAGCTATAAAAAGATACCCGCGTTTGGATCATTTTTAACGATAACCGGCAACTTAAAATTTGATTCCCACGAACTCCCCTACCTTTCATTGACCAAAAAAGACGATTGGATCGCGGAAAAACAACTCTCGATAGCTCCTAAGCCTCGGATAGTAAATTTTTTAGCTCCCCAAGCCGAATCGGCCTGGAGTTTGGTTATGGCCGAAGGAGTGGTTAATGATGTTTCCGGCGCGACCGTGCACATGATTGTTAATGATATTGACGTTAATTTTAAGATTAAGTCCGGGGTGGCTTATCGAGCCAGCCGAATAAAGAAAGGCGATGTGGTAAAAGTCAGCGGAGTGCTTGATATTACCGATGACATTGCCTCAATAATCCCCCGAAGCGCTGATGAAATCGAGCTGATTTCACATGCTAAAGAAAATTTAGCTGCGACTAGCAAGCAAGATAGCGGGATGCCGGGTTGGACTCCGTTTGGAGCGGCGGCTATCGCGGTTGGCGCTGTAGAAGGATTAAAGCAGGTTAAAAAGAGAATAAAGAAAGAGACAATGAGGTCGGTATTTAACAAAGCCTTGGCCAGATAAAAAATCGGCCCAAGCCGAAATAATTGTTAAAGCGCAACGACTTTATAGTATTCAACTTGAGCACCGGATGCATAAGGGTCGCGTTTGTGAAAACCCTCCAATTTGATCATTTCCAGATGAGTCACGGCGCAAATAAGATTCAAAATATTTGCCGCTAATGCTCGAGGGCACCAAAGAAGATTGTCGATAACATTATCACCGATTTTATGGAAGTAAAGTTTGCGGTAGCTTTGCCCGCACAAGCAGTCCGGATCGGCGCGCAGAAAGGAAATTTCGGCTTTACCGTTTGCGTATTCAACTCGAACTATATCATTCGCTCGTAGTGCCGTGCATGAATCTTTCCAATATAGAGTTTTCATCTCTTATTCTCCGTTGCAGAAGGTTCAATGGTTGAAATCTCACATTAAAAGATTAATGATGTCAAACCTTTATCGTCGTACGGAATAAAAAATGACGCTTAAATCAGGCGTCAAAGAATGTTTGGGGCCTGCCAAGCATTTGCCACAGGCTTCGTTCATAGAGAAAACAAACTTCAGAAAGCATAAGCAGGAGACGTTCGATGTCTGCTTCACCCGGCCTGTGCTCCGCGGATCCGTACATTACAACTCTCCCGCTGCGCAAGTTGATTATTGCCCAATCGGCATCCGAATAGGCGAAGATGCTATCCAAGGACGGCTTATTTACAGCTAACCCAATCAGGTACAATGCACTTCTTTCATCTTGTGTCATGGCTAAAAATTGAGAAGGAGTGATATTTACCAACTCATGGGCCGCCGGCTTGGCGTACGTTTTACGGATAATGGAAAAAGCGGATAACATCTTCCGTATCGATTGATCGCGGGGTTCGGTCATCTTTACTTCTCCAGGCTTTAAATAGCTGTAATTAGTTAAATCAAAAAAGACAGTAGTGTCAATAGTCTTGTGAGTTTGCAGGTTAAGTTTTTTGTCGGGATCCTAAATGTAAATAGAAGATAATCTTGGTAAATATATCCAGTCCCAGATAAAATAAAGCGGCTACAGCGTTATTAATGAAATTTAGACCTTCGGGCGCCGCAATGAAAACGATTGGAAAAATCGCCCAGCCAAAGATGATGTAATGTGATATAAGTTTTTTTTGTTCTTTTTGATTTTTGCTTTCGTACAATAATTGAATCTGCCAAAAAAAGAATAAACAGCCCAATATAAAGATGAGCCATTTGATGGGTCCCGCTACGACCGCGGCCATGGCGCCGGTTAGCATGACCAGAATGTTTAAAATTATGAGAGGTAAAAATGACTCTTTGCTTGTTTTGAGGAATTTGGCTATAGAAACCATCAGAAGTGAACAGCTGGCCGCATAAAAAATCCATCTTGTGAAATAGACGTCGATGCCCGCATGGTTTTGCGCGACCAATGAGCCTTCGGCGAGTATCGCGTAGGATGCCAGCGTGATGGATGAAACCAAGAAGGCGGAGCCGTACCATTCGTTGTTTTTGCGTTTGTTAAAAAACCAAATGGCAAAAAAGAGAAATACGGAAAACCCTAAAAGAAAGATAAGAGTTGGGTTTGAATAAATCATATAGCCTGAATTATAGCATAATTGGCGACCAAACCTATTTGACTCTTGCCATTTTTTTTATGATTTGATATTGTATCGCCACGATTTCAGATGGCATTTAATAATGTATAATGATGGAAGTTCCGGTATTTACTATATAAATGGATATCGAGCTTGGCTCGATTAAGGCATTGGTAATTGGTATTTGGTAATTGGTAATTGAATATAATCTTTTGCGGGTATCGTATAACGGCTATTATGCTGCCTTGCCAAGGCAGAGACACGGGTCCGACTCCCGTTACCCGCTCCACTCCCCGTCGCTCGACTAGATCGAGCTATGGGGAGTGCCCCTCGAAACTTTATGTGAAGTGGGGCTCCCTACGCTAAAGCTTCGGGTGGCAGGCCATTTGTAAAAAATGGTTAGTGCCACCAGCTGTGTAAGGCTAGGACCATGTAAAGACTCCTTAACTGGAGTTTTTTACTTATCCAGAATATTTAGTATTGGCTTCACGTAGCGCCGCCGGTCAAAAAATTGTTTTAGCGATTTGGTTGTTTTTTGCTTTTTTTGCTGTTTTGTTGCAGAATGCGAAACACATAACATATAACATATAACACGTAACATATAACATATATCAATATGGATATCGAAGAAAAAAAGCAGAAAGAATTGTTGATCTTGCAGAAAGATCACCTTCAGGCGTTGAAGGAGTTTTTGGAAGCGCAAAGCGAGCGCGAGGAGCGGATGGAGAAGGCTTTTATCGTGCATGTAACCTGCATGGACGAGCGCGACAGGTTTGCAATCGATGCCACGGGCGAGCCCTACGGCTCAGCGGAAATGTTTGCATCGCCGGGGGGATGTTTTACTCAGGACAGGGATGCCAAGCACGGAGCTGGTAAGTTTATTGAAATCTATGGCAAAGATATTGAGCGCGCTAAAAAAGAAGGCAAAGAAATCGTGATATATTTGATGCCGCATACTTGTTTTGCGGATAATTGCGCGGGATGCGCGGCGTTTGGGGGCGATGAGGAGGCGGAGTACGCGTACTTTTCCGCTTTAGCCGATGAGTTAAAAAAACTACCAGAGCTCGACGGAGCCATTATCCATACGGATATGTATGATACGGACACTCATGAAGTGGTACCTTTTAACGGACATGAGCATAACAAAGAGCACGCAGCCGCGGCGGATTATTTGCAGAGTGAAAAAGGTATCGCGACAAATGCCGAAGTTGACGAGTGGGACAGGTTTCATGCCGGTTATCGCATATATGTTGGCAGCAGGCCATTGGCTTGGACGCCGAGGAGAAACGTAGCGTATCATTTGCACGATGGAATGGAGAAGCAGGAATTGATAGACGGGGTCGCCTTGGCTGTAAAAATAATTAAAACCCATTCACACGCCGATCTGGATGAGCATATGATTGTTTTACAGATAGACCACGTTTTTGGAAAAGATGCCGCAATAGACGCGAGTGATGACGAGATTATCCGAAAGCTAAACCATACGAAGATTTTAAAAGACGCGAATATTGAATTGTCTGATGGTGATATTTTCATTATTAGGACAGAAACAGATCCAAATAATTGGGACGGCCAGCCTACAACCGCTTAAATGCTTGACGCTAATGATAACTCGTGTTATATTTTTGCCGCACCTTCAATGAAAAAAGCAAAAGACTCGTCCATTGGACGGGTTTTTTGTTGTCATCCATAAAATTGACTTTTTTTAAAATTATGATTAAATAATATATAGAACCTAAAAAGAGGAGCTAACATGTCTGACAAAGCTCTCATAGGCGCAGTTGTTTTGGTAACCGTTGGCTACATCCCTTTCTTGTTTGGAGCGGCGTATTTCAGCCCGCCCGGTCCGAATCCAGACGGTACTTGCATGGTGAATGAAACCACCATCAAGCATACGGAAATACCGGCCGCGCACAATCACTATTCCCCGAGGGAACACATTTATCACGTGGGTGATACCACCTATGATATGTTTGCCACTTTCGATGGGCTGGAACAGAAGCCCGGCGGAGAATGGGTTGCTCATTTTAGCAACGAAAGACGAGGCGCTCAAAACTCTTTCGTTGTCCCGCAATGCAGATAATCAAAACTCTTTTATCTATATTCCACCTGTTACGGTGGTTTTTTCTTTAATATTGATTATTTTTTTGATTTCAGCTAAACTAGCGACTACAAAAAGAATTAGGGTCCGTGGCGGAATTGGTATACGCAACAGACTTAAAATCTGTCGCCCAAAAGGCTTGAGGGTTCGAGTCCCTCCGGGCCCACCATATAAAATTCGGTTTATCCGAATTTTATAATTGCCAATGCCACGAAAAATACTCGGGCGCGATCGCGATTATCGGAAGTCTGCATAAATTTTTCTTGATTTATCCCCTTGATAAAATAACTGATAATGATGTAACCTTTGGCAATCGTACTTTAAAGGAGTCGGGAAATGAGGGAAGCAAGCAGTTTTCCGCCGGATTCTGGGCCAGATAGCGAAAATTTCGCGCAATGGACCGGCCTCTCCACGCAAAAAATCATTTTGAGCAATCCGGATGTGCGGGATGCTCTTGTGGGATGCACTCGCCCTGTGGCGATCGCGGATGAAGCAGATCCAAGGCGATTACTGATAGATGAAGCTCATAGAAGATTGCGTATCTCCGGCAGCAGTATTAGCCGCAAAAAAGTTGCCGCGGCTGTAGATACTCTAATCAGAAAGGACTTGATAGTATACGACAGCGCGAGAAGAACCTTTTACCCGACTCAGAAAACGCAATGTCTTTTGAGTAATTTGTATATTGTCTTATGTGATAAATGCGGATCATCTTTGGTGATTGAAAATACGGACAATAATAAACCCACAGTGTGCCAACGTTGCGGCTCCCAATTTTGAACCACTCGATCTGTAATGATCGAGCTTTTTTTACAATAAAAAAACGCGCACTTATGCGCACGCGCGTTGAAACGGAGATGTTATTTGCTCGGACTCCTCAAAGCCCGACAAGTGTACCGGGCAAGCCGGGTCTTCTAAAAAAGAGCTGATCACCTGTGACACATCGTAGTCGATGATTTGCTCAGGGGTCGCGCCGGCCATGCCAATTACCACCACAACCGCCAGCCAATTACGGTTGTATTTTCGGTTGAACTTCGCAACTCCGTCAAATACTTGCCGGTGGAGCCTTTGCTCTTCGGACTTTGGGGTTATGGAGTGCGGCCGAGCGCGAAGAGCTGTGAGCAAAGCTCCTTCGAAAGAAGCGCTGGACTTGATTTGAACACACAGAGTGGGCAAGGCGCTCATGGGATCATCCACGAAAAAGTCGATTTTGCTGTGCATGTCGTTTTCGATGCTCGCAAAACGCACTTTAGCGCCCAAATGCATGGCCGCGTAGGCAAACCGCGCCGAGGCAAGCGAGCTCTGACAGAAGTTGCGGAATACCTCGGGAGGTAAACGCAATTTCCGCCAAGATTCGTAAAAAGCCATCCGCCCTGCCCTATCCAAGGACAAGAAAGCCGAGGCGAGCTGGTTTTGGGCGAGGATGCTGGAATGTATGGCGCGGCTTACGAGCCAGTACTCCTCATCTTTTCGATTAGCGAGGATGAGTTCTGCGAGTGCATGGTTGAACATAGCCAATAGCGCGGTGTTTGTCCCGTGTTTTTTGCCCGACAACCTGCGGTACTTTTCTCTCAATCCGGAAATTTCTCGGGCTTGTTCCGGTATGGATAGCTCGATCAGTTTGGGCCCAAAATCTTCGCCATCGTCTTTGGCTTCTTTCAGAAGTTCTATGAAATCATCCGGAATTGCCTGCTTTTTGCGAGGCAGTTTGACCGGCCTCCCGACTTTGAAATCTCGGTTTTTCACGGTTTACTCCTATGGGCTGGGGTTATTTGCCTAAATTCAGCCAACCTCCTTTGTTAAAGACCATAGATCATCATAGTATAAATTCAGGATTTGTCAAGGGTTTGGCGTAAATCCCGCATTCTATACTCAATGCACCACCCATCGATCCATTCAAAACTCCGCTCAG
>CAYOMV010000041.1:0-11820 GCA_964405175.1 uncultured Gammaproteobacteria bacterium | reverse complement strand
GTAAACGTAGCGACCGGAACTGAAAACCGCTTGAGAAAAGAATGAGTTGTCCAAGATTTTTACAGGGTTCGCCGGATCGTAAATATCATAAATTTGCTGATTGGTTAGGTAGATATACCGGCCACTTCCATGAAGGCGCTCTGCAATAGTACTTAAACCAATCGTTTGAACAATGTTTGGATTCGTGGCATCGCTAATGTCGACCACCAATAAACGCGGCGTAGAATATCCTCCAACCGCGGTAATATAGGCATAACCACCTTTTACATAAATATCGGTTGGGTCGTATGACACGCTTAAAGTGATAGACCCAACGGTTTGCGGGGATATTGGATTTTGCGTATCGATTATATTGAAGTAATCGTTTCCTGAAAAATTATCATCAATGCTGTACAGGAATCGACCTTGCTTGTATAAAATCTGACCTTCTTGATTGGTGCTGGTTGCAATGTAGGGATTATTGATATCGCCAATGTTTACAACCTTAAGCCCTTCATAGGTTTGGACGTATAAGTAACCGCTGTTTATGGCAATATCATTTGCAGAGGCGCTTAGAGTCCCCATGCTTGTAGTGGTTACAATGGAAGGCGCCCCTAAATCGCTTATATCAATAATCGAAACGTATTGATTGTTTGGATTTACAGTGTAGGCATAGTTGCCATCAACCAAAAGCCTGTTGTAATTACTGCCAAATGGAAGGGTAGTTGTACTGATTCTAAAAATATTGTTCTTATCAGCAATATTGAATATTTGCATTGTACCAGCCGCTTCGGAAACTGTGATGAACAAATAGTCGCCCACTACATACATATCAGCGATTGATCCGCTGGTTATGGTGCTGCTGCTGGATTCAAATGATTGATCGGCCAATAAAGTATTATCCATGTTGCCGATAAGACGAATGTCGCTTGTAGAGGTTGCCCCGGCAAATTGGATGCGGTTAGTGGTAGTGGCGCCCGCGTCGGTGACTTGCTGTAAATTTTGCGACCCGCCCGCGCCCGTTATTTGTACGCCGTTGACGTATAAGTTGGTTGTTGAGACGGTGCCCGAGTTATAGAGGTTGGTGGTAGTGGCGTTGCCGAGGAGAGATGCGGTGGCGTATAAGTTGGTCGTGGAGACGTAACCTAAGGCGTCGATGTTGGTGGAGGAGACATTAGCTACTGCGAGATTCAGCCAGCGGTAGGTGGAGTTGCCAAGTGAATATTGCAGATCGGCATCAGGGCCCACATTGCCGGCCACTTGAAGCTTAAATATTCCCGGCGAGTTTAAACCTATTCCAACACTACCTGAATGACTAACAGTGAAGTAACGATTTCCCAATCCTTCGGAAATTGTAAAACCTTCATTAGCCTGCCAGATTTCCCAAGTTGAAGTACCAATACGTGTAGAAGACGCCCAGATGTCACGCCAGCGATTGGAAGAAGATCCCAAGTCGTATGCCAAGCTTGTATCGGGAAGAATACCGCCTGTGGTTGTTGCGCCCGCGAATTGGATCCAGTTGGTGGTGGTCGCGCCGATGTCGGTGACATCCTGCAAGCTTTGCGATTCGGTGCCTGTGATTTGAGTTCCGTTGACGTATAAGTTGGTTGTGGAGACATAACCTAAGGCGTCGATGTTTGTGGAGGAGACGTTGGCTACGGCGAGATTCAGCCAGCGGTAGGTGGAGTTGCCTAAGGAATATGTGTCTGTGATGTAAGGGAGTAGGTTGGAGTTGACTCGGCCGGTTAGGGTGAGGTCGGAGAGAGTTGAAGTGGCGGATACGCCAAGGTTGCCGAGCGAGTACATGCCCGCCTTACCGGCTGTTAACCCACCATGTGCGTAAATTTGATCGGCAAAACTTGCTTTATTATCAACCATTAAAGAGCCAATTTGTGTACTGTGCGCGTATAAGCCATTGGTTTCCGTGCCCTGAATGTCTATAACGGCAATCTGGTTTTGAAAGTTGATGCCGGCATAAATATAATGGCCGTTTACCAATGCGGTACCAAATGAATTGGGCCCACCGCCAATCGAGGTAATTTTTTGAATATCTGTGGGGTCAATAATATCAATGACAGTTATATAACCTGCTCCGTTATCTACCGCGTAAGCATAGCGGCCGGATATCTTAATTTCCGTAAAACCGCCTTCGCCAAGTATAAGATCAACTTGATCAACAACAAATGGATTAGCCGGATCCGAAACATCTACTACGGTTATAGCGCCATTTGAACCAAAGTTAGTGGCGCCCGATATGTAAACATATTTACCATTTGCTTGAATATCAGCCCCTTGAAATGTAGAGCTTAAATATGTCGAGGTAACAACACTGGGGTTGATAGGATTGGAAACATCAACTACATCCATGTAAAAACCATCTGTAATGTAAGCATATCCCCCTTGCACATCAATTGCCTTGGGGCTTGAACCTAGTGATATTTCGGCTTTTTTTGAAGGGTTGGTCGGATCTGTAATATCCAGAACCTGGAACTCCGCATCGCTTGTATTAGGTATCAATAGATAATTGTTGTAAATCTCTATATCTGATGCATTGTTTAAATCTGTGTAAATATTTACCAATGTGGGGTTTGAAGGATCCGAGATATCCGCAATTATTAATCTATCAGTAGAGGGTGCCAGAAGATATAAGTAATCACCTGAAACAAGAGGATTCTTTGTCCACCCCACTCCAGACAAACTGGAAGTGGCGATGAAAGAAGGGTTTTTAGGATTACTTATATCCGCAATTGCCAACTGATACCCACAGCCAGTGCAGCTAAAGTAAGCATATTTTCCCACAGCGACAGAACCAATGAAGGAGCCGTGAATGAAACTGCTTGTGGCGATTATGGGAAAATCCTGCCCCGTATACAAAATATTTTGGATACTGCCATAGACATCCAAAGCTTCTGTTGGAGCTGTCAGGCCAATACCCACGTTGCCATCGGTTGTAACCGAGACTCTCTCGTTTGAGCTGTTAGATATGGCTAATCGACCATTGGATTCTTGGGTGAGATCCCAAGTTGATGTTCCGATGTGAACCGAGGCGGACCATAAGTCGGACCAGCGATTGGCAGATGTACCCAAAGACAGCAAGTTGGTAGAAGTTGGTACAAAGTTAGCCGTGGTTGTGGCGCCGGCAAATTGGATCCAGTTGGTGGTAATTGCACCGATGTCGGTGACATCCTGCAAGCTTTGCGATTCGGTGCCGGTGATTTGAGTTCCGTTGACGTATAAGTTGGTTGTGGAGACAGTGCCGGAGTTGTAAAGGTTGGTGGTGGTGGCGTTGCCGAGGAGAGATGTGGAAGCGTATAAGTTTGTTGTGGAGACATAACCTAAGGCGTCGATATTGGTGGAGGAGACGTTAACCAAGCTGGCATTGATGGCGAATAGATTTGACCAGCGATATGAGGATGACCCTAGGCTAAAGAGATTGTCGGTGCCGGGCAGGAAGTTATCGGTTGATGTGGCGCCCGCGAATTGGATCCAGTTGGTGGTGATGTTGCCTTGGTCGGTGACATCTTGAAGACTGGAGGTAGACCCGGAAGGCGTGATTAGTTGCCCATTAACATACAAAGCGGTCGTTGAAACGATACCTGAGTTGTAGAGGTTGGTTGTAGTGGCGTTGCCGAGGAGAGAATCGGTGGCGTATAAGTTGGTTGTTGAGACATAACCTAAGGCGTCGATGTTGGTGGAGGAGACGTTGGCTACGGCGAGATTCAGCCAGCGGTAGGTGGAGTTGCCTAAGGAATATGTGTCTGTGATGTAAGGGAGGAGGTTGGAGTTGATACGGCCGGAAAGAGAAATATCCGCGAAAGACGATGTAGCGGATACGGAAAGGGTGTTGTTTAAAGCGGATGCTCCTTGGATTTGCAAGGTGCCGTTCGACCAGATGTTGCCTTGGCGGTTTACATTGAATACGTCAGAAGCGGAATTATTGGCTCTAATTAGATAATCATTGCTATTGGATGTGCCTTTGGTCTCGATATATAAACTGGTTCTGGTGGCACTGGCCGCATCTGCTGAGGCTTGGTTTAAAGAAAACAGCTCGCCTCCCGTGGCCGCGACGGTATTGGAGGCATACTGGCCTTGCAAGGTCTTTGCGTTATGAGCATAGGGTACTGCGGATAAACGCTTTCTAGGGGTCATTTCCGCGTCAGCTCCCACTGTTACGCCTAAATAAAGCTCATCGTTATTAAAAAGATCTGCCGGGAAGCTAACTTGGCCGGCGGATTCATCGCCTAAAAGGATGGAAAATAAGCCATTTTGCACTGTTACGGAAACCGAAGACGGTGTACCCGCGGGCAGACCGTTGGTTGTGCTGGCGGACCAGAGTTGGGAACCCGCAACAGCGGAGTCGTAGATTGTGAACTTGATGTTATATGCACCATCAGCCACATTGTTGCCCCCGGAGTCCATCAGCTTGCCCTGGTAGTTTATGGAGCTCGCGATTCCTTGAGCCGCATTTACCACAGGCACACTAAACAGATCTCGAAGAGAGACGGAACCAAAGCCCAAAGCGGATCCTGTTATTTGCGCCGCTATCATGGCCGCGCAAACAAAAAACCTCGCGTTCATCGCGGAGACGGACTTTGTTACGGATTGTACTCCCTTAAAAAGAGGGAGCTTTTTGTTTTGCATATTTTGATTTTGGCTTATTTTGAGCCTTTTTGTTTTGGTTACAGGACTTTTTTTGAGTCCCAATCAGGTTCGAAGCGGAAGACCGAGCTTTTGTTTTTTTTGTGCCCAGCTATCCACAATAAACCTTACTTTCATATTAATATAAAAAACGAATTCGTTTATTTTGCCTAAGATTAGCAAAATAAGTAGGGTGTGCTTAGTTTAATAAGCTGTTGATAATTTGCTGATAAAAAATATATTTTGTGGAAAGGCAAAATAAAAGCTGCATACGTCGCCAAGACTCCTATGCAGCCCAACGAATCCTCGCCAAAGAGGTTCGAGATATTTTGGCATCGCTATTTGGCCGACGCCTTTTGTTTTTGTTTTTGTGCAAGCTAAACGCTTGCATTGCATTGATTTCTCAACTGCAAATATATTGTACCTTGTTTTAATATAATGAAAAACTTACAACAAATTTCGCTTAACTAAGATACTAAATAATAAATCCCATGACTTATACACTTGTGGATGCTGTGGTGGATACGATTATCTTTTTATTTAATTTGCTAACCAATGATACAAGCCGAACCTGTTTAGTTTCATAAAGCATGAACGTCTGTAAACCGGTGTTCTAAATTTTTTAAAAAAAATAACCCCTTTTGGGGCTATATACAAAGTTTACTAAGATTTAGTATTTAAAATACGGTCCGTTGAGATTTTCTTTGGCATCAGATTCACCAAACATAAAATCTTCGAAGTCCATTATATTAAACCCAGCTTGCGCTTCTTCATCGGTATAAAACATATCCCCATCGAGCTTGTCTTCCATTGACATCATGATTGATTCTCTCACTTTTTCTTGTTTATCTTCGGAAAAACTATTGAAAAGCTTTAGAAAACCCTCTTTTACCGTGACGAGTTTAGAATATAACTCTCTCCTCCCATCCTCCCCATTTTCACCTTTTACGAAATCAACATTCTTATATTCGTATAATGTTGCATAATCATCCATAGCATCTTCAAATATTTGATACATTTCTCTAAATACTTCTTGATCGTTTTTTGAAAGTTCTGAAAAAAATGCTTTATAATCTTGACTGGATTTATAACTTTCCATAAGTTTAAAGTGAAAAATATTAATACTAATTATAAGTATAATACTGTTGCTTATTATTATCGTCAAATAATCAAATTGCTAAAAATCCAAATTCAGTCAGCAATTTTATTAATGCTGAAATTTGAGGGAACCTCATGGCAACCCTCACCCAATATGTATCGGGACGTTTTGAAATGGCTTGAGCTATACGCAGCGATACCTTTGTTTAGAGTTTAGAAGTTAGAGTTTACAAAAACTCGCGAATAGCGAGTTTTTGTTTGAAATGCAGGAAACTCCCGTTTCCTACCACCTTCCCGTTCAAATCCCATTGGTTATTGGAGCTTGTAATTTTGGTTATTACAAAAAATCCCTTTATTGGGATTTTTTGTTGGTGGACCTTGAGGGATTTGAACCCTCGACCTCTTCCATGCCATGGAAGCGCTCTAGCCAGCTGAGCTAAAGGCCCTTAAATAACTTCTAAACTTATAAATTCTAACTTCTAAACAAATCGCACCAGAGCCAGCTGCCTGCCCCACGAAGCCTTGGCGTAGTGGGGAGCTAAAGGCCCTGGAATAACTTCTAAACTTATAAATTCTAACTTTTAAACAAATCGCACCAGAGCCAGCTGCCTGCCCCACGAAGCCTTGGCGTAGTGGGGAGCTAAAGGCCCTGGAATAACTTCTAAACTTATAAATTCTAACTTTTAAACTTTCGAAAATCTCTAAGATACAAACTATCAAAACTATGTTAATTAGTGACGTCGAGAAGCTTGTGGCGTAGAGAATATAGGAATTGTGTAGTATTGTCAATATTATCCAAATAAGCGGCTCATGCGCTCGCGAAGACGGGCTCGGTAATTTTTGCGGGCGTAGTGAGAATTCATCTTTTTTATTTTCTTGTGTAAATCGCGGAGTTCGGAGGCTTTTTCGATGTGTTCACCGGGATTGAAAGATGATGTATTTTCGGAAGAAAGCTCCTTGAGCAGGCTCTCAGCTTGTTTAATCAGGTATTCGTCGGGTAAGTCTTGCATGTGTGATTCGTTTAAATCAACTTGAACCAAACGGGTTTTTGGATCTTGGGCTGTATTTAAGCCAACCAACTCACGATGATCTGACTGTGGCGAGGTTGCTTGAGCGATAGTCGGTATAATTTGCTCGGAATGAACTTGAGAGGGTGTAATGAGCTTCTGGTTGCGGATTTTAAGCTCTGATTCGATAATTTCGAGCCTTACGAGAGGGTGAAAAGCGTCGTAGACCGTGGATTCGGAGGGCAGGCGGCGCTCCCATTCTTTCCTTTCCCGCGCGAGTTCGGCATTGGTTTTTAACGAGGCTTCCAGCCTTAAACAGGCGATAAAAAGCTCGCGTTGTTTTTTGTTGATGCCGGAATATAATGCCTGATTATTGTCTTCAATTTGGCTGATTTTGTCGATTAGTGTTTCCAATTGACCCGTAAATTTTGATGAACAGCGATTAAAATAGTCTGATAGAGCTTTTTGCTCATTAATAAGCAGGCTCTTTCTTTTGCTATTATAAAATCCGGCCGTTCTTAGGGTTTGGGGTAAACTGGAAATTTTTTGAGTTAACCAACTGATTACAACCATGAATGTAATTATACCATATTTAAGCGTAAAAATAATCCTTACTCTTAGCAAGCCGGCAGATAATTAAAGCCGCCCTTTCGGGGCGGCTATTTATCATTCTGCATTTTCTGGTTCAGGTGTCGGGGGCTCGGGTGTTTCGGCGGGAGGGGTTTCCAGCTCGGTTTCGTTGCTAAATTCGTTGACTCCGATATCCGGATTGGTTTGGATTTGATCATCAACCGGTTCGGGCAAAGTTTCGGCAGGCGCGGGCGTTCTACTTCCGGCTAACAAATTATTTAAGTAATCCAAGCGCTTTTGCACTTCTTGGTTGTCTTGATTGGTCTGCTGAATAACTTTTACCTGATCCAAAGCTTTGTCCAATTCTCCGCGCTCTTCGTACATAGCCGACAGGTACCAGCGAGCATTGGCGTAATCGGGCGCGAAGGCGACGATTTGTTCGAACAAGTTAACCGCTTTGTCTTTTTCGTTGTTGCGGTAGTAGAGGATGCCAAGCTGGAAAGCTACACCCACGTCTTTATCGTTTACACTTAAGACTTGTTCGAGCTTGGTAATGGCATCTTGGATGCGGCCTTGGCGTTCGTATACCAATCCCAAGAAGTAGTGCGCCGGAGCAAAATCGGGTTTGGCTTGGATGGATTTATTGAACCATTCAGCGGCCTTGTCCAACTCGTCTTTAATTTGCTGTTCGGCGGCTTTTTTGGTCTCTTCGTCGTCCGATTGGAGAAGTGTCTGCATGGCATCGGCGCGCATCACATGGATCTTGCCGATTTCGTTGGAATAAACAGGGTTATTAGGTTCGCGCTCTAGTGCGGATTGGAAATTATTGATAGCGAACTGGTCGGCTCCTTGGGTAAATGACGCGATTGATTGGTAGATAATGGCCAAATTTTCCCAGTTATCAACGTTCATGGGGTTAATTTCCGAAGCTTTTTTACCGGTGTCGATGGAAGCGGCGATTATTTGATTGATTTTAGCGGCGCCGTCCGGGTCTTGGCTGAGTGCTTGGAATTCTTGCCCGGCTTTGATGAGGTAGGCTTGCGACAAGTTGCGGTAGTAAACATCGTTCCAGCGATTCATGGCTACAGCGCTGTTTAACGAATCGATAGCGGTATCAATAGGTTGGCCCTGGCGATAAGACATGACAGCATCAGAATACGCGGCATCAGCAGCCAAGCGCTGGCCCATGATCCAGGAGCCGGATAAACCAAATACACATAGGAGGGCGAATACGATGGAAATAATAACAGAGCTGGCGGATCCTTTTTTAGCTTCCCAAATATAAGCGCGTTTTACTATAAGTGTGACGAGCAAGGACAATAAGAAGGCGAAAGCGAATACATGCGCAAAATTGTAGTTATAGAAGAAGGCGATAAATACCAAAGTGATCCAGCTCACGAAAACCGTAAGGTATAACTGCCACTCGGCGTCGTCTTTTTCTTTGATTAGATGAGAAGCGCTTTTAACTATTCCGGAAATTACTATCATGGCAAGCAAGGCCATGCCCACAATACCGATGGTGGCTAAAAGGGTGAGGAAACTGGATAAACCGCGCTCAAAACGAACTGTCCAGAATTGAGAGAGGTTTACGGCAGGCGAGCGGAATTTGGCGTAATCGTAGATCCAGGTGCCCGGGCCGGTGCCAAAGAGAGGATTTTCTTGAAGCGCGCTTTTAGCGATGTTCCAGGAAGCGGTCATGGACGGGGAAACTTCGGCAGGCAAGTTTAAATTGATGGGAGTTTTGAAAACAAGAAGCAGGACAGAGACTACGACGAGTACACTGGGAACCGCAAGCCTGATTGGATTATCAATTTTTCGAGAGCGGATAAGCGGGATAACTATTATTAAAGCGAGCCCAAACAAAGCGGCGGCCCAAGCTACCCAGAAATCAACGATCAATAGAACGGCAACTGAGGCGACCATGGCGAGCCAGACCACTACATTCATGTAGACATTACCCTTTTTCTTGTTATCAACTTTGCACGCACCGTCGTGACAGCCAAACACGGTGAGAGAAGCGGCCAAAATCAGGGGGATGGACATGAATACGGCTAAAGAGTTTATGGTACCGATCGTGTTAAAGGTGATGACTTTGGTAAAATCAGCCATCCAGCCTAACGAGAAAACGCCGAATAATTGCAGTAAAGCAAAAGCACCGACCAAAACAGAGGAAAGCAGGAAAAGAGTTAGGTATGAGTATATCTTTTTAGTGCTGGCGACATTGTTGATGAAGATAAAATACAGGATTACCGCTGCCGCGATAGTGGCGAAAGAGAACTGCATCTGGCCAAAGTTGCCAAGCATGGAGACATACAGATCTTTTGACAACGCGCTTGTTACAAGCCATCCCAAGAAGAACAATATCACCACGATGTTAAACCAGGACTTTGCCATCACAAAACGCCTATCGGCCAATGATTTGCCAAACCAAGCCGTAGCGGCGATTAGAGTAAGAATGATGAAGAGCGTTTGTTTATTAAGCTCTAAAACATCAAGCGTAATCGGCAAGAAAAATAACGGGGTGAGTAAGATAATGGCGCTTAGGCAGATATGGATAACCCAACCTAATGCCTTGGACACTTTGGGGAGTGTTTCAGCACCCCTCGAACTTGTGGCGTCGGCCACTGTTTGCTGATTCAGCATAGTTTAATGAAGTGTTAACGTAAGTTTTTACAATTTAAAATTGATTCAAATTACAACAATTATAGCATAAAACAACCTTAAACAAAAAAAGTTATCGACATGCGATAACTTTATTTTGGCGAGTTTCTTCTGAGCGGTACATTTAGGTCGATTATGGTATCTTTTTGTGATTTTAGATCCAATGGTTTGGAAGTATATTTTTCGTAACCTTGTTTTTCGACGGTTATGTAATATGTGTTGTGCTCTGCAAAAAATCCGTAACGGCCTTTTCTGGAACTTAATTGAGTTTCCAGTAATTTGTTGAATTGTTTGTCGAAAATGCGGACAACGGCATTGGTAATTGGTTTTTTGGTTTCAGCATCGTATATTTTGCCCCATGATTTGGCTTTGGCCGGCAAAGCAAGTTGCCTGAATACCAGATAAAAGCCTATTTGCAAGAGAAGAACGACTCCAACAAACCAGGTCGGTGAAATTATTAACGAGATGACAGCTAAAGCGATGCCTAAGATGGCGATAAAATGCTGTAATTTGCGGAAGAAGGCTTTGTAAATCACTTTTCTTGGGGCTTCGGCCACGTGTTCCGGATCCAAGGGGATGTTTACGGAGATGAATCCATCTTCGGTTAGATTGATGGTTTCGCCATGGTATAGATCGGCAAACACGGCGTCTTGTTTTTTGGTTTTAAGATAGCGAGTGGGGAAATTGTAATCCGGTTTTACTACTTCGAGAATATAGTTGCCTTGTTTGGCCCTGAAATAGTATCTGCCTTGTTTGTCGGTAACTCTGGATTGCACCACCATTCCTGTTTCTTTATGCAAAAGGCGGACAATTGCCATTTCGACAGGTTGTTTTGTAAGCGCGTTATAAACAACACCCCAGCGGCGTTTGCGCATCCTGCCAAAGAGTAAAATAGGTTGCGTGAACAAGAATTGGAGGTAGGTTAGAAGGTTAAACAAGCCCAACGCGGCGCCTAAGTTGATTATTGAAACGGTGGCAATGGTGGGAACTACCCATTCATCCGTAATTTCCACGATTTCCGGTTCGCGGATGATGTCGATGCCGGTTAGAGCCGCGAATTCGATTTGTTCGGGAATAACTTCGATCTGAATTTCTTTTTCCACTTCCTCGCACAATGAAGGTTCGGACGCTAAATCCAGATTGATGGTTTTGCCGTAGGATTGCTGTGAATTGGAGGTAAGCAGTATGTCTTTTCTGAAAGTGCCATCGTAAAAAATCTTGGCACGGACTTGGTGGATGATGCTGGCGTCTGTTTTAAGCAAAATAAATTTTAGATGCTGGCAATCGGAATGGTCGACTTGAACCAAAACATCGTTGTAATCGAAATCCGCGCCATCTTCGAAACGATACAGGGTGATGCCCTCGCCTTGAGATTCGGCGACTACGTATTCGGTATTTATGTGTCGTTCTGTGCCGTCTGGATTAACGATGTAGAGGTCGTAGGTAACAAGTGAGCAATCGATTTTACAGGATTCGATGATTAGCGGTTCGGGGACGTAGATCAGTTCTACCCTGTCGCCAAAAACATTGCGGTTAACGGTTACAGTTGGCGACCTTTGCAAGCTGTAGCCGACTTTTCCGACTTCCACATAATATTCGCCATTGGGGACACGGAACACGAAATCTCCGTTGGAGTCGGATAGTGTGGGATTGGCTTGGCCGTAAGGGGCGCCGTTCCAGAGGATTGGGTTGCCGTCGATTATTTGGTAGAGGGTAACTGTAGCGCCCGGAACAGGGGTGATACCGCTAATGATTTTGGATTCAACGACCTCGCCAAGATCTTGAACAGAGAAGTTGTCGGTGGCGCCGGCAATAGTGCCGCTTTGGAAGGTTACGTTGACTGTACTTGGGAAAATACCGGACGCGG
>CAYOMV010000040.1:0-12024 GCA_964405175.1 uncultured Gammaproteobacteria bacterium | reverse complement strand
TGATAACTGAACGGGCGAACACAAGGTTCGCCCCTACGATAAATTCTAACTACTCACGTCGAATGTCTAATAATCACGTTAATACGTTTATCACGTTTATAACGAGAAGCCGTTTATCACGAGTGGACATTATGTCGAACGGTTTAGCGTTTATCACGTTTATAACGTTTATCACGAGGGAACTTTGAGCGTCGAAGGTTTTGTTTTACCCTCTAAATCTCCCTATTAGGGAGACTTGTGTAAACAAGCCCTCTGATCCCACTACACTAAAGTTACGTGGGACGGGTAAGGGGGTTTGGGGGTTGGGGTTTAACTCAGAACTTCTAGAGGCTAGAAGCTAGCAGCTAATCAATAATTGCTAAGCCCGACCCCCGAAGCTTTATGCATAGGGGGTTGCTAACTTCTGATTTCTAACTTCATTACGTCGAACGGTTGTGTTTTTTAGATAAATAAAGGCGGGCATGGTAGAATGCGTAATAGTTGGTAGTGACTTATTATTAATCCAAATATTATGTTAAACATTGATAAAACGAAGGCCAAGATTATTGCCGCGGTTTTGTTTGTTGGTGTGGTTGCCGTGAATTATCTTGCCAATGCTTTGCCTATTGGAGGCATTACGACAGGGGAGATTTCAGACGCGTACCCAAATCTTTTTGCTCCGGCCGGCATTACTTTTTCGATTTGGGGCTTGATTTACTTTTTATTGGCTGTGTTTGTGGTTTATCAGTTTGTTACTTTGCCTAAACGTAAAGATAAAAAACTAGAGGAAAAGGTTTACGAAATCAACAAATATTTTATCATTTCATCTTTTGCAAACATTGCTTGGATTTTTAGCTGGCATTATCAAATTATCGGCTTATCGGTATTATTGATGGCCGTGCTTTTGATTTCGCTTATCAAGATCGCGGATATTTTAAGAAAGGAAAAATTTGCCACTTGGGATTATGTAGCAATCAAGTTGCCTTTTAGTATTTATTTTGGTTGGATAACCGTGGCGACTATCGCAAATATTACCGTGTTTCTGGTTAGTTTAAACTGGAACGGCTTTGGAATCGCGGACAGTGTTTGGATGATTATTGTATTGCTTGTTGGCGTGGCAATCGGAATTTGGCGTATGCTTTGTGACAGGAATATAGCTTATGGTTTGGTTATCGTTTGGGCTTATTTGGGAATTTTATACAAACATTTATCGGAAACAGGTTTCGCGGGGAGGTATGAGAATGTGATTGTGGCTGTTATTACCTGTTTGGGTTTGTTGGTTTTATCGATTTTATATTTGGCTTTAAAGAAAAAATCAAAGAAATAAATATAATGCTATAGTGAGTGTAAAACAGTGAAGAATGAACTAATATGCCTATCGTATTATGGCAAAACTTTTTTAAGGACAAGAAAGGTAATTTGGTGATAGCGCAAAAACCAAATTTGCCGCTTATTGTTTGGCTATTTAGTTTTTTATTAACCCGATTAAACATTAATCAAACAGCTACCGAGTTATTTCAATTAGTATCGTTCGGAGCGCTTTTTACTTGGGCTTGGTTGGAGTTATTTGAAGGCGTTAACTTATTTCGCCGTATTTTAGGCGCGGTTGTTATGATGGGATTGTTGTATATAAGTTTAGTGGGTTGAGTTCGCGTAAAAATAATTAAAGAATAGATGTTATTGCAAATAATTTGCAATAGAGTATAATGGCGGCATGATAGTTCAAAAACTCAAAAATGCTGGTTTTCGGATAACTGCTCCCAGAAAAGCGGTTATTGAGGTTTTGGAAAATAATCACGAACCGCAATCGGCGCAAGAGATTCACGCTAAATTGCATAGTATTGATTTGGTCTCAGTATATCGTGCCCTTGAAGTCTTGAAAGAGTTGGGAATTGTCCAACGCGAGGTTACAGAAGAGTCGAGTAAGTTTTATTTGGCGGAGAAGCCACATCATCACATCACCTGCCGTAAATGCGGGAGGGTTGAATGTGTTCCTTGTGATCATGTTCATAAGAAAATAAAAGGTTTTGCGGAAATTAGGCATCAATTATCGATGACGGGCATTTGCAATAAATGTCATTCGTAATATGTGTATTTTTTGCGGCGGAAACCAATGTGGAGGCGGTATCGATTATTTAATCGCGAGCTCTCCTTTGTGGATCATTTATATATATCATAAAATTAAGTTTTTTATTGATAAATTTTTATGCAAAATAAAATTTTAATAGTGATTGGCGTTGCAGCAGTGATTGCTGTCGGTTTATTGCTTTTTGTAATAAAACAACCCACTTTAAATAACGGCGATAAGGTTAAAGTTGCGGCGACGATTTTTTCATTGGCTGACATCGCGGAAAATATTGGCGGTGACAAGGTTGAAGTGGTTAATATTATTAAACCCGGAGCCAGCCCGCATACTTTTGAGGTGAATCCTTCGGATGTTAAGCGGATGCATGGAGTGGAATTGTTGTTTGCTGTAGGCGGAGGCTTGGATGATTGGACCGCGGACATACTATCGGTTGACGAGTCGATTGATTTAATTGTCGTGGGAGACGGAGTAATGAAAAAAGAATTTCAATTTGAGCATCATCATCATGAAAAAACGGATCATGCAGAAAGTAATGTTACGCATGAGCATGAACATGATGTGTTAAATGAAAATGATAAAGATTATGACCCGCACTATTGGCTTTCCGTAAAAAATGCTAAAATAATTGCGGAGAATATTGCAGAATCCTTGATAGAGTTGGACCCTGATAATGCGCAATTTTATCGGGATAATTTAAGTACGTATCAACAAGATTTGGATCAGGCCGCGAATGAAATTGGAGAAACTTTGAAAAACTTGGATAAGAATAAATTGATTGTTTTTCATGAATCTTGGAATTATTTTGCGGATGAATTCGGTTTAGAGGTTGTGGGTGTGTTTGCCTTGTCTCCCGGTAAAGAGCCGACTCCCCAGCAATTGGCGCATTTATACGATACGGCTCGGCAATATGAGGTGAGAGCGATTTTCTCCGAACCTCAGCTTTCGCCAGAAACTTTAAGGCCGTTTGTAGAAGACTTGGATTTAGAGCTTTATGTTTTGGATCCGTTAGGCGGTATCGGAGAAAGGGGTAGTTATATAAATTTACTAAAATACAATGCGCAAACAATTAAACAAGCGCTCCAATAAAAAGATCATTTTGGAGGTCAAAGACTTAAGTGTTTATTACGGAGATTTCGCGGCCGTAAAAAATGTTGGTTTTAAGCTGGAAGGTGGTGAGATTTTGGCTATAATAGGGCCTAATGGTTCCGGTAAATCCACTTTACTTAAAGCGATATTGGGTTTATTGGAGCATACGGGAAAAGTTAAAATTTTTGGCAAAGATATTGAGCAAGTATTGGATAAGATCGGTTATGTACCGCAGAGGTTTAGCTTTGAAGAAACTTTTCCTTTAACAGTTTCGGAATTTTTGGAGTTATCGCAATTGGATAAAAACAATACAGCCCGAAGGATGCATGCTTTGAAAGAAGTAGAGATGGAGAAATACGGCAACAGGATGATCGGAGAATTATCAGGGGGGCAATTGCAAAGGGTTTTAATAGCCAGAGCGCTTTTAAATGAACCGGAAATAATTTTTTTAGATGAAGCTACAGCGGGGGTTGATGTTGAAGGAGAGAAAAATTTTTATGAAATAATCAGCCATTTGAACCACGAGCATGGGATGACTATAGTTTTGATTTCTCATGAAATAAATATGGTTTATAAGTTTGCGACGCAAGTGGTTTGTTTGAATAAAGATTTGATTTGTTTTGGAGAAACCAAAGAAGCTATAACGGAAGAAGTCATGAAAAAATTATACGGTGAAAATATGGAATTTAGAGCACATAAACATTGATATGTTGGAGTTATTGCAATATCCTTTTGTTCAAAGGGCTTTTATAGCGGGTATAGTCTTGGCGGTGGTTTTGTCTTTTTTGGGGATTTTCATTATTTTGAGAAGGATGGCGTTTTTTGCTGACGGTATTGCCCATGCGTCTTTAGCGGGCGTAGCGGTGGGTATTTTGTTTTCGTTTAATCCGATTTTAACAGCGGTGATTCTAACCGCTATTTTTGCGGCGATTATTTATTTACTTGAACAAAGATATAAGTTAACTTCGGATGTTGCAATTGGAATTTTATTTACTTCGGGAATGGCTCTCGGTGTTTTGTTAATCAGCCTGACTCCGGGTTATCAACCAGAGCTGATGAGTTTTTTGTTTGGGAATATCTTATCCATCACAATGGATGAGATTTGGATTTTGTTGGCGATAGGTGGCGCGGTTTTGTTTTTCTTGATTTTTTTCTTAAGGAGCATAACTTTAATGTCGTTTGATAAAGAATCAGCTTATTTGGCAGGTGTGAAGGTTGAAATTTTACAATTGGCATTATACGTAGTTACGGCGGTGGCTGTGGTTTTGGGCATTAAAGTTTTAGGCATAATTTTAGTCAGCGCTTTGATTATTATGCCGGTAGCGATCGGAAAGTTGTTTGCGAGGTCGTTTAAGTCGCTTATCGGGTTAAGTATTTTAATATCTTTAATAATGGTGTGTTTAGGGTTGTTTGGATCCATATATTTGGATTGGCCGAGCGGCCCTACAATAGTTTTGACAGGGACTATATTGTTCATATTTTCAGGCGGGTATAAGGGTTTTAAGAGAATATAATGTTATTTTAGCCAAAATATTGACAGAATAATATTTTTGTGTAATATTATAGTTAGACCTTTCAACTCCAAGAGGAGGTATTATGTTCGTAATTCAACGTTGGCAAGGGTGTAAGGCAACAGTGGTTGCCGCCTATGAAGTGATTGATGGGCATATCATCTTCGATAGGTCTCGCGGCAAGAAGGAATTTCGTGAGGCGCTTCAAAACAGGGGTGTTCCCGTGCTGGGTGAAGACGGCGAGCCCAAGGGCTACGTGCACCCGGAGCAAGGCATGGCTTTTCACGAGGCCTGCCAAGACCTGTTTTGCTCAAGCGAGATGACAGTCGCGAACGAGAGCAGCCTCGCCATGCTCCGTGACGCGATGTTCCGCCGCGATTCCAATTGCCCGCCGGCCATGACCGGCTGATGTACTTTTTTCTTTTTGTAAAGCTACTCACTTGAGTAGTCTTTTTTTTGGCTTTTTGCGCTTGATTATTTATCAGTTATGTGTTAATATCGCACATCAGTTCCTTAACAAAAAAACAACCAACCCAGGAAAAACACATGGAATACCATTACGTACCCGGTTTCAAGCAGGATGAACCCGAAGTTATTGAGCACATGCTTCAGACGGGGATCTTTACTGAGGCTGATGCTTTTGTCCGTAAGATTAAAGATATTTCCAAAACAAAAGATTCCAAAAAAGCAAACATCAAGCGGATCGAGATATTTGCCGTGAGAGGCATTATCAATGGCAAATTGCACGTGGTATTTTTTCCGGCAAAATTCAATAGGGACTTGATTATTGACCCTCCAAGAGAAGTGGATCCGGTTGTATTGATGCACTACGCGCAGAGAGCGATGAATCGATTTCGCGCCGTGTATTGGGTTTCCTGCAAAACCGATTTGGGTATCAGTCCGATCGCGGTGGCGCGGGATTTTGGTGATTTTGCCAAGCCTGTAAACGGCAATGGACAAAACCACAAGCAAAAAAACTTGGATTTAAGCGCCTTGGGACCGGGTATCTTGATTCCCGAAATAAAATCGAGGTCTTTAATTCAGGTTGACGCTAACGCCGAGGCAAGCATGAACTTGCAGGGTACCAATAAACTGAGGGTTAATGAAGCCTTGGTCTTCGATTTTTTGGTAGGTTCGGGTCATTGCTTGTGGGGTCCGTATAATGTGGCGGAGGATGGAACGGTTTTTTCCGATCTGCATTTTAGGGCTTTTAGCTATAGCGCTAACAGGAGAATATCCGGAGTCTTGAAAGCCCGCAAGGCCGAGATAGGCATAAGGTTCATTATTAAGCTTGTTCTCTTTGCTGAAACTTCGATGCACAAAGCTGATCTAATCAGCAATCTGTTTGCCTTGCTGAGGCCTGATGAGTGCAAGATGTTTGATTTGTTCTTGGAGACGATCTGCAACGGTTGGATTGCAAAAAAAATACATGTTCTTCCTCTTGAGGACGATGAGGTGGATGAGATAATCGAGGGAAAGAAGAGGTAGCTTTCTTTGGCATCGCTTTGGCGGTGCTTTTTTTGACGTCGAACGGGACCGTTTATAACGAGAATCCGTTTATAACGGGAATCCGTTTTTTATGTTGAAAAGATTGGAGGCGTGGTATAATGGGGTTATATGCGTTATATACTATCAATATCGATCGTGCTCATCACAGCGATACTAATTTTTGGACATCAAACAAATGCCCAAACAATCGATTCAGGCGAATTAATAAAAGCTTCCGGGCCGGCGGTTTATTATTATTTTGACGGCAAGAGATATGTCTTCCCTAATGAACAGGTATTCTTTTCATGGTATGACAATTTTGATGATGTTAAGTCTGTATCGGACTCTACTTTGGCGTCGGTACAAATCGGCGGAAATGTGACATACAGGCCGGGCACTAAGCTGGTAAAAATCATGTCTGACCCGAAAGTTTACATGGTAACGGAAGCTAATAAATTACAATGGGTGCAGACAGAGGCGGACGCCATCAGACTTTATGGAGAAGGATGGGCCAAAGAAGTGCGGGATGTTTCGGATGCTTTGTTTTTGGATTATGAAATGGGCGAACCTTTAAGCGATCCTGAAATGTTGAATGAAAATTATAAAACCATTGCCAGCGCTACATATGCTTATTATGCGGGTGTTTTGACTTACTTAATCAAACAGAGTGAAACAGGAAGTTTAGACAGTTTTGTGCATCCGGATGCGATGACCGGTTTGGATGTGGGAGAGTACGGTTATTCGGCGTCTACCACTTATACTACTCAAGAAATGGAACAATTCTTTAAAAATGCTTCTCAAGATTGGACTTTGCAGACCGATTATTTACATGGATACGCATCTGGTACGGCGAGGTTGTTAAATTTTTCCAAAACCATGGGAGATTCGTTTGCTCATAGATCGGTTATAATTACAGATGAGATTGATAAAGATTACCGTGAGCTTTTGTTTACGGAGATAGTGTATCCTAAGGGCTATATGGCTTATCCAGGGGCCGTGACTTTTGAATATTTGCAGGGAGATTATGACGTGCAACACGCTTTTATCGCGATAGCGAATCAATCTGAA
This sequence comes from uncultured Gammaproteobacteria bacterium, assembly GCA_964405175.1. Taxonomy (GTDB): domain Bacteria; phylum Patescibacteriota; class Patescibacteriia; order 2-12-FULL-60-25; family 2-12-FULL-60-25; genus MWCR01. The sequence continues at coordinate 4,806 of CAYOMV010000040.1, read as the reverse complement.
GTTCAAAATTGGTATTCGGCCGTGGGCACGACAAATGGATGGAAGAGTGTTGAGCTGGAAGATATGACAAATGAAGTTGTTGAATATAATAAAATGCAAAATGACAATCTTGATAGGTCTTTGCATCTTATGTACCTAAACAGCCAGAATCTGCCGGAGTTTAGCGGGTTGGTTATTGTAGGCAGTGAATACAGTAAGATACTGAAATAACTATAACCATCAACGTCGAACGGTTTTGCGTTTATAACGAGAATCCGTTTATCACGAGTTAACATGGCTTCATCGGCGTGAGTGACATTTTGGGTTACTTGGGGTACACTGCGTTTGTATGAAAAATGTTACACCGCTTGAGCCGGGGTTTTATGGAATGGGAATCGCTCCAAAATTATTGGAGATTCTTTGGAAATTGAAATTTAAGGCTCCAACACCAATTCAACAGAAAGCTATACCGATTGCCGTGGAAGGCAAAGATGTTATAGGTATAGCACAGACCGGTACGGGCAAGACTTTGGCTTTTTGCGTGCCAATGATTCAGCGCTTGTCGCAGGTGAAAGGCAGGGGGTTGGTTGTATTGCCGACACGAGAACTTGCCATACAGGCAGAAGAAGTTTTTAAAAAAATCGGTAAAGACATTGGGCTTAGGACGGCTCTCTTGATCGGAGGCGCGTCTATGAATAATCAGCTAAAGGATTTAAAGAAGAATCCTCATGTTTTGATTGTTACCCCGGGCAGGTTGATCGATCATCTACAGCAAAAAACAACGGATTTACGTGATGTGAAGGTTTTGGTTTTGGATGAAGCGGATAGAATGTTGGACATGGGTTTTGCGCCTCAGATTAATCAGATCTTAAAGTCTGTATCTAAAGATCGGCAGACTATGCTTTTTTCCGCTACCATGCCTCCGGAAATCATGAAAATTGCCAGTAAATACATGGAATTGCCAGTATCCATTGAGATCGCGCCTTCGGGTACGACAGCCGAAAGAGTCTCTCAAGAATTGTATGTGGTTAATCGTGAAAATAAGATGAAGCTTTTGGAGAGAATTTTAAGCGATTTTCGAGGGTCTGTTTTGGTATTTACGAGGACAAAACATGGAGCAAGGAAAATCGCCAGGGTTTTAAAAAAGATAAATTATACGGCCGCCGAATTGCATTCGGACAGGTCTTTGGCACAGAGGCGCGACGCATTGGAAGGTTTTAAGAATGGCAAGTACCGCGTGTTGGTCGCGACTGATATCGCGGCCAGGGGGTTGGACGTAAAAGGTATAGAGCTGGTAATTAATTACGACTTGCCGGAACACGCCGAGGATTACGTGCATCGAATAGGCAGAACGGGGCGAGCGGGCGCCGAGGGCAGAGCTATTTCCATCGCCAGCCCGGATCAGAAAAAAGAAGTCGAAGCTATAGAAAAATTTACCAGATCTTATTTGCCTGTTTCCACAGTGCCTGATTTGCCGGTATCCCAAGCTCCACAGCAGAGGACTCAAAGCAAAAGCAGAAGGCGGCCAATAGCGGAAGCTCGCAGAAGGCGAAGATAATTTATGCTATAATGGCATAAGTATGCCAAAAGGGCGGAAGAGTAAAACAAACCGAAAAAAATCAGTAAATAAAGCCGTGGAAACCCTGCGTGAGCACTTTTGGGATCATTTTGTACCGCATGAGGGTAATGATCATGTGCCGCATGTTTTGAAGCACCATGTTTTATTTGGTTATAGTGTAATAATTTTGCTGTTAAAAGTGGTTGTTTTTGTAACACCCATAATGTTGCCATCCGCAAGCGTTTTTTCGAGCGCTATTACGGCTTCCAATGTCATTTTACTAACCAATCAAACCAGGTTGAATTTGGGATTGCACGAGCTGGCGCAAAACAGTGCTTTAATGGCTGCCGCGCAGGCCAAGGCTTTGGATATGCTGAATAACCAGTATTTTGCCCACTACAGCCCGGATGGCTTATCGCCTTGGTTTTTTATCAAGCGTGAAGGCTATGCTTATGAACGAGCGGGCGAAAATTTGGCCGTGCATTACACCACGGCCGAAGGGGTACACGATGGCTGGCTCGCGAGCCCGGCGCATAGGGCCAACATAGTAAAAGAAGAATTTTCGGAAATCGGAGTAGGCGTGGTTAACGGTGAGTTTGAAGGTAATCCATCGACAATTGTAGTCCAACTGTTTGGCAAGCCAAAGGTTGCAGTTGCTGAAACAGGGCCGGCTTTGGAAGAGTCAAAAGTCGTTGAACAAAAAGAGGAGGAGGCGCAAGTAATACCGGTTGCTGATATTTCCAATGATGTCGACCGAGGTGAGGGTGAGGCAATGTTGACGCAAGCGGATGAAGAAGAGGTAGGTGATGCCTTGGCAGAATCCGCCGCCGTGGCAAATATCATCGTTAAGCCAACAGAAGAAGAGGGTGTCTATGAAGTTAAAGTCCCTATGGGAGAGGCGGAGTCTATGGGGGTGCAGATGGGATCTAAATGGGTCGCGCTCGAGAAAGACGAGGAAGAGGAGATTTGGAAGGGCGAGGTAGCAGGCGCGCTAACCTATGATAAAGCAGGTGAAGCGATACAATTAATCGCGCAAGATAAAACCGGTAAAATTATTTCACAAACGGCATTGCTTGCCGCACCCGGATTATCAGTGCAAGACTTTTTTATTTTTAGCGACGCGCCCACGAAACAAATAAAGTTATTTGGAATTTTTGAAATCAATAATTTGGAAGATGATGTGAAGAGGTTTTATGTTTATTTTATGGTATTTTTGGGCGCGGCTTTGACACTTAAGATATTGATAAAAATTCAACATCAAAAAGTTTCGGTTATTGCACATGCTTGTTTTGTCTTGGGATTTGCTTTTATTTTATTTCTGATTTGAGTTTATGTCGCCGTTATTGTTTTTAATTATCGGGCTCGCGGGGCTTATACTGGGAGCTCAATTGGTGGTTAAAGCGGCAAAAAATTTAGCGGATTTTTATAATTTATCCCCGTTGTTTTTGGGATTGACGATTTTAACCGTAGGAACTGATTTACCGGAACTTGTTGTTGCCATAACGGCGGCATATCAAAAAGCCATGGGAATTGACGCAAGCGGAATAGTTGTAGGGAATATCATTGGTTCATCAATGGGACAAATAAGCTTTTCTTTGGGTGTGCTTGGTTTGTTCGCGACAATTTCATTAACCAAAAAGAGATTGAGCAGGGATGGTTTTGCGGCGCTTATAGCGGTGGTAATGGTCTTTTTGGCTTCATGGGATGGTGTAATAACCAGGCTGGAGGGTTTGGAGCTGATTATCTTGTATGTAATTTATTTTTTTATAATTTACAGAGAGGAAAGGGTAACCCAAAAAGTCAGCAAAAGAACAAAAGTTTATCCTATTTGGATCATCCTTTCATTAGTCGGTGGGCTTAGCTTATTGATTATTTCTTCCAATGTTGTTGTAAAGTTTGCCATGGATTTGGCTGAAGCCTGGAATGTAAGCCAGACCTGGGTGGGCTTGGTGATAATCGGCCTTGGTACCAGCTTGCCCGAGCTGGCGGTTGCCGCGGGCGCCATTAAAAACAAAGTCATCGGATTGTCTGTGGGAAATTTGGTTGGTAGTAATGTATTTGATTTATTGTTTGTTTTGGGTGGTGTTGCCGTTGTGTCAGGCATCAATGTGGAGCAAAGCGTGATTAATTTTTACATTCCATTTTTATTCTTGACTTCGCTATTGGTATTGTACTTTTTTAGAACCAGAATGAAATTGCAAAGGAGGGAGGCTGTGGCTTTATTGATTATGTATGGATTTTATTTCGGATTTACTCTGTTTTTGGGGTTGGGGATTTAAAGTTAAACGAAAAAGTCCGGTTGTGGTTTGCCCATGTTTACGTTGACAAGTTGGTAGAGCTGGATTAGTTTATATTAAATGATTGTTAAGGCGATTAAAACCAAGATATTTAGTGAAAGACAGGATCTTTCGGAATTTTTGTTTAAATATCTTCCTCAGTTGAAAGAGGGTGATGTTGTGGTTGTGACATCCAAAATAGTGTCGCTTGCCGAAGGCAGAGTGGTGGAAAAAGTTGATGAAAAAACCAGAGAGCAAATTATTAAAGACGAAAGCCAATACGCGATGAAAACCAAATACGGATGGGTGGCAATTAGAGATAATATGGTAATGGCAGGCGCGGGGATTGATGAGTCTAATGCAGATGGTAAAATTATTTTATTGCCAAAAGACAGCTTTAAATCTGCGGCCAAGGTGAGACGTGATTTAATGAAGCGTTATAAATTAAAAAAGCTGGGAGTGTTGATTACTGATTCGCGGATGCTGCCTTTAAGGTCAGGGACATCTGGAGTTGCCATGGGATACGCTGGATTTAAAGGCAGGAAAGATTATCGAGGTAAAAAGGATTTATTCGGCAGAGTTAATCGAGTGTCGAGAGTTTCGGTCGCGGACAGCTTGGCGGCGGCCGCGGTTTTGGAAATGGGGGAAAGCGCGGAGTCTAAGCCGATTGCGGTTATCAGGCAAGCGCCGGTTGAGTTTGTTGGTAGAGTTAACAAGCACGCGCTTGACGTGGATCCGAAGGAGGATCTGTATCAGCCGTTATTCGCGAGGATAAAAGGGATAAATTTATAACTTCTAAATTCTAACTTCTAATTACTAAATTCTAACTTCTAAACACAAACGTCGAAAGTCTAACCAGGAACTTCTAGGAGCTAGAAGCTAGAAGCTAAATAGTAACATGGTTTTGTAGGGGCGAACCTTGTGTTCGCCCGTGCTTTGATAACTGAACGGGCGAACATAACCCTTCACACTAGGTTACGGGTTACAAGCTAG
>CAYOMV010000039.1:0-12814 GCA_964405175.1 uncultured Gammaproteobacteria bacterium | reverse complement strand
AACCCCCCATACCCCCATCAGCTAAGCTGAGCTTTGCCTTGTCAGGGGGGCTGTTCAAGAAGTCTCTCTTGACAAGGGGAGATTTAGAGGGGTTTGTTCCCGCCGCCACAATCACATTCTCACCCCGCTTTTTCAGCTCAAGCGCCAATTCAAAAACATAGAGCTGGGCACCGCCCCAGTCTTGGCTGGTTATAAGCAACATTATTGCATTTTTGTGCAAGTCTTTCACAGCCGTTTTTTAGCATAAAAAAGGGAAAAATGCCAGCTTGAATAAGATATGCAGATTGTCTGAACCTTGACCGTGTCCCTCCGGAGCCTTTGGCAAAGGGGGATTCGCTTGATTACTTATGGATTATATTCACCTAATTTGTAGGGATAGGCCTTGTGCCTATCCGTTCCAGCACGGATAACCACTAGGGTTATCCCTACATATGATTGATTTAACACAATCAGTAATCAAGTTAATCCCCTAATCCTACGAATCGTGGTTCAGACATTGAGCGAATCAAGGTTCAGACAAAAGTTGCGTTTTTCGCTTTATTAACGTAAAGTGGGCGCATATATGGCAACTGAAAAAAAGGTGTTGGTTACCGGAGGGGCGGGTTTTGTGGGTTCGTATTTATGCGACAGATTAATCAAAGACGGGCATGAAGTGATCTGCTTGGATAATTTGGCTACAGGGTCCAAAAAAAACATTACCCATCTTTTAAGTAATGCCAATTTTGCATTTGTGGAACGCGACGTGCAAGAACCTTTTTATGCCAAAGTGGATTGGATTTTTAATTTGGCCTGCCCCGCGTCTCCTCCGCAGTACCAAAAAAACCCGGTGCAAACCATCCGTACCAACGTGGCCGGTATGATTAATATGCTGGATCTTGCGGGCATAAACCAAGCTCGAATCTTGCAAGCTTCCACGTCTGAAGTCTACGGCGATCCCAACATTCATCCTCAACCCGAAACTTATTGGGGCAATGTAAACCCTATTTCCCGCCGCGGCTGTTACGACGAAGGCAAGCGCTGTGCCGAAACACTCTGTTTTGATTATCATCGCGAGTATGGCGTCGACATTCGTGTCATCCGCATCTTTAACACCTATGGCCCGCGCATGGCCAAAGATGACGGCCGAGTAGTCTCAAACTTTATCCTGCAAGCATTGCGCAACGAACCTATTACAATCTATGGTGACGGATCATACACCAGATCCTTCCAATATGTGGACGACCTCATCGAAGGCATGGTGCGCATGATGGCGCAAGATGAAGAAATCGGCCCCATAAACATCGGCAACCCGGGTGAGTTTACCATCAAAGAACTTGCCGAAAATATTTTAGAACTTACCAACTCAACTTCGGAAATTACCTATCTTCCCCCCGCAGAAGCAGATCCAAAACAACGCAAACCCGACATAACCTTGGCCAAGCAAGTTTTAAGCTGGGAGCCAAAAATTCAGCTCAAGGATGGTTTGGAAAAAACGGTCGAGTACTTTAAGTCTGTCCTATGAGCAAGCGCATCCTAATCTTTTCCACCGCTTACCATCCACTCATCGGCGGTGCGGAAATCGCGATAAAAGAAATCACAGATCGCCTGCCGGGTTGGAAGTTCGACATGGTCACGGCTCGCATCAAACCCGGGCTTCCATCACGTGAGCAAATCGGCAACATCACAGTCCACCGAGTAGGTTTTGGCAAAGCTTTCGACAAATACCTCCTGCCCATACTCGGCGTCATCCGCGCGGTCCGCCTCGCGCCGGCAAAAGAGTTGCCGATCGTTTGGCCCATGATGGCCAGCTTCGGCGGTTTTGCGGCACTCATCTACACCTGGCTTCGTCCTAAAACCAAGATGATGCTCACTTTGCAAGAAGGTGACCCTCCTGAATACATCTTAAAGCGCGTAGGAGCCTTTAAACCGCTGTTTTTGGGCATTTTCAAGCGCGCGGACGCCATTCAGGCTATTAGCAAATTTTTGGCTAACTGGGGCAAAGAAATGGGCTTTAAAGGCGAGCCGGTAGTTATTCCCAATGGCGTCAACATCCCGCATTTTTCAAAACAAATAACCCCCGAGGAACGCCAAAAACTGCGCCAAAGCTTCGGCTTCGCGGATAGCGACATAATCCTCGTTACCGCCTCCCGCCTTGTCCTAAAAAACGGCACGGACGATATTATTAAATCTCTTAAACACCTCTCTGAAAACTACAAAGCCCTCGTCATCGGCGATGGTCAAGATAGGACAACGTTGGACACTCTGGTCGCTGATTTAAATTTAAGATCCCGCGTAGTTTTCCTCGGTCAAAAAACCCACGCCGAACTCCCATCCCTAATCCAGTCTGCCGACATTTTCATCCGCCCCTCGCTTTCCGAAGGCTTGGGCAACTCTTTCCTCGAAGCTATGGCCGCCGGCCTGCCCATCATCGGCACTCCTGTCGGTGGCATACCCGACTTTTTAGTCGACGGTGAAACGGGTGTCTTTTGTGAACCCGGAAACCCGGAATCCATCGCTAAAGCCGCTCGTCGCATCCAAGAAGAACCGGGGCTGCGAGATAAACTGATCCGCCAGGGGGCGACACTGGTCGCAGAGCAATACTCTTGGGAATCTATTGCTGAAAGAATGGACCAAATCTTTAGCACATTGTCTGAACCAACTGTCTGAACCACGATTCGTAGGATTAAGGGATTAACTTGGTTATTATCTTATACGAACATCCGAAATAAAATGAATAATCGAGTTAATTAATGTTTGATTGATAAGATACTCAGTAATTGTTCTGCTATTTTTAAAGGTGAATAGTTATTGACTATTTTTTGATAGCCAGCTTCTTTAATCAGATTATACTCACTTGGGTTATCATAAATTTTAATAATTGCATCAGCTAAATCCTCCGGTTTATTTGGAATTAATACAAGATCATTATTGCTGAATATTTCTTTTACTGCCTCTGTGTCTTTGGTAATAACAATTTTTTTAGCAGCTAGACCTTCATATACTTTATTGGGAATCACGCGATTTGCTTTTTCTGTTTCACCAAAAATACCAAGTACAACAGAGGATTCGTCGATTAAAATATTTAATTGCTCATAAGGTACGCGGTCTATTAATTGAATATTTTTACCTAAACCATAGAGTTCAATCAGCTTTGTAATCTTTGAATATGTTTGACCGGTTCCAACTAAACGCCAGCGAATATTAGCTCGTTTAGTGTTGGTAATTTTTATTGCCTCAATAATAACTTGAACACCCTGTAAAGGAATATATGTACCGTGAAAATGAACTAAAAAATCTTGATTTTTAGAAGAATCATCTTTATCTGAAATGGGAAAAATTAACTTATCATTAACTCCCAAATATAGCGGTTTTATCTTATCTTTTTTCAAAATGGAAACAAGCGGCCATTTAATCCAGTATTCTGCATGGCATTTGGTATCCGTTACAACAACATCCCCAAGTAAGATACTTAGCCAATCTAAAATCCATAATTTCCAAGCTCTGGGATTGTATTTGCTGACCAGACCGCGGTCTATTACCGCTGATTCATACATTGAGTAAAATGCATCCACGATTAGTTTTTTTCTTGATAACAATTTTGCAATTGGTACAACAGAGGTTGATGGATAAGCCGCAAAAATGTAATCGTAATCATTTTTTAATTTTAGTAATTTCTTACACAGTTTTAAATAACGAAATTTTTCAGTTGGTGAAACATGGCATTCAACTATTTCAACATTTTTTTCTTTTAAACCTGTTAAAAGGATATCATTTCTAGAGTAATCTTTTTTATATATTCCAAACCAACAAATTCGCATATTTATTTTTTGCATCTAATTAGAATATAGGCCATTTCGTGTTTACCGTCATTAGGAAAAGGTTTAATATCAAAGTCATTTGGCTCGTAAGTTTCCAGTTTACCGGTAATTTTCATGAAAAGATATTTCCAAAAATTTTTTAAAGATCTTTTTAATATTTTCTTCTGTCCAAGAACTTCGATATCACGAAAATTTTCAGAGAGTAATTTAACCAACTCATCCTTTGTATATTCTCGAATGTGGTAAATATTTAAAGGTTTTTTTGATAGTAGATTCTTATATGAAAATCCTTTGTTTGGCGTTGATATAATTAGTTCACCCTCGGGTTTTAATGATTTCCAAATTCGTTTTAAGAAGCCGGAATCATCTTCGATGTGTTCTATTGTTTCTAATGATAAAAAAATATCAACACTTTCTTCCGGAATTAATGGATCAAATTGGTCAATTTTGGAAAAAGTTACTTTATCATTCCTATTGTGCGCTTTTGCGTATTCGATTGCTGAATTGTCGATATCAAAGGCAAAAATATGTTTTGGATTGCCATGCTCTGCAATGTATTTTTCACCGTAACCTATGCCACAGGCAACACTGCAAACAGTCTTGTCGTTAACAAAATGTGAAGCAAATTCATAGCGTTTTATATGGTGTTGGTATGTATAGCTGTTTGGATCCATTACACGTTCCATAATTGGTGATCGCATTAAAAATATAAGTAATGATGAAATGATAGCTTAGTAATTATTTAAAGTAAATATAGTTTTCATGTAGTTGCTCTTTTGAAGTTTTTCTATTAAGCTCCTATTTATAGCTTGGTTAAGCCAAATGTTTTATAAGATAATATATTTTTGGTTGCTGAGTCACTATAGACTATGAAGATTGTACTTGCGACGGGAATATACCCACCGGAAATCGGCGGACCAGCCGGTTATGTTAAAGGCGTGGCTACAGATCTGGCTGAACAAGGTCATGAGGTTTATATCGTCACCTATGGTGATAATCCCGAGCCAAGTGATAGATATCAAATTGTAAACATCAAAAAAGGTGATAATGTCGTTGTCCGATATTTAAAGTACGCCTATCAAACTTGGAAACTTGCAAAAAACGCAGATATTATATTCGCTCAAGGACCTGTTTCGGAAGGAGTGCCTGCAGCAGTAGCTTCTTTACTGTCTGGAAAACCGTTTCTAATGAAAATAGTAGGGGACTTTGCTTGGGAGCAATACATGCAGAGTGATAAGGCTGTAACAGACCCGGAAAGTTTAGATGAGTTTCTGCGATCAAAACACCAAGGTAAAATCAGATTGTACGAAATCGCAGAGAGATGGTCCGCTAAAAGAGCAAAACGCATAGTTGTTGCAACTAAATACATGCGCGAATCGATTGCTAAATGGGGTATCGACAAAGAAAAAATCAAAGTTATTTATAACAGTATAGAGTTTAAGCCTCTGGATTTAGATGGCAACTCACGGCAGATTTTAAATTTACCCACAGACAAGAAAATCATTATCACAGCAGGTAGGATTATTTACTGGAAGCGTCTAGATATCATAATTCGCTGCCTATCAAAATTAAATGATGAATGGATATTTGTTGTAGCGGGTGACGGGCCAATGCTGGAAACGTGGAAGAAATTAGCTGTTGAACTGGGAGTAGATCAAAAAATATTGTGGCTCGGTCGCATCGATCGATCGCTCTTAGCTAGATACATCAAGACATCGGACTTATTTGTTATTCCGAGCAGCCTGGAAACATTTTCATTTGTTTTACTTGAAGCTGTACAGCAAGGATGTCCTTGTGTAATTAGTGATAGAGGGGGTATGGTTGAAGTTGGCGGTATGTTTAAAGATCTGGTAAAAATAGCTCCATTTGAAAATATTGATAAATGGGTGGAGGGAATTAAAGAGCAGGCATTGAAGCCACACCAAATTCCGCAATGGCCGGATTTTTTCTCACAAAGTTTTATGGTAAAGGAAACATATGAGCTGTTGTCTGATATCGCGAAAGATGTAGCCGGTGTTAAGGATTGCAATAAAGTAAAAGATGCAAACGATAGCGATAATGCGCAAAAGAGAGTTCTCTCTATCGGCCTCGAGAAAAAGCTTTTCGAAGATGGTAAAGTCAGGGATAGAATTGTTGAGCAATTGAAAGATTTTGACGCAACAATTATTGTTTTCGCGAAGCGAAAGTTTGATGAACAGATCGCGCCAAATGTCCGCGTTATCTCCACTAATTCTTGGAACAAGTTTGTTTATGTTACCGATGCGTTACGGATTGTTTGGAAACTGCGCAAGCAAAAATTCGATGTGATCACATCCCAAGACCCAACCGAAACCGGCTTGGTCGCCTACTTGGCGTCTAAATTTCTAAAAACCGCGCTCGCCATCCAAGACCACGGCTACCACTTCCACAGCCACTACTACCGCAAAGAATCCTGGCTCAACCAATTCCGCTACCTTTTCGCCCGCTTTGCAGTTACTCGCGCCGATGCTGTCAGGGTTGTGAGCCAAAGGACGGAGGACGCGCTCAAACAACTCGGTATCCATGCAGATAAAATAATCAAATTCCCGCTTACGCTCGATGGCAAATTTTTAGCATCTAACAGTTCAAACAGTTCAGTGAACAGTGAACAGTGGGCAGTGACAGGCGACACAGAAGAAAGTGCTAAATACAAGATGCTAGATACAAGATACTTTTTGTTAGTATGTCGCTTCGTCCCCATCAAACGTATAGACCTCGCCATCCACGCCTTTAGCATCCTCGCCAAGCAAAACCCGGATGTTAAGCTCAAAATAGTTGGCCAAGGTCCGCTCGAGAGTCAAATTAAGCAATGGATCGCGGATTTTGATTTGCAAAGCAGAGCTGAAATCATCCCCTGGACAGATAACCTCGCCGACCTCTATCGCGGAGCTATCAGCACCCTCATAACCTCGGATCGCGAGGGTTTTGGCATGACAGCCGTGGAGTCGCTAGCTTGCGGGACGCCTGTTATAATGAGTGATGTTGGCTGTGCCGGAGAAATCGTCAAGAACGGAGAAAACGGAATAATCGTCCCCGTCGGCGATGTTATGGCGATTGCAAATGCGATGGAGAAACTACTTCAATTACCAATTACCCCACTACGTTCTTCGAACTTCGAGGGGCGAGCCAATTACCAATTACCAATGCAGGAGGCCTTCGGCATTAACCAAAATATACAGAATGGCACTAAAGTATTGGGGAACGAATCCAAGTTCCAAGTTCCAAGACTGCCCACCGACGCGTCCACCGAAGTTTTAACGAAGGAGGGAGCTTCAGCGAAGGAGGGTTCCAAGTTCGCGAGCGAAGCAAGCATGACCGACTTCCTGCTATCCGCTATCCGCCATCAGCTATCAGCTAAAAAAAAGGAGGATGAGGAGTTTTGGAGGTTTAGTGAAAAGAGCAATAAAGAAGGGGTGCGGGATATAAAAAAACCAAGGTTGATGTTATATACTCCAAGCTTAGATCACAAAGATCCGGTATTTGGTTTCTCTGTACGTTGGGCGGATGAATTTGCAAGACAAACTGAAAAGCTAACGATAATCAGTAGATTTGTTGATCAAGATGATGTACCGGTTGGTGCTAAGGGGATAGCGTTGGGAAAGCCTTGGGTACAAAGAATTTTCAAACTTTGGTATACATCAATAAAGTATAGAAATGATTATGATAAAGTTTTCTTGCACATGGCGCCTGAGACGGCGATTGCCGGATGGCCTGTTTGGTTTTTGCTCCGCAAACCTATTTATCTTTGGTATGCGCACGGAGCTGTTCCGCCTGCTTTAAAAATAGCTGAACCACTAGTCAAACTAATATTCGCGAGCTCTGAAACCGGATTACGCCTAAAAACACCAAAGGCAAGATTCGTTGGGCAGGGGATTGATACGGAATTATTTAAGCCCGATCCGGAGATAAAAAAAGAAAACATCATTATTACCATATCCCGCATTACGCCTAAAAAAAAGTATGAGGATACATTGGATTTTTTAGCTGGATACAAAGAAAAATACCCTGAAGATAATTGGCAGTATCACATCATTGGGCCTTCACTTGGCTGCGAAGATTATATAAAAAACTTAAAAGATAAAGCCGAGTTATTGGAAATTGGAGAAAGGTTTAAAGTTGTACCTGCTGTTGAGTATGTAGATCTTCCCACGATTTACAATAAGACAAAACTCTTCCTAAGTACAAGTCAAACTGGAAGTATAGATAAGGTTGTTTTAGAGGCTTTGGCTTGTGGTATACCTGTTATTGCAAGAGGTGAGGGATACCAAAAAATCTACGGAGTTACAAACTTACTGGATCAAAAACTCGCCTTTGATAAACTACACTCATCGCTAACCAGCTCAAAAATTGATTTTGAGGCATCAAAGGAGGTGGAGAAGTCACATGGATTAAAAAGGCTTGTTAGCGTTATTTTGGGTTATATCAGCACCTAGTCCTGAACGGCTTAAAGATTTTATAATACTTTCAGCGCGTTTAGTCCAAGTATAATTTTGTTGTACTTCTAAAAATGCCTTGGTGGCTTTTTCCTTTGCTTCAGTGTAGTTATTTTTTACTTTTATAATCTCATCAGCAAGCGATTTAGGATCACCGGGAACACAAAAAGAGGTTGTTGTTTCGTCTAAAACATCTCTAACACTTGGGAGATCTGAATATATCATTGGAACGCCTGATGCCATGTATTCAAATAGTTTTAGCGGTGAGGTAAAATAAGCGTTAAAATCATTAAAGGGCATTGGAGAAACCAGGCAGTCCATACTGCGCATAATATCCGGAATTTTTTCGTGCTCAAGTCTCCCTAAAAAAGTTATCTTCTCTGCCAAGCCTTGATCTGTAACATATTTTTTATAAAAGTTAAGATCTTTCTCAACCCCACCAACCAATACCGCGTGATACTCCGAATCAAGTAGTTTCATCGCGTCTATAGCTGTATCGACACCTTTTTTTATTCCTACGGTACTAAAATTGCCGATGTAGCCTATTAAGAATTTATCTTTTGGTAAATTGTATTCATATAATATACTGCTTTTTGAAAAATTCGTGGTAAATATTTTTAAGTCAACACCGTCGGGTGCATAATGAATCTTCGTTGTGCTGTTAGGGTACTTTTCACCAGCCAACCTGATAAGGTGTGAAGTTATACAAAAAATGTAATCAGCTTCTTTAAAGACTTTTTTTTCGTATTTTGAGTCATCTAATATATGGCATTCAGCAGCAATTTCTATATCATTTCTCTGAAGGATGTTTTTTATTAATATACACATCGACGCCAATTTTAAGTCTTTAAAGTAAAAAATGGTTCTCTCTCTCGGTAACCTAAGAATATAAAAAACCAACCAAAAGAAATTATACGGACTTCTTAGCTTAATTTTTCTAAACTTAAAAGATTTTGTTTCTATTGTCTTAATACTTTCAAGCATTTTATTTCTATCGCTCGATAAAATTATACGAAAATCGATTGAATCCATGACTGAAAAGGCACGGCACATGCTAAGTACCTGAATGCCTGTTGCGTAGCTTATAGGGAAATCCATGGATGTAATGTAGTGCAGATTTGTCTTTTGCGTCATAACAAGCATATTATTCATCATGAATTGATTTTTGCCAAATCTAGTAAAATTTTACTTTATAATGTACATTTGCTTAATATGGTCAAAGCGCTTCGGAGCAATATTTACAAAATCCTAAAATTTTCAGAAAAATTTACCCAAACAGACATGATTTATTTAGCCAAAGGTGGGGGTTGGCTTTTTTTTGGTAATTTTTTAGGCATGCTCTCATCATTTCTTCTATCTATCTTATTTGCGAATTTTCTCGATAAAGAAATTTATGGCACATACAAATATGTAATCACTTTGCTTGGTTATTTTGGCCTATTCACTCTTAGCGGCATGGGTGTAGCCACGATCCGCTCTGTGGCACAAAATAAAGAAGGCTCAATACATGATTCTTTAGCAATGATGATGCGTTGGGGTATTTTGGGTGCGTTATCATCCCTAATAATGTCGTTATATTATTTTTTTAATAATAATTATTTATTAGGTACAAGTTTCCTAATAGCAGTATTTTTTTTGCCATTTATTAATGTATTCAATGTATATTCACCGTTTTTTAGAGGTAAGAAAAAATTTGACCTCGCAATTAAATATGACGTAATTATACAGTGCGCTTTTTTTGGCTTTTCCGTTTTAGCTATATTAATTAAACCGCAACTGCCATACATACTTCTTCCTTTTTTAGTTACCTATAGCCTTTTTCAACTATTGTTATTTATTCAATTCAAACGCAAATATCAATTAAACACAAACAAAGATCCTGAAATGTTAAAACAAGGGCTTAAATTAAGTCTTATCTATTTTATTAGCCTGGCGGCAAATTCGGTAGATAAAATTATTATTTTTCATTTTTTAGGCCCGGTACAGTTGGCGATTTATTTTATTGCACTGGCCCCTGTACAGCAGTTAAAGAGTGCGGTGAAAATAGTCGGTCAGCTATCATTGCCAAAACTTTCGGAAAAAAATTCAAATAACTTGGGAAGGGTTGTACTAAAAAAATCCTTTCTTTTTATGGCAATAATGTTGCTTCCAATTTTTGCGTATTTATTAATAGCTCCATATTTTTATTCTTTTATCTATCCGGCCTATACTGATTCGATAAACATCTCCAGAATTCTTGCGTTTTCTTTGATTGCATCAGCGGGTGTATTGCCAATGAATTATTTTTATTCAAAAAATAAAAATAAAAATATTTTTAAATGGACCGTTCTTGCTTTGATTATTAAAACATCATTCATGATGATTGGCGTCATTGGGTGGGGTTTGTTGGGAATCGCGCTTGGCTTTATACTTGCTCAAACGGCAACTTTTATATATTCTTTGTTACTAATAAAATATGAAAAATAATTTTAAGTTAAAAGAATTAGTACTGGATCGACGATTTAGAGTTCCTCGAGTTTGGTCAAATAGCGAGTTGAAGAAATTTGCTCATCTGTTCGGCGGAGATATTGTTAACGTAAGTGGTTGGAGAGATGGAGATAAGGAGGGGGATGAATATAAGAATTATTTTAAAAACAAAAATAGTTACACGGTAACTAATTATAAAACAGAATCGTGTGGTTATCAGGGGACTGATGGTGAGATTTTTCTTAATTTGGAGGATGATCTACCTAGTGAGTTAGTAGGAAGATTCGATCTAGTATTTAATCACACAGTTTTAGAACATATTTTTGAAATAAATAAAGCTTTTCAGAATTTATGTCAAATGTCAAAAGATGTTGTTATTATAGTTATGCCGTTTTTGCAGGAGATGCATACAAGTTATGGTGATTACTGGAGAATGTCACCACTTGCCATTAAAAAAATGTTTGAGAAAAATAACTACCACGTGCAGTATCTCGCTTTCAATGGACAAAAAAACGCATCTGTATATATTTTTACCATAGCTGTAAAAAATCCTGAAAAATGGAAGGATGTTTTACCGTTTTTCATTCAAGAAAAAGAGCCCAATGCGCTAGATTGGCAAAACGAGAAACAGGCTGGATGTAATTCTATCTATAATAGATGGTATAAAATTATGCAAATAATCGGTAATTTTTTTAAGAGATGATAACAGAGTAATTTTTTTTAAAAATGTCTTAGTTCTTATTTTTACAAATATAGACTATTTGAAATCCAAACATGTTAGGCCACCAATCACGAAGGTATTTTGGCCCGTTGCTTGGTATGGCTTTTGCTACCTTTAAATCCAATGCGTCCAGCCAATCAAGGAAATCGATATGGGACCAAAACCGGAGATGTTCAGAGGGGTGGTGAACCCACTGTGTAAAAAATCTTCCATTTAATAATAATCCCAACCTAAACCAATATAGCGCACTATTTGGGATCGTGATAGCAAAATTATCGACATGATTTTTAAGGTATTCAATTATTTCTTCCGGATTTTTTATATGCTCCAATATTTCACTTAATACAACCCAGTCATAGTGTAGTTTTTTAAGCGGGTCCTTTTCTTTTAAATATTCAATATTTGCAGTAATGGTTTTAATATCATATTCACTGTATGCTTTTAACATCATATCGGATATATCCATTACTGTAATATCACAAGGTTTGTTTTTTAATTTTATTGGTAATGCGGAATTACCACAACCGATATCGATAACTTTTTTTTGCTGAGGAATCACATCAAAAATTATCTGCTCTCGAGGGCGAATATTTTGTTTAATTTTAAGCCCTCTCTGACCCCAGTACTCATTGTAATCTAAAGAGATGGTTTTAAAATTGGGTTTTCTAATCCATGGAAATTTGAACATAAAATTATTTTTTAATAAATACCAAACGACAACCTTTTATTCTTAAAAATAATTTCTCCGGTAGCAACTCCGTAGATAATAAATGGCACGTGCCTTTAAAAGGGTGATAAAATGGCAACTTTTTGACAAGCTCTAAACCATTTTGTTGCAAAAATGTTTTTAAAAAAATGGGGGTATAAGCATTTATGTGTTCAAGCGGTTGTAATGCGCCTTTGCCTACACGCCAACTTCCGGTTTTTATATCGTTTATCTCGCGTAGTCCGTTAGGAACGGCTATTTGTAAAATTCCATTCTTTTTTAATTTATTTAGCAATCGCGTCAGATCCTCTAGTGGATTCGGTATGTGTTCAAAAACCTGTTCGGTATTAATTAGATCAAATTCGGGCATTTCATCTTGTAAATCTATAATTTTTATACCTTTATTTTTTGCATATTCTATTCTGTCGTCTGATACCTCCATACCATATGAATCAAATCCATAAGACAAAGCCATAGAAGCCCAATGCCCCCAGCCCATACCAAAATCAAAACTCTTTAAATGCTTTTCATGTGGTAATAGCTTCTTCAAGAATGCCAAGTTTTTACTAAACTGTTCGTAATAACCTATCGAGGCATTTTCACGTTTCAGTAAGCTCTTTTCCGCAATAATCCATTTAGAATAGAATTTGTTTAAATTCTTCTCATCTAAAAT
>CAYOMV010000038.1:1883-12849 GCA_964405175.1 uncultured Gammaproteobacteria bacterium | reverse complement strand
GTGTTCGCCCGTGCATTGATAACAGAACGGGCGAACACAAGGTTCGCCCCTACAAAACCGTGCCTCCAGCCTCTCGACGTAATGCTACCTCGTGATAAACGGATTCTTGTAATAAACGTGATTAGCCGCTAGAATCTAGTAGCTAGTAGCTTTTATTAGACATTCGACGTTAGACATTTATCCTCATTCATAAATATACATAACGATTCTTTCAACGATTTATGCTAAAATATATATATTATGCATGAAAATCCATTTGCACAAACAGAACATGACGGCTCGATATTAAAAGAGCCTTTTAACCCTGTTATCGATCTTAAAATTGATACAAAGAGCTTACACTTGCCCGAACTCAGGCTTTCTGTTGCAGAGTTGGAAAAAGCCAAAGAAGAAACAAAAAAAATAGAAGAAGCATCACAAGAATTATCATTGGATAAAAAATTCCAAGCTTATAATATTCCAAGTGAAATTTATAAAAATGTTAAATTTTACAAAATGATCGACTATCTTCATGAAAGTGCGATCGTATACTCAATGCCGGTTCTAACTCATTTTAGCGACAAAAGATTACCTGAAGGATACGGTTACAAAGGAGGAGCTGCTAGAGCTCTGCTGCTAAGATCCTTGGGCATAGATCCGACATACCAACCTAGAGATATCGACATTGTCAGACTATCAGAAAATGAACCGCATGAAGGTGCGGATAATGAAGTTTCAAAAGAATTCATGCCTGAAGATTATGCCCATGGCTACGGCACCGAACCGATAAAAGATTTCGATGATTATTTTGCCAAACGAGATCTCACTATTAACGAAGTAATCGCGACTGACGAAAAAATTTTTGCAACCGAAGCTTGTATTTTTGATAACATTCGTCATATTTTAAGAATTACTGATTTTGAAAAACACAATTATGATAGTTCCGGCCAAATTGGGCCAAAAATGCTTTCAAAAATACTAAGATTCTATGCGGAATCCATAGTTCGTTACGCTGATGCTAAAATCGAAAACGTAGAAGAATGGCAATTCAATAAAACTTTCATATCAGATTTCTGGCTTGCATTACAGCTCGACCGTGCCTTTGAAATTGGTCATAGAGTAGCGGAAGAATTTGTAGAACAACTAATCAGACATGACTACTTACCGGAAACTATAATAAACGCCGACCAAGCTCTGGAGTACCTGTTGGATGAGATGGGAGATGATTACTTTTACTTTCGACACGCGCCTGATTGGCAATATGAAAATGAACTCGAATGGATAAAATATTTCGATGAGATGGGCTACGATGAAGATTATTCACACCTACCAAAGCAGAGTGGTATGTCAAAATCAAGCAAAAAGTAAATTCTTTCGCTAATTCCAAACATAGTATATTACGCGAATCTGCGACTTTTTATGTTTTTATGCTAAAATAAAAAATATTCGAGCTTAGCTCGATACAAAGTTTATAGTTTATTATTTGTTATTTAGTATTTGTTATTTAGTATGAGCAAACCAGCCTACGTCCTCTCGGTCAACATGGGTTACGGCCACGATCGTGCCGCCTACGCCTTAAAAGAACTCGCCCAGGGCGGTGTGATCAAAATGAACGATTACCCGGGCATACCCAAACGCGACAAAAAGCTTTGGACTGAATCGCGCAAAGGTTACGAAGCCGTATCGCGCTTAAAACCCATCCCCGTGGTGGGCGACATAGCTTTTGCCATCATGGACAAAATCCAAGAAATCCAGGATTTTTACCCCCGGCGCGACTTATCCGATCCAACCTACCAAGTTCACCAAACATATTACATGATCGAACAGCTGGGCATGGGCAAACACTTAATCGAAAAATTATCCAAAGATCCCAAACCCCTGATCTGTACATTTTTCACAGGCGCTTTCGCCGCCGAAGCATTTGATTACCCTGGAGATATCTACCTGCAAGTCTGCGATGCGGACATGGCGCGTGTTTGGGTGCCCAAAGACCCTAAAAAAAGCCGAATAAAATACTTTGCTCCAAATGGGCGTGTTGTTGAACGTCTCAAACTCTACGGCGTAAAAGAAGAAAACATTTTCCACACCGGCTTCCCGCTTCCCCGCGAAGCAATAGGCGGTTTAAACAACGAAGCGTGCAAAAAAGACATGATGCACCGAATCTGCAATTTGGATCCAAAAGGAATCTTTATTAAAAAATATTTTAAAACAATAGAAAGCGAAGTGGGCGTAGGTTCGTGCGATGTTAAAAAAGACCATCCTCTTACAGTTATGTTCGCGATCGGAGGCGCCGGCGCGCAAAAACAGCTGGCGATCGACATTCTCAGTAGTTTAAAAAGCACCATCAAGCGCAACGGTCTGCGGCTTAGATTAATGGCCGGAACCAAAAAAGATGTCGCGAAGCAATTTGAAGGAACGGTTAAAAAATTGGGAATGAAGAACTTGATAGGAAAAAAGATCTTCATCGACTATTTCCCGGATCGGCCAACCTATTTTAAAAATTTCAATAAAATCCTGCGCAAAACCGATATAGTTTGGACCAAGCCCAGCGAAATGTCCTTTTATTGCGCGCTTGGCATGCCCATCTTGATGGCGCCCACAATCGGAAGCCAGGAAGATTTCAACCGCACTTGGCTTATGTATATAGGCGCCGGCATCGATCAAGCAGACCCAAAATACACCAACGAATGGCTGTTCGACTGGATAAACTCCGGAGGCTTGGCCCGCGCCGCCTGGAACGGCTATATGGAAGCGCCGCAACATGGCGCCTATCGTATCGAAAGTATTATAACAGGCCAAAAAGCAGAAGTGGAAGAACTGCCAATGATAGTCTAAACAAATAAAAAACCGCAGATCATATACGCGGTTTTTTAATTTATTGATTTTCGTGCTTCTCTTCCTCTGTTACTGTAAAACTTGCCGTTCCCAAATCTTCCTGCGCCGGAGCCTCCGTCGGCTCTTCAGGCACTGTTTGAGTTTGTGTTGCTTCAACCTCTACCGACTGCTCAGATTCAACCGCCTCCGCCTGCTCGCTCATCGATTGAGCCGGCGGTACAGCTTGAGTTGATTCAGTCATTTCCACTTTTATCTCAGAAGCTTCTACCTGTGCTTGGTTCTCATTATTTTGAGGAGCTTCCTGTTTTTCCTCGGACTTTTTACCGAAAAGTTTTTGCCAAAAAGACATAATATATTTCTTTTAAGAATAAAACCTCCTATTTGTGTAATAAAGCCTACTCGACTTTGGTGTGTTACGAGGTTATAACACCCTATTTTTTTTATCTTTATTAATTTATTTTAAGTATAACATTTTACTGTGTATTTTCTACAGTTTCCGCTTTGGAATCCTGAATTTTCTTTTTTCCTTTGAGTAAAAGTACAATCCCTATTAAAAAACCAATGGGCGTTGCTATCAAACTCAATATTCCCAAAAAACCCAAACCTACATTAATGATATTAGCTATCGTTGCAGCTTGCGCCCCTTGGTATACATCGCCGCTTTCTATCATGTTTCCGATCATCAAAGAAACAATTGGCCACAGTATCAAAACCAGCACAAAAACCGCGGGCGGTGCAACCATCAATATTATTGCTAAAATTTTTCTATTTTTTTCTATCATATCTATCTTATAAGGCTGGAGATATCCATTAAATTTGCCGTCTCACCCATCACAACCGGCAATTTCCCGTCCCAAGCTTCAATAAATCTCATTTCCAAAATCTTATCATTTGTCTTTAATGCCTCAGACTCAATCCGAATCGCCTCCGCTCTGCCCTTTGCTTCCGCAATTTTTTGCTCGGCTTCAAATTTTACTTGTTCTAACTTATTTTTTGCGGCCAACGCGCGCTGTTCCGCTGTTACCTTTTCCTCGATCGCATGATTAAAAGCTGTTGAGAAAGAAAAATCCACGATATTAAATTCATCTACCAAAATTCCATGCGGTTCCAATTTTTCCTTTAAATTCAGCTTAATCTCTTCCCTTACTTCACTGCGCTTGGTAATCAACTCCTCGGCTGTAAACTTGGCAGTCGCCGCTTTTACTGATTCTTGCATAGACGGATCAATCAATCTGTCCTCATAATTTCTGCCAACACTCTGATACAAATCTGCAACCTTGCCCGGATCCAGCTTAAAATTCAAAGCCACTGTGCTGTTTACAATCTGCAAATCTTTACTCGAGGCATCCGCCCCAACCTCTGTTTTTTGTACTTTTACGTCTAATTTTACCACTGTCTGCACAAATGGAATCTTAAAGTACAAACCTTCATTGAAGACTTTGCCAGTCACGGCTCCAAACTGCAACAAAACTCCCCGTTCACCCGCGTTTACCGTACCAACACTCAAAAACCCGAGAATTAACAATAAAGCAATGATTGCGATTATACCTGTGGATAAAGTTATCTTCTTGTCATTTAACATATGCGAAAATTTCTGCATAAATAAGCTAAAATAATCTAACCATAACCCGGCGCCCCCGTCAAACGTTTTATGGAAAAAACTTATTGATTTCCGTTCTTACGATGCAAAAACACATCCTTTGCTAACAAATAATGATCTTCCTTAACCTCTGGAAAATTGATGATAACACTACGATATCCCTGTTTTTGAACCAATAAACGATACCTCCCCTTTTTCACCACAAAAGCATACCTGCCCTTTTCAGATGTTACCTGTGTTTCCAAAAGCTTACCATTTTTTTGATCAAAAATCCTAACCATGGTCTTTGCTAAAACTTTTTTTGTATCAGCATCCCTTACCGTGCCATAAGGAGGCGGAGCAGGCTTAAAATCAATAAATCTGTAAAACAAGGCCGCGAAATACAAAACCAACAAAATCCAAACAACCCAAAACTGATATAACAAAACAGCCAACCCAACCGCAAAAACTGGCGCGAGCACGGCAACCAATTCTTGAGTATTTTTACTTCTTAAAACTTTACTTTTTATTAACGACGCTTTTCGTCCGGCGTTTTCTGGATCTATGGGAATGTTCCGTGTAATCGCACCATTGTCTGTAACAATTATATGCTTCGCGCACAAAATATTATCGTATGACGAATCGTTTCTTTCTTTGCTTAATACTCTAGAAGGAAAACTAAAACCCGCTTTCCTCACTTCCAAAATGTAATCTCCCTTAGGCGCGATCAAATTATACCTGCCATCCCGGTCCGTTGGAGCTGTCCTTATGGTCTTGCCCCCCAAAGTAGACAAAGACACAATAGCCATTGATTCAGGCTTCCCGGTAACACTGTTAAAAACCACGCCGTACCCGCTCTTGCGCCTCCGAAAAGACAAATAAGCCGGCCTCGTAAGCCTCAACAGCATCGCCAAAAACAAACCGTAACTCACGGCCGCTATAGCATGGTACCCGATTACCTCTAGCACAGCTGTATTGTACATCGTACAACGTACATCGTACAAATTTTTTCTACACTTCAGGTAAGATCTTCAAAACAGCACACTTATCTCTTCTTAAATACTTTCTCGCCGCGTCAACCACGTCTTGCTTTGTTATATTGGCAATAACCGGTCTATAATCCGCGAAATCCCTATCACTGTATCTTGTGAGCAAATAATCCATCCAGTCCATCGCTGTCATATTCTCAGCCATTGTTTTAATATGAATTTTCTCCATTAATTGAATATAATTAAATGCCTCATCCTCGATCTGACTATTGTGTAATTTTTCTATTTCTTCAAAAACTACATTCTCTATCTTTTTAAAATTTTCTTCTAACGACGCTATTTCGATAAAAGACTCCAACGGTACACGAGCTTGTTCAATATGTATATGATATATTAAATTTTCATGATTTCTTAAACGTTTATACAAAGATCCAAAATGTACACTGGATAACAAATTATAAGCATATCTTAAAGACACATTTTCTTTTGTATTATAAGAATCATGAAAAACAAACTTCAATTTTGTATTACCGTAAGGATCGCAAATTGTACCATCTTTTAATATCGGACTTACCTTTGTGAATGGATTTGATTTGCCCCTGGATAATTTTTGTGAACATTCTTGTACCTTTTTAACAATTTCATCATGTTGTATGGGACCTAAAAATAATAAAGCGGAATTATCCAAGGTATAATATTTTTTGTAAAACAATAACAAATCTTGCACATTAATACTTCGTACGCTTTCAAGGGTACCTCCGGCTGAATGGCAAATATTATCTGCGTGAGGGTATAAATGATAGTTTACCCTCATTTCCCCCAAATCCTCAGCCTCTCTATCTCTAATCTCTTGCAAAATAACTCCTTTCTCTTCCTCCACCTTTTTTTCATTAACACACAAAATAGATAGCTGGTTGAAAAGCGCCTCCAGCATCTCCTGCCAATTTTCATTGGGACCGTTCAGTTCATAACATGTATAGTTTCCGCAAGTATGTGCATTTTCATAGGCTCCGGAGAAAATAGACTTCTTTAAGTAAGGTTGAATGATTTCTCTATTCGGACCCGATGTAACCATGTGCTCTAAAAAATGAGCTGTACCAGGTCTTTTATCATCATAGGAACCGGCGTTTATAACTAAACTGTTATATACGTTATAAATATCGCACTTCATCGACAAAACCGTAAAACCGTTATCCAAAACCGTTTCTCTAATGGGATAAGCACAAATATCATGAGTGGTTATTTTCATAAATGTTCAATCACAGTATATATTTTTATAAACCAAGTCAAGACGCAAAAGCTTAAAGATTAAAAAAGCCACCTCAACGAGGTAGCATATAAGTCACTGCCCTACCGCGGCCGATCGAACCAGAGTTGGTCTTTTATTTTTCAGTATCTGCCATACTCTAACACTAATCAACAATCCCGCTCCGGCGTAACCCGCCAGTTTAAGAGTTGGTGCTTCCGAGATAAAAATCAGTAACATGATCATGAGTACCGGAACCAAGTACTTAAACGACCACTTTACATAACCGCCAAACGAAGGCATGTCGATGTTCATGGATTCAGCCACCGCCTTAACCATGAAGTTGGGGCCGTTGCCAATATAGGTTATCGCGCCTCCAAAGACAGCGCCAACCGATATGGACACAAGCAAAACTTCGGGTACTCCGGCGACAGTTGGACCGCCCATGTTCAGCTCTTTCGCGATCTCAAAGAAGGTTACGTATGTCGGCGCGTTATCCAGCACGGCACTCAATCCGCCTGTAAACAAGAGGATACTGATACTGTTAATCGGCAGTTCGGGCGCTATTTGGCGCAAATAGATCAGCGCCGGAATCATAGCCAAGAAAATTCCGGAGAAAAGCGCGGCCACTTCCTTTATAGGGTGCCAATCAAATGCGTTCGCCTTGCGCACCTCGCTCTTCGTTAAGGTGAATGAAGCAAAAGATGCGGCAAGCATAACGATTTCACGGTACGGCGTGGGAATAAACGCCACGCTAAGCACGATCATCGCCAAAAACACAAAATTGTGTTTGCCTTGAATTGTTATCGGCGTAACGTTACGCACGTCCCAACGGATATTTTCCGGAGGCTCTTTTGCGTACAACTCGCGGTCAAGCGCGTAATATGTGAGCAAAAGTAGTCCGTTCACCAAGAGCCACTGGGGCAACAGAGTAAAAGTCCAAGTAAAAGGAACTCCTCTAAGCATCCCCAAAAACAACGGCGGATCTCCCAATGGGGTCAACAACCCTCCGCAATTGGCAACGATGAATATGGCGAAGATGATTGTGTGTTTTTTATACTTCCTTTCGGATATCGTCTTGCAAAGCGGACGAATCAGCAACATCGCGGCACCGGTTGTGCCGATGAAAGATGCCAAGATACCGCCGATAATCAAGAATATCAAATTCCGGAATGGCGTAGCCTGGATATCCCCGTCCACATTAATGCCTCCGGAAATCACAAACAGCGACCCCAGTAGAATAATGAATTGCGCGTATTCGATTACCGCGTGAGAAACCTCATGCGGGTAGCCTCTGTATAGCATGTAGCCGGCAACCGGCAATCCAAAAAACAAGGCGTACGCAAGCTTCCACCCGTTGTTTTCCCATTGATGCTTGGTTTGTTTGAGCAAAGGAAAAACGGCGATGCCCGCGAGCAAAAGCACAAACGGCAAACAAAACCACCCGCTCATCTTCCGGTCCTTTCCGCGTAACTTTTTGCGCAGTGTTTTTTCAAGGTACAGCTTCACTGTCAAAACAATTTTGACAGTACTCATCAAGCCGATTTCCGGCCGATGAGCCGCAATTGTAATTTGAAATTATAAAATAGTCAATATAACTCTCAATAGGCAATCTTGATATAAAAAATAAAAAACCTCGGCTTTCACCAAGGCGTAGTCTAAAGCAATCACCCGTCAACAATGGTCACAATCTGCGACTTAACCGGGAACTCACCGACGATTGGAATATAGTCGTTGATAGTATCGCTGTTCACGATATCATCCGGAGATTCGATCGCGAACTGATACTGCGAACCCACGGGCAGACCCTTGAGAGAAGCAATGATGTAGACCGATAGTTCGGCAATACTTTCAGCTCCAACCGTGATTGTGATATCCGCGCAGACTTTGTCGCCCTCAAGCCATGGTGGGGTAACCGTCGCTTCGTCGTTAATCACACCCGGAGAGCTGAAATAAACATGAGTAACATCGCCCATCGATGCCACGCCCGTGTTTTTAACGCAGATTCTTGTAAGAGAATTGACCCAAAGTGTGCGGTAATTCACAAACCGGAAGTCTGCAACCTGCACGTAGCCAAATTTGTTCACTACATCGAAAGCCAAAGGCGCGACGCAAACGTAAAGCACCTCATCACCCCAAGTGTAAGGCGAATCCGCGCATCCGTTGTAGGGCTCCGCATCCTCCCCGGCTTCTACAACCACATCACCTGATCCCGCATCCGCAATCGGCTGAGCGGGGCACTCATCTTCGCAAAGAGGGCATTCCGCGCTCTCGACACTTCCGCCGCAAGCAACTAGCAATAACGAAATACATAGCGAAAGTAGAACCATTGCTTTTTTGTTCATGATCTTCTCCTTTGAAGGTTCCCGCCAATCAGAAAAGCTCTGTTTAGCGGATATAAAGATATAACAAAATTCTCTCCAAATGTCAAGTAATACCGACTTGCAAAAACGTCAATATCTCGACAAAAAAACCCTGTTTTAACAGGATTTTTTTATATTCAGAGAAGTATGATTACGCTTGATGATTGCGTGTTTTTAACTCAACCGCGTTCTTTAAATAATTCACCACAGCTCCCAGAGCCGCCAAAGTAAACACCATGTTAAACACCCAACCCAAGACCGGAATAAGGCCGATAATATTCAAACCCAAAACGCCGATTAAAGCATTCTTCCAATGAAGCTCGATCGTATTGGCTTTTGTCGCCAATTTCCACGCCCAAGCTCCAAAAGCTATCATGGCAAGAATATTTGCGATTGCAAAAGTTAACGCGTAGAAGAGCAAAGAAATAAATCCCAGCGACAACCCTATCACTGTAACCATTAAGAGAATCGACGCCAATGGCACTACAACAGCCCAAACAAAACCCCATCCCAATTGCCTCGGAAATTCCAATATTGTAGACTTTGTCATTGCCAGCATATGCATCCTAAAGAAATACAAAGCCACAAGAACTGTAACGATTCCCATCAATACTTTAAATATGAATGCCATAAAACCAAATCCGGCCGCGGCCGCGTTTGAGACATCTTGAGTTTCTTTTTCTTGTTGCGGCTTTTCCGGCACTTCCTGCTCCAAACCTCCTGCAATCGACGCTCCTTCGTTCACCTGCGCTTCCTTGACTGATTTATACTGCACAGCTCCACCAACAACAGCCGAACTCCCAAATATCAACTCTTCCGTTTCCAACATAGCCGAACCATCTATTTGTCCGTTTACAATAAACTGCCCGGCTCCTCCCAAAACATTACCCTGTACTTGCCCGTCCACCATTACAGAACCTCCATAAACCGTAAGATCTCCTCTCACGATTGCCCCCGGCAATAATCTAACCATAGCTCCAAATACCACCAAATCATCTTCCACTGTTCCGCCAATGGTGACAATAGAACCGGCTAATCTTGCGTCATCGCCCACATTCCCAAACACATCAATAATCGACCCCGCTACAGCCAAATCCTGAGCAACATTAGCATTATTTCTTACAATCGTACCTGCCATTATTAAATCCCCTCCCATTTCTCCATCAGCATAAACATTAACCCCCGCCGCGTAAGTATCATCATTTATGGATGAAACAGTAACGGCCTCACCGCTTCTAAACTCAGCAGCCTGCGCCGGCACGGCGCAGAGCAAAGCCAAAAAAATGGCCATTGCGCTAAAAACAGCTCTTTTTAACATATTATTTAATTAATTATGATTTAACTATTTTAAGTGTACATAAATATAAAAAATGTGGCAAAAAATCAAAACCGGCTTCTCATCATAGATAGGTATCAAAAAAATTCATCGGTATTTATATCTAAATAATTTTAACGTTGAGGCAAGCTGTCTTTTCAATTGCGCTCTTCCATTTCCTCCTTTTAAAAATTTTTCTCTTCCTTTAGCTTCACACTCGGTAAGATAAACTTCATAATAAATTAATTTCAATGGCCTTCGATTCCTAGTTGCCGCGGAGCGACCTAAAAAATGCTCGCTAATTCTTTTGTTCAAATCTCCAGTGTATCCGATATATAGTTTACAATCCTTTAGACTAATTAACACATAAACATAATACATATATTTAATTATATCAAAAAAACATATAAAAAAATCGAAAGTTCTTGCAAAAAACAACCAGGCTTTCACCTGATTGTTACCACCCAACTCAGCTTTAGCTTTGGTGGGACGAGCTAAGCTCGTCTCACCTTCGCTCCTAACGCTCACTTTCGTCGAAGGGAAGCTAAGCTTCCCAAACTATTTC
This sequence comes from uncultured Gammaproteobacteria bacterium, assembly GCA_964405175.1. Taxonomy (GTDB): domain Bacteria; phylum Patescibacteriota; class Patescibacteriia; order 2-12-FULL-60-25; family 2-12-FULL-60-25; genus MWCR01. The sequence goes on along the minus strand of CAYOMV010000038.1, from coordinate 1,978 downwards.
GCCGAAACCGAGCTGAGCTCGGTATAGGTCTTTCTTGCAAAAAAAACAACCAGGCTTTCACCTGATTGTTACCACCCAACTCAGCTTTAGCTTTG
>CAYOMV010000038.1:0-1783 GCA_964405175.1 uncultured Gammaproteobacteria bacterium | reverse complement strand
TCGAAGGGAAGCTAAGCTTCCCAAACTATTTCGCCGAAACCGAGCTGAGCTCGGTGGTAGCCCGTAGGGGAATCGAACCCCTATTTTCGCCGTGAGAGGGCGACGTCCTAGCCATTAAACGAACGGGCCTTGAACTCACCATTATTTATTATCCCGCCTCATTAATTAAATTATTTTTTACGGCGGGACCCCGCTATAGCGGTGGTTTATTATTTATAATCTATTATTTGTTATTCATTATTTGCTATTCATTATTTATTATTTGTTATTTATTATTTGTTATTTAAGTAATCCATTCCGGTGTTTGCCTTACTAGCAATTCTTCCGCTCTTAAAGGTTCGGCCATGAGTTCTTTTACAATTTTTTCCATACGCGCTCCCTGGGAGCCTTTAATGAGAAGAACATCATTCTGCCTGATAACTTCTTGCTGTAAAAAGTACCCGGCATCAACACTGCTGTCAAAGGATTTAATTCTAGATGAATCCATGCCTTTAGTATTTGCGGAATCAGCAATGATACGCGCAAGTTTACCACAGGTAATTAAAATGTCAATGTTGGCTTTTTGAATTTGCTCTCCTATTTTTTCATGCTCATGTTGAGTCAGATCACCCAAATCCAACATATCGCCCAATACAGCAATCCTTCTGCCACCCTCCTTAACAGGAAATTTTATCAAATCATCAATAGCGGATGCCATCGCCTGCGGCTGTGCATTATAACTATCATCCAATAAAACCGTATTTTTAATACCCTTAATCAACCTCGTTCTGCCCAAAACACCACTAAACTCTTCTTCCAATTTTTTCAAAGCAGATGTTAGATCGTGATCCATACCCAAACAAAAAGCCATTGCCCCGGCTACCGCGTAAGCATAAGGCTCACCAAAAACACCTTTTAACTTGATAGACACACTGTGATAGCCCATGATTTTTAATTCAACTACCAACCCGGACTCGGCAAAATCATCCACATCCATCACCACCTGAGTGGATTCTATCCTCGCTAATGCCTCCGCGCCCTTGCCAAATCCAACGACTTCTCCGTTTATTAAATTTCTTGACTCCCAGGTAAGTGCGTCATCAGTATTTAAAATCGCCTCTCCATCTTCTGGTAAAGCTCTCAAAATCCGCCTTTCTTCTTCTATGGCACTTTCCGCAGACCCAAAATGTTCCGTATGTTCCGCTCCCAGAGCTGTAATTATTGCAATCGTAGGAGGGGCAATGCGTAATAAATAATCCAAATCACCGGGATGATCGGCTCCCATCTCCAAGACCAAATAACGCATGTCTAGCTTTTTTACGCCTAAAGCATACAAAGCTCCGGCAAATAGCAAATCCAGCCACTTGATAGGTGATTTACCCGGCATTTTTTTTGCAAACACGGAAATTGGTACCCCCAGCTCATTGTTGAAATTTTTAACGGATGTCCTATATTCCTCAGGCTTAAAAAGCGCGGACATAACCACGCTGATAACGCTCCTGGTTGTAGTTTTCCCAACAGAACCGCCAATAGCAACCATAGTTGGCTTATCCCTCTTAATAGCTGTCTTTACACACCATCCTAAGTAGGCTTCCAAAACTTTTTTCATATATATTTCTAAGTTACGCTAAACCGAAAACAACGTCAATAACCCTCACTAATCACAAGCTTCTAGCGGCTAACCACGTTCATCACGTTTATAACGTTTATCACGAGGTAGCATTACGTCGAGAGGCTGGAGGCAGGGTCTTGTAGGGGCGAACCTTGTGTTCGCCCGTTCTGTTATCAATGCACGGGCGAACAC
>CAYOMV010000037.1:6840-13012 GCA_964405175.1 uncultured Gammaproteobacteria bacterium | reverse complement strand
AGTCGCGCCTACCTGCTCGGCATCAGCAACCTTTTGGTTTATTGCCGGACTTTTACAACCCGCTCCTAAGATTGCTGTAAATATAAGCGTCAAATAAAAATATTTCATAATAGTTCTTTATCGCCTTTTTTCTTTTGAAGATTATATTTTATTAAAATTGATAACGGTATGATAATAGCCATACCAATTAAATATATTTGTAGCAATCCAACAGCAAGAATTCTATAGCGCCAATCGTGTAGAAGATCGTCTGCAAAATGAGATGCATCACAGTACGATAAGATTGGTCGGCTCGTAAAATTACTCTGATAAGAGCAAACAAAGGGATGGCTCCAATCTCTAAGATGACCGGAATCTCCTTTGCCATCAGGTTCAAATGATTGAAATTGAGTACCTGCAACCAAGGCGAGCCCAAAAAGCGATACAATCAAAAAACCGATAGTAGATATTTTTGCCACCAAGCTATAGTACGCTTTATTTTTTTGAAAATTCAACTTCATAGAATCATGGATTAGATCTCGAGACATGTTCAGAATGCCGACTTATAGTCGTCGCAATAGCAGCCAGTAAGAAGAACTGCACTGCCAAGTCATTCTTAAAATAAGGCATATCAACCATCCCATGAACCAAAATAACAACCAGAGGAACTATCCAGATATATCGTCGCGCGTCCTGCGTCGCACGTTCCGCGTCGTTAGCTCCGTTTACGTGGGACGATTGGGACGTAGGACGTAGGACGATAAAAACCCAAGTCCCGATCAACCAAATAAACGCCAGCAATCCTAGTATCCCCGTCTCAATCCAAAGCATCAAAAAGATATTATGCGGATGCGGGAAAGTCTCCATCCATGTCGCGGTGTGATAGGGGAGTATAGCCGTTTTGTAACTCCTTAGACCGGTTCCAAAAATAGGATGATCTTTTATTATCTCAAATGATTCTTGCCAGATAATAACTCTCACCGAGCTCGACCATTTTTTAGTCGACGCAAGCGAATCCTCAATCGTAGCCGGATGCAATTCTGTCCCATAAATCTGCCAAGCAACAACAGCGGAGCCAATAATACCAATCGCGCCAAGCGCCAATCCCACAACCCTCGTCTTTTTAAACAAGATCAAAGTCAAAACCACACCTGTCGCGAAAGCCAAAACCCCGCCCATACTCTTCGCCAACACCGCACCAATCCCCGCACTGATCGTCGCCAGTAAAAATACCAATCTCCCCAAACCCCTCTTTGACAAGAGGGGCTGTTTTAGAAGCTTCCCCCTTGTCAAAGGGGGAATGAGGGGGATTCGTTCCAAAAAAGCTAAAAAACTAACAATCCCAAAAGGAACTATAAAAAGCGAAAGCCCATTAGGATACCCAAAAATCCCCGTCGCCCTGCGCCCAACTTCCGCGTCCCATGGAGATGGAATCCCCCAGCCGGTTACATACTGAAAGATTGCATAAGCACCCAGCAAGATAGTAGCGATTGCGACGCACTGCAAGAGCCGCACTGTACGGGCGTCCCCATGTGGTCGCCCCGCCAAAAAATCTAATAGAATTATAAAAATCAAAACCGGCTCCAACATAAACGCCCGCCAGTGCCCAAAAGCCGCAACACTATCTTGCGCCACAAAAACCGCGATGAACGTCGCCACAAGCCAAGCAACAAGCGGCCAAAACCATACGCCGATCGAACTTCGAACACGAGAACTTAGAACTTGGATTTTGGAACTATGACTAGAACTAGAACTAGGACTTTTGTTGCCTATCACTGCCCCCTGACCACTGTCCACTTTACTGAGCAACCAAGTCACTATCAACACTAAAATATAGATTTCAAGTACGGTCGTCGGCAACGGCCCAACACTAAACCTCACCACATAAAGCGGGAGTGCCAAGGGGAGTAAAATTATCAGCCAATCTAAAAGTCGCTTAAACATGTCGTATTCACTATAAACTATAAAGTACAAACTATAAAGAGCGAATAAAATATACTTAGAATCACTAGATTACTCTTTGCAGTCTGCACTTTGAAGTATATAGTTTATTCATGAAATTCCTTTTTAAACTATTTTCAGCTCTAGCCGGCTTCGCCATCCTCTTCTACGCCTCCGCCAACCTCTGGATCTGGTTAGTCTCGCGCAACTCCATCGTCGTGCCCGCTGAAGTACAGTCCGCCGACGCTGTTATCATCCTCGGCGCCTATGTTCGCCCCGATGGCGCGCTCTCCTGGATACTAAAAGATCGCCTCGACACAGGTCTGGCACTGTACAAGCGCGGAGTTGCTCCCAAGATCCTCGTCTCCGGCGACCATGGGCAAGATCATTACAACGAAGTCCAAGCCATGAAAGACTATCTCCTAAGTCACGAAGTTCCCGCACAAGATATCTTCATGGATCACGCCGGCTTCGACACTTACGACAGCATCTACCGCGCCCGCGATGTTTTCCAAGTTCAATCTGCCATCATCGTCACCCAAAACTTCCACCTCCCGCGCGCCGTCTACATCAGTAAGCGCTTAGGCATCGAGACTCAAGGTGTCCAAGCCCGGCTCTACTACCCTTGGTGGTACGCAAACACAATCCGCGACAGCATCGCCAGAGTCAAAGCCTACACAGACGTCGAAATCCTAAAATCAAAACCCCGCTTCTTGGGCGAGGCAATCCCCATCACCGGCGACGGTACAGTTACACAGGATTAAAATAATTTTGCGTAGGGGCGAGCCTTGTGTTCGCCCGTGTCATACATTTCAAGATTAATAAAATCAATTCACATCAAGTATCTAGAAAATCATTTAATCATGTGAATCAAGGTTCAGACAACGGCTCCACGCCCCGCTTAGAAGCCAGTATCTCGCGTACCGTCTCTTTGGATATGGCGCCTGTTACGTAAATTAAAACCGCGTAGATCAACATTCCGGCAAATACCGGTATGGGCAGCCACAAATTACGCAACGGCATTATTGCGAGCGCCATCACAACCGAAGCTAAAATAATTTTTGCCACCGTAACAATCGAAAATAAATTCGGCGACGCTTTATATGCAAACCAAGTAGCGGCTATGGCGATAGCTGTTTCCGAAAATACCGTTAACCACGCCGCGGCCCACATGCCGTAGGTGGGAATAAAAATTATATATAAGATAACTGTCGCTATCGCAACAACGATATACGCCGGGAGCATGGCTTTTTGTTTATCAATCGCTACCACCACATGCGAAGAAATAGTGCCAATATAAATCATGAAAGTGGCCAAAGACAGAATCTTTAAGATATCACCCGATATAGCAAACTCGGCCCCCGAAATAAAAATAATAGCCTGTGTGCCTAAAACCAAAACTCCTGCCACAAGCGGAGCCGCAAACAAAAACATAGCCGCGTAAGCTTGACGTAACAGGTGCTCAAACCTCTCTTTATTCTTTTTGACCCAAGCGTGCGCCATCAAAGGCAACATGATTCCGGCTAACATAAACGGGAACGTCACCAAAATCTCAAGCACTCTATACGCTGCGCTGTAAATACCAACCTCGCTCGCCGGGCGCACAAGAGAAAGAATAAACGCATCGGATTTAAAGTAGGCAAGATTAAAAAAGATGGAAATGCCGATTGGCCACGATCTGCGCAACAATTCCTTCCAAAATTTTGGATCCCAATTCCATTCAAAGCTAGCATATCGCCTCGCGACAATCCAATTAATCACAAAATTAACCGCGCTTCCTATCGAGACAAAAATCACAATCGTCAGCAAACCCAGATCAAGAAATACTGCCAGTAAAAGACCGATTAACAAAACTGCTCTGCCAATCACCTCGGCAATTGCGACCACATGCATCTTCAAATGCCTTTGTTGCACGCCGATCACAACTTGGTTCAAGGTCGCCGCGAAAAAACTGATCCAAAGCGCGAACATGATGAGCTTTACTTCATAAGCATAAGGAAATAGCAATCCCAAAAAAGGAGCGATTCCCAAAAGTATTAACGCTGTTAGTATCCGAAAAGTCATTGTCGCGCTTACGGCTCTTTTTTCGTATTTCTTGTCGCCTTTATGTTCCCCAAGCATCTGCACGATCATCACATTGATTCCCAAATCCAACATGATGGCAAAAATTTGAAAAAAAGCATTGGCCGTGGAATAATAACCAAAGCCAACTTGCCCCAAGTATCTGGTCATCAGCGCGATTATTACAATTCCAATAATTGTAGATACTACTTTTCCCGCGGCTTGCGCCCCCGTGTTCCAGGCAATTGCTCTTGTTGTGCTCATGCCACTTATTTTCCCATAAATTACACAAAACGTACATATTAAATAACGTTACACGTTGCACGTTATACGTCGCGCGTAAATAAGGAGATATGACTGAAACAAATTCCCAAAGTGTTTCCGACCGCATAGTGTCCCAAGGTCGTGAAGAAAGAGCCGCGAAGATGGCTCAAGGCCTGGATCCGGCAGAGGAGATCCCAAAAATGATGCTTATGAACAAGACCCCGCGTGAAACCCGCGAACAATATTTAAAACGGTGCGCCGAACATCGTATTCCCGGCAATTTTAAAAGCCCAGTCGATGAATAAAAAATGAAAGTATCTTTTTAGCTTTAACGTATAGTCATAATACAGTCTGGCCTGTACCTAAGGAGTGCGCCGTTTGCGTGTCAACAGCTTGACATGCAGCCGTGGGGCTCGGTATACGGTTCCTCTATAGGGCTGGCTGTGGCTGTAAAAGCCCTTCTCCGGAAGGGTTTTATTTTTATTTCCATTTTTATTAAAAAAAAGCTAATCCAGTGCTTTTTGCAAAACTTCTACTTCATCATCTGTTAATTGCTCTAAAGCTTCAAAATATCTGCACGCGTTTCTTCCCAAAGCCTTCCTAAGCAAAAAATATTCTTTGTCTTTATCCGGCAAAGACGGCACTTCACTCGCAGTTCCTGTAAATAACACTGTGGATGGCAATTCAGATTCATCGTGGGGATCTATCTCTCCATCGGGCCCGTAGTTTTTCATCATATAACGGCGCAACTTGGCAAACTCGCCTATTAAAATATTGTGCTTTTGTCTTCTGAAGTTCTCCGCGGCTCCAACTTCCATCTTATAAATCGCCGCATCTTTGCCCATATTAAGCCTTTTTGTATTGGCTAATTTTACAATCGACTCACTGTATTCCTGACAAGCTTTTAAAGCTTGACCTAAAATTTTTAAACCTTTTTTATCTTCTTTTAATATTTCCATTAACATTCTTATTCTGTCGGTTTCTTTTTTTACATCTAAATTTTCACCCATGGATTCCGTTTTCTGTTGTGTATAGAAAGAATCTGCCGTAAAAGGATTGATAATTTGTTGCTTAGGATCGTGATAGAATCCTTTCTGGTCATGAAAATAAGCGATTTTCGATTTTGGATCCTCTCGTTTTCTGAGTGGGAATTCTGATAAATTATTCATAAATAAATAATAAAAAAATGATACCACATCCGGTATCACGAGTCATTCTATAGATTTCGCCACATGATTTCATTCAAGGCTTTGAGTACTATCTCCGGCGAGTCCTCAATCATGATTAGAAAATCTTGCGGTAGATCAGAGTACTGGATCCTTAGCTTTTTCACCTCTTCCCGCACCGCTATTTCATGTTTCGAGACATCTGGCGGCGCGGTGTTCATGAGCATGTTGGGCAATCGCAGTGCCACGGACTTTTGGTATTCTATGCACGCTTCGAAGAATGTTTTTGCCGCCAAAGTATCTTTCTGATTGAGCATGTGAATTAACTCTTCCAATGCTTGTCCGGGCTTTTTCATTCTCCTCCTTCATTTTTTACGAGAAACAGGAAATAGGATAAAAGGTTCGTAGTAGAAAAAAATAACATACTTAAGCGAAAAAGTCAAGAATAAGCAATCTTTAAAAAGCAACAATCATAATAATGGTTTAATTGCTTATTTTAGGTAAATATCTACTTTTACACATTGACTCGCCATGCCCTTAAAGATAAAATATTTATGTTGGAATTTTAGGCTCAAAATAAATAAAAAATATGCTTGTCACAAAAAATTTTTTCATAGTGGTATCTTCTTTGTCCGCGCGGCTCTGCGGCACTCTTATTGCGGTGCTTTTTTTATTAGCATTGCCCATCGCCTCCAATGCCGTAACGGTTGTACAAACATCAACCGTAAACATGGCGCCCGGTGAAAGCAAAAAACTTTTTG
>CAYOMV010000037.1:0-6830 GCA_964405175.1 uncultured Gammaproteobacteria bacterium | reverse complement strand
CAAGACAAGCTACACTTGGCAAGGAGGAATCAATAAAACCTCACTCTATCTTTACGGAAACACCACGGCTTTTAAACATTCCAGCTGGCCTAAAAACGACTTGGCGGCAAGTATCGACCAATCGTCCGTAGCACCGGGCCAAATTGCTACAGCTTCTTATTGGGTAACCGCGCCTACAACTCCCGGCACGTACACCGAACGCTTCCTTTTGGGAGATGGCGTAACTTGGCACAAGAACTCGGTTATTCAAATCACATTTGTAGTCAGTAAGCCCGCCCAAAGCTCACCGGTAAACACTGCTCCCAGCATTAATCCATCCCAACCTTCACCCTCTGCGTCTGCCGGCCTAGCCAATACCAAATACTATTTTGCCGAAGTAACCGATAAAGGTGGGTCAGAGTGGCAGGTGGATCCCGGAGCTCACTTCACGGTCATAGTAAAAGTTAAAAATCGCGGCCAGCGCACTTGGCTTAGAGAAGGCGTGGGCGCTGTAGCCGTCATCAATGATAAATCAACCAGCCCCTTTTGGGACGGTTCCTGGTTTGGTAACCGTTTGGCTGCCTTACAAACCGAATCATCCGTTGCCGGAGGTCAAACGGCCACTTATAAAATTCAATTGAGAGCCCCCAGTGCCCCGGGTAGATATAACGAAACCTTCCAGCTTTACGTTGATGGAATAAGCAGAATTTCCGGCTCTGCTTTTACTTTGCCAATCCGCGTGCGCATGCCCGATGAATTTGTTTTAAACCCCAACAACGGCAACAGCCCCGACCCGTCAAACTCTTCCGGCAGTTATCAGGCAAAGCTTTTATTGGAACCGCGCGGCCCTTTTAATTACCCCGGAGACGCAACCATAAATTTAAATTTTGGTATTAAAAACACCGGAAGTGCCGTCTGGAACAAGCAAGTCGTGGAACTTAAAGCAGTCTTGCCCAATTTAAGCGGAAATTTATCTTCGGTCACGCACTCTTCTTGGCCTGCCGGCGATTCGGCTATAAAAAAATCAGCAGTCATAGAACCCGGTCATTTGGACATTCTTAGTTTTAAAATCAAAGCCCCGGCCAAGCGGGGGAGCTACAATGTTCGTTTCGCGCTCGAAGCCGACGGCAATGAAGTGGAATATTTTGATATACCCATAACGGTTACTTCAGATGGTTATATCGAACCCACCCCAAACGTTCCCAATATACCCACCCCTTCGCCATCAACTGATTATTCAAACCTTCCTTCTGAACCGATAATTCGTGTCGGTTTATACGCTACCACTGATGATACATCGATTTTTTCTGGTGTAAATACAGGTTTTAATCTTACCCAAAACGGTAAAGTTGTCTGTTCATTTAACCGAGGCGAAGAAGCTAAGGTGGTTTACGATCGCGCGCATGGCGTTTATAAAGCCACCGGCCCAAGATGCCAAACACAATCCACTCAATACTTCGTTGCTGTCGCGCCCGATGGCTTATCTCCGCTCGAAGTCACCGATTTTTACCGCCCTGTTTCCTGGTTGCCCGGTGCCAACGACAACAAATTCCGCGGCAAGCTCGAACTCCGCTACACCCCGGCTACCGATAAAGTCTGGCTCATAAACGAACTTCCAATAGAGTGGTACTTAAAAGGTATCGCGGAAACTTCCGAGCTTTCTCCCATCGAATTTCACAAAACACTGCTTATCGCGGCCCGCACTTACGCGATGTACCATGTTGAGCGGGGTACCAAACATGCCAACGAATACTACACTGTTGACGCCAAATACGACCAAGTTTATCGCGGTTATGGCCAAGAAGCGCGCAGTCCCACTATCGCACGCGCAATAGATGAAACCCGCGGAATAGTTGTAAGCTACGAAGGTAAGATCGCCATCACCCCATACTTCTCCCGCTCCGACGGGCGCACGCGCGACTGGTCCGAAGTCTGGTATGGCAATGTTGCTTGGTGTAAAGGCGTACCCGTTCCCCAAGACGAAGGCAAAACTCTCTGGGGCCATGGAGTAGGCATGTCAGCCTCCGGCGCCCTGGCTATGGCCGTACATGAAGGCAAGACTTACGATCAAATCCTCAAATATTTCTATACCGGAATCGATTTAAAACCTTGGTATAAATAAATTAAAAACGGAGCGTAAAACTCCGTTTTTTGATAGCAAGAGAATACAAAATCCATAAAATATATTATAGTATTACGCAATGCTCACAAAAAGGCATTTTACGCACATTGGACAAAGCGACTAAAAACCCAAACAAGAGGGGGGTAGCAACATGGAAAATGACAAGAAAGAGCTGTGGTTTACGCCCGGTCGGTTACATGTGCCTGCCGGCACTTGGTTGGTTCTGATACGCCACGCCGAAACTTTCTGGAACATAGTTAAGTATCTGGCGATCTGCGCCGGAGAACCCATACCTCCAAGAGCTGATGATGATCTGGACTCCTCGCTGTCGCCGGTTGGCAGAATCCAGGCTGTTCTAACCGGATACTGGTTAAGCAGAATGTTCCACAAGATCGCGGGCCGCAAAAGATTGGATCAGGTTTTCTTAAGCAGATCCCGGCGTTCGGCTCAAACCTGGGCCTACATGAAAAAACCCTGGGATGTCCATACGGGCCTGCATACCGAACAAATTCCCGAGCTCACGGAAATAAAACACATTTCCGATGTTTCTCTTGGCCAGGCTCATGTTTCGCTCCAAGAGTTGGGTCTGGAAGGTAATGTTCTTTATAGGGATGTGCCCGCCGAAAAAAGAGTAAGCTTGGTGGAAGAATACATCATCAAGCAAGCAAAAGCGCGTGGAATTTTCAGACAAGCCGCAAAGCACGCGAGAGCTATCGATCAAACCGATATTCTTGCCCGGCGCAAGCATCCAACAGGCGAAAATTATCTCGAAAAAAGAGAACGCTTGGCAACAATCTTTTTAAGGTATTATCTCGATTTACTAAATGGTAAAACAGGCCTAACCTCACTGGCTGTAACCCACGGTCGAACTTACATAGCCCTAAGGCAATTGCTCGAAGAAGACTTTTCCGATGAAATGGCCAGAGTTCTACATAAAGCTGAAGGGCGTCCCTTTCCTCCTCATGTTAGCCTCACTTTTTACAAAGAGAGTGACGGCTATCTAAAAAGGCACGGCGATTGCTACCTCATCGCCGATGGCCTGTGCCACAGTGTAGATCACCCAAGATTGCTGGATTTTTCTGAAGACTCCTCCATCAGCCCCGCCAAATTCCACGCAATCTGCAGGGTCGCCGACGTGGATCTGAATCCGGAAGTTACTCAAATACCCCATCGTGACAAAATGGGTAGCATGAGTAACATCGAATACCAAAAATCAGCCTCAGTTCCGCCCTCGAGAAGAGTTCCGGAATCCGGCACCTTCACGTTAACTCCAACTCCTCCATTGCCCAAAGTGGGTTAATAATGCTCAAAGTCGCTCGTCTCAATTCAAAAAAGCTCCCAAACTGGGAGCATTTTTTTATAAATTTTCTTTATAAAAATCCGTTGGCGTTTTACTTGTTATTTCCTGCTCATGGGTGCGTTGGTCGCGTTCTGCCAACTGCAAAATCAATTTTGACGCTTCTTTTGGTTCCGGAATATCTTCAAAGGTAAAGCGCATCCTTTCGCCGGCCGTTTGTGTAAACACCATGCCATAATTAAACATGTGCCTCATAAAACCTTTTATCTCGCTGGTCACGTCCTGCACTCTGTATAACCTTACTTCAGCTCTAACCCTGGTAAATAAACCGGTTTGTTCAATGTTAATAATTCTTCTCGTGGTTAAAATCCAAACATCCAACCAATGATCTAAAAATTGTTGGAACATGAACAAAAGCGAGAATAGTAAAAATATTGATAAGAACAAAACAAATAATACGATAACTCCCTGAGTAGCAAAGAAGTCCGCATTAATACCTCTGATTAAAAAATATGCGCTTACCGGAATTATTAAAGTAACAACTATTCCCAAGTATAAACCAAACAGAGTAATCGGATGTCTGCGATACAGTTGAACCATTTTTTCATCCGGTAAAAGACCGGGTAAATGTTTTAGATCTATCATAAATTTATAGTGTCGGGAAAACGTTTTGTAACACCGGGGCTAAATCCAAACCCGATTGCAAATCAACCTGAGACAAAAATAGCAATGTGCCGAGAATTATCAGCAAGGAGAGCCCCACAAATATAATCACCGACCAAGTGGTTAGAGGATCGCGCACTCCAAACCTAAGCATCTGCATAATGCTCAAAATGGCCATTACCATAAAAATACCCACAAAAACCAGCCAAATAATCACAAAAATCGCTATTGGAATCATAAGAGTATTATATCATATACCACCTAACATATACCAAAATTCATTATCTAACTTTTAGCCTCCGGCCACTAGAAGTTTATCGTTTAACTTTCTATGATCGGCATTAGCCTTATAATCTACAAAGTTCGTCAAGTCCGTCACGTCCATCAAGTAAAAGTAGACCGGCTTGATGGACTTTATGGACTTATTATTAGCACTCGTGATGAACGGATTCTCGTGATACACGCAATCACCATTTTAGCCGCTAGAAGCTAGTAGCTTGTCATTAGACTTGTTGGCACTTCTAAATTCAAATGCAGATACGCGTGTTTGGTTGCCACGCGCCCGCGTGGTGTCCTGCAAAGCAAGCCTTCGCGTAGCAAAAACGGCTCTATCACGTCTTCCAATGTGGCAATATCCTCGCTCATAGACGCGGCGAGTGTATTTAAGCCCACCGGCCCGCCGTTAAACTTCTCGATAATCGCTTTAAGCGCCCTCCTGTCCGTCTCATCCAAGCCTCTGCCGTCTATCATTAGCGAATTCAACGCCGCGTCCACTGTTTCCGGATTCATTATGCCTTCGGCTCTCACTTGCGCGTAGTCTCTAACACGCCTTAAAAGCCTGTTGGCTATCCTCGGTGTGCACCTTGCTCTGCCTGCAATAGATATTGCCGTATCATCATCAACTTCCACGCTTAAAAGCTTGGCGCTTCGGCTAACTATCGAAGACATTTCATCGGGTCCGTAAAAATCCAAGTGATACAAGGCGCCAAACCTGTCGCGCAAAGGAGCGCTCATTAAGCTCAGCCTCGTAGTCGCTCCGATAATCGTAAACCGCCTTAAATCCAACCTTAAAGTCCTCGCGGCCGGTCCTTTGCCTATCACAATATCCAAAGCAAAATCTTCCATGGCCGGATACAAAACTTCCTCGATGTTTTTATTAAGTCTATGGATCTCGTCGATAAATAAAATGTCGCCTTCTTCCAGATTTGTCAGGATTGCCGCAAGGTCGCCGACTCGCTCTAAAGCAGGCCCGCTGGTTACTTTTATCTCCGCGTCCATTTCGTGGGCAATAACATGCGCCAGGGTTGTCTTTCCCAGTCCGGGCGGGCCATAAAGCAATACATGCTCAACCGGCTCTTCACGCCCTTTGGCCGCTTCGAGCATGATACTTAAATTTTCCTTAACCAAAGGCTGTCCCACAAATTCCGCCAAGGATTTTGGGCGCAAACTAACCTCAATCCTCTCCTCATCCGGGTTCGCCTCAGACATGGTTAAATATTCTTCTTCCATACTAAACCGAGCTTAGCACATCTGCACCCGCCCCTCTAGCCGACTTAAATATCTAATATTTATCTACTAGCTACTAGCTACTAGCTACTAGCTACTAGCCTCTAGAAGCTCATGGTTAGACGTAGATAGTTAGTATTTAAAAGTTTGAATTTAGAATTTAGAAGTTAGACGTAATTCGTGATGAACGTGGTAAACACGATCACCATGTTAGCCGCTAGAAGCTAGAAGCTAGAAGCTTGTCTTTACCTCGTGATAAACGGATTCTCGTGATGAACGACCGTTCGACCTAATGAAGTTAGAAATCAGAAGTTAGCAAATAGCAATTATTTCTTGGAATTCCGCTAGAAGCTAGTAGCTAGCAGCTTATCTTTACCTCGTGATAAACGTTATAAACGGATTCTCGTGATGAACGTGATTAGCCGCTAGAAGCTAGAAGCTTGTCATTAGACGTTCGACGTTAGACGTAGGTAGTTAGTAGTGGTTGCTATTCGTTAATTACTAATTTATAATTGTATTAATGCAAGCCAATCCCTTCCGTCCATTGCCCGCAAGGCCCCAACGCACGAGCCCCCAAACAAATCAGGCTCCAGTTTTGGATTCGCAAAAATTAACGCGCGGAATGGGAGGGAGTGAACGCGCCGAGAGCATCAAAGCAATCGCTAGCGATATCCAAATGCGCACCGCCCGTATCCAGCACTTGCGCGCCATGTCCGAAAAGATGCATGATGAAATTAAACACATGCCCCAAAAAGGCTCCTCAAGAATCGCCCAACTCGCCCGCCAACTGGATAAAGATTTCTAACTACCAACCTCTAAATTCTAAGCTCTAACTTCTAAATTCTAACTAAGCCTCTAGTGGCTAGTAGCTAGAAGCTAAAAATATTCATGAAATTCGAACAACCACCGATCGCACCTGAAAAAATCGAGCTCCCGCCCGATCTGATTAAAATTGCAAAAAAAGGTTTAGAAGACGCCGAAGTCGCGCGCGCAACTTTTTCGGAAGTCGCCCAGGCCATGGCTAAAAACGGCATGAATGATTCAGAGCGCGAGTCCTACCTAAAAATTCTCGAAGCACTGTCTCGCCTAAAACAAGACCAAAACGCGCTCGAAAACCACCTCAACTAAAAAACAATTTCATTATCAGCCTCTAGCCTCAAGCTTCTAGCCGTTCGACCTAATGAAGTTAGAAATTAGAATGTAGCAAATAGCAATTATTACTCAGAATACCGCTAGAAGCTAGTAGCTAGAAGCTTGTCATTA
>CAYOMV010000036.1:0-13399 GCA_964405175.1 uncultured Gammaproteobacteria bacterium | reverse complement strand
GGGCACTTCGAAGGTGCACTCGGCGTAGCCTGAAGCGAGCGCTGTACAGCCGGTCAAAGCTCCGTAAGGGCGCGAACCCCACTCGCCTTCCATGACAGGCATAGTCCAATCCGGACCTTGGTAAGTGAGGGTAACTGATACCAGATCAAAACTCGATCCTCCCATGCCGGCCGAGCCTGATGCGCCGGATACTCCACCGGAGCCTCCTGTCGCGCCGGAAGAGCCGCCGGTTCCGGAGCCTCCTCCTGAACCGCCGGAACCACCAGTACCCGAAGCTTCCGGACTGCAATAACAAGTATTGGGCCAGTAGCCGGCAACGCAAGTTTCTTGACCCACGAAACCATGGTCGCAGTATTCACTGCAATCGCGGACTTGGCCATCCACGCATTCGACACCGGCTCCCGCGGACCCTCCGGCACCTGATGCGCCGCCGGATCCGCCGCCTCCCCCGCCGCCTGGGCCGGGCGTGCAGACGCAAGGGCCGTAGGATTTGCCGTCATCCAGGCAAGATTGCTTGCCGGTGATGCCTCCACAATCACATGGCAGGACTTGGCCGGGCGTGCAGACCATTGCATCTTGGCCGTATGCGCAAACTTGCGATTCTGCAATTGTTACCATGTCATCCACTCGAGCTCCGGCCACAACATCAAGAGTTGTGGGATCGATCTGATACACGCAATCAGGATTGAAACCCAACTGCTGAAACGTATCCCAATCGATAATCGGCCGCCGGGTGCCGTGTTGGGAAGCAACCGAGACTTCGCTCGCATCCCAAGCACTAACCAAAGCTCCGGGCATCATGCCCACTCCGCCTTCGTTTTTGAGGGCGCTTATGAGCTCTTGTTTTTCGCTGGATGGAAAGTGAAGCAAGTCTTCATCGCTGTAGCCCCACGACAAGAATGATTCGTAGGAAAGGAAGACTTGATAACCCGTGGCCTGGAAGCCGCCACCCGGGTAAAACCGGTAGACTTCGGGCAGGCCGTCGAATTTGATGACTTTGGCGTCGAGAACCGTGCTAATCTGGTGGAACGCGGCTTTTTTATAGCAATTCAGCTCTTCTTGGCTCGCGCTTATCATGCAATGCCTGGGCAGATGACTATAAGAAGAGACGTTTAGGATCTGCCCTTCTTCAACCACCAACCAATCGGTCTCGTTTTGCGCGTCGTGCAACAAAGTTCCGATGGGGTGGTTAACAATATCGCCCGAAGAAGAACCTCCGTTTAGACTTTGGCCGATATGGCCGGCTAAAGCGGGTATGAAAGTTTTCGGAGCTGTGTAATATTTTTTGAAATCTCCGGCCGCATTATCATTACCTCTTAGCCAATATTTGGGTTCGGTTTGAACAGCATCGGCGTAACTTTGAACACGAATTCCCAAATGAAGATGCTCCCCACCTAAGCCATTGTTATCTGTATCTTGGATATACATTATGACTTCAGAGGAATCAACCATTTGACCGACGCTGAAGTTCAGATTGGGGCCTTCCCCGGTTGGGTCGTATTTACTGCCATGGCCGTAAATCGATAAGAATTTTTTTACGACGATGGTCTCACCATCACCGTTTACCACATTCATTGGCTCGGCGAGCTCGTGTTCGATTACCACAACCAAGGTGCCATAACCGTTAGCCGGGCCGTAAAAAACGATTTTGCCTTTGGCGATGGGGTAAATAGGTTTACCCACCTCGTAGATGATGTCCCTGCCAAGATGAAAAATTCCTTGGTAAGTACTTAAAAAGTCGCGGTTGCCGTATAGCAAATTACTGTCCGCGAAATCTTCGGCTGTTGTGGGATAGCGGACTAGGTCTACGTAGTTTGCGCCGTTATTCCCCACCTCGATTTTACTGCCTTGGGATTTTCCGAATTCTCTTTCTCCGCCGCCCATGCAACCGGTAAGCAGCAGGGCTGACGCCGCGGTTAATGCCGCGGCCGTGAAGGCAAGCAAGCCGTAAAGGCCGACAAGGCTGCCGCGCATGCCGGAGATTTGCCAAACAGCGTGATGAGGGTTTTGAGACTTGGAAACATTGGATTGAATTTTCGAAGTGCAAAGCATGTTCTCCTCCTTATCCACCGCTACTAGTCACGATGGATTTTGGAGAGACCATTTGAAAAAAGGCGAATGAAGTACGAGCATAACTTATTTGTATTCGGTATATACATTGCCTTATTAAGCGTAAGCTCTCGCCCGTGCCTTGGCCAAATCTCGGCGGACACGGATTCAGGGTAAAAAAATTGAAGATGTTTTTTACAGGGAGCTTTAGCTTAATGATTCCTGTGATGTTAATCATGCAAACTTACTTGGAATTTAGAAACATCTCTCCTCAAGATGCCAAAAGATTGTAGAGAAGCCAGTTACCGCACCAGCTAATGGCCGCATCCAAGGCCCGTGACTTCCTTGGGACGGCCGAATCTTTTTTTATCCAAGCGTTATGCCCGTACTTTCATTTTTCAGTGTGCAGAGCGGCTTAGTGCCTACTTACAGTGTTTGGTTTTTTATAATTTTGGTCAATTCAAGTGACAGCTGACAATTTACAAAAAAAATTTTAATTATGGATTATGAATCAAGTATTAAGAATTTTGGTATTTTTTATCATTTATATATTGTTATAAAGTTATGACAGAAGAGATTTTGTCAGGTAGTAGGGTTACAAAAAATGCTTTGCTTTGTGTATAACTCGTTTTTTTGGCGCAACAAAAACCATAATCGCATGATTAGTGCATAGGTTCCAAGGAAAATAAAAATATTTGACCCCTTGATGTGGATATCCATCCAAGGAAAAAGTTCGGCGATTTGCGCTGATAGAAAAATTACTTTTGCGAGGCCGAGTGAGGGCAGATTCAAGTAAAGGTTAAATTCTCCGAAGACCGCGGTGATTGTTCCAAAGAGCATAGCCCAGGGAACAACGGGAACCGCGACCATGTTGGTTAATAATCCCGCGAGAGAGATTCGTTCAAAAACAAGGGCTATGTAAGGCATGGTCATAAGTGTAGCAGAGAATGTTGTTGCGGCAGCTTCACGCAGACCCCAAAATTCAGGTATGACCTTAAATTTTTCAGAAAATATTGGTGTCCAAATAACCAAGCCTATTGTCGCTAAAAAAGATAAAGCGAAGCCGGCATCAAAAAATAACAGCCATGGATCTAGCAGGCAAAGAACTGACGCGGCGAGCAAACAAAGATGCCAGATGTTAGCTACGCGCCCCCAATGCCTGGCTAAAAGCAAAATCCAACCCATTATTGCGGCGCGGGCAACAGAAGCCGAAAAACCAACAAAGCCAAAGAAGAGTAAAATCGCCAAGGTAGTGAAATTAAAAGCTTGATGCCGCCAAAGGCCCAGCCCTAAAAGAAATGAAAAGATGACAGTGACGATTATTGTGAAGTTTGAACCGGAAACGGCGATAATATGAGTTAAGCCGGCTTTTCGAAAAAGCTCTTTTGAAGTTTCGGACATGTTGCGCTCCCCGTAGAGCAGGCCCGCGATAAGGACTCCGTTGTCTCCCGGAATTGCGGAACTTATGCGGCGATTCGCGTACTGCCTCCAATGATAGAAGTGCTCCCGAAAATCGTACCAAGCGGGCGGGCTGATGAGTTGAATTTTCGTACTGCCACAATATCCGCTCGCGTAATGGAAAGACATATAAAAGTTTATCACGGAATTCGAACTGTTTTGTTTGCGCTCTTTTATTTTACAGCTTAGAGCGACTTTTGAGCCGATTGGTATGGAATCTTTTAATGGTGTTTGTATTTTTTGAGGAGCCTGCCAAAAATGTTCGGGTTTGATTTTAATTTCCGCGTTTTGGCCATACTTGCCTTGCCATACATTTGTGATTACAGCGGTTTTATTATTGAATTCGGATGGTAAATCCAGTGGAATGGATAGATCGAATCGAAATAAACCAAGCAAAAGGCAGGCAATAATTGGAAAAAGCAATGATCTTATTTTTTGATTAAGTAAAAGACTAAGTAACAACAGGATACCGAGAGCTGTCCAGACGCTTGTCGGATATCTTGTTAGCGGAGTAAGTGAATGGACCGCTATTCCGGTCAAAAAACTCGCAAACAAAAAATAATTCCGGCGCAGCGCCAACCAAACATAAAAATTCTCTCTCCTCATCTCTCTCCTCATAATGATGTTAATACCTAATTATTATTAGCTGCTAGCTTCTAGCCTCTAGAAGTTCAGAGTTAAACCGCAACCCAACCCCCAAACCCCACAGCTAAGCTGAGCTTTGCCTTATCAGGGACTTGTTTACACAAGTCTCCCTAATAGGGAGACTTAGAGGGTAAAACCGAAAAGTTAGACGTTAGACGTTAGACGTTAGACGTTATAGTATTGTGACACAAAAATACCCTTGTTTGTCAAGAGCTTAGATGCGTAAAAATGTGTACTAGGTATTTGTTATCTGTGCGGATTGTAGAGCCAAATGGCATTTTCGCTGGTGGCGTAATCTTTGGGGGATACTTCTTCGAGCTGGAGCAAAAAATTTAGGCGTTTGTTTTTTTTACGCATCAATACTTTTTCTCTTTTTTCTTTGGAAACCGCCAGATAAAAAGCCCTTTGCGCGAAGGTTGTGCAAACGTATTGATCCAGATCTATTACTTGTTTTGTGATCCAGTTAACCACAGGCAGGCCAAAAATTTTTTCAACAAATTTTTTAGTAAAATAAGAAAACAGCCTGGTGAAATCGTAAGGGGTATCAACAGCATCCAAAAAGAAACCACGAAAACGGTCCCTCTCTTCGTCATTTAAGACAGGGATGCGCTTTATTCCCAGGTCGTATTTTTCCGGATATCTGGTGTAGTGCTCGATGCGGTGGATTTCTATACCTTTATCAAGAGCTTCTATAAGCAGGATATCCGGATAAGGCCCCCCGTTATCTATCACTTCAAAAACCAAGGCTACGTGGCTCCAATAAGATTTGGTAGCCCTTCGAACCAGCTTGGAAACCCAAAACCCTTTTGTGTGCACCAAAATAATGTCGCCAATTTTTAGGTGAGGTAACGCGGCTTTTATCGACTTGTATCGAGCTGATGCCATAACTATTTTTCATTCCAGATCCATTCGCACGCATCGCTTTTACCGATATCGGCAGGAGATGTGATTTCTTGAATTTCTATGGGAGTGTATCCGGGGCCTCGGAAGATCACGTCTGAGCGATCGTTCCATTCGGCGGCTTCGTAAAAAGATTTTTGCACAAGCCCGCTGCAGGAGTATCTCTGCCGCCTTATGAGATGTTTTCGGTAAGCTTTCGAAATCCAAGCCAGTAGAAATTTGGTGGTAAACAGGGGGTAGTAAGGAGTATCCACATTCATTAGCATAAAAGCTCTCACTCTGTGTTTCATTTCATCATCGAGCCAGGTAATTCGTTTAATTCCTACATCAAATTTTTTGGGGTTATTCAGGTATTTATCCAAACGATGGACTTCCACTCCCCTTTTAAACGAACTATTCATGCCATGCTGAATGGATTCTATGATTATGTCGTTGGAATAGCCTCGCTTTTTGTCTTTTGCAAAGATAATCATGGCGGTATGGTCCCAATAACTGTTCGTGACTTTGCGAAGGAGCCATCTGGCCAAACCCTTTTTGTGATGCACTAAAATTATATCGGCAACTTCCAATTTAGGAATGCTGCCATGGATTTTTTCCAATTCAGATATACTCTTTCGTTCTTTTCTGTTTGCGCTACCCCTCTTTTTTGTTGGCATAATTTCTTATATGATACAATATCCAAGCTATGAACACAAAAAAATCCACAAAGAAGAAAGTTGATTCAAAAAAGAAAACAAAATCCGGTAAAAAAAATGAATCCAACTGCTTCCCCGCCGAATGGTTTAACGAAATGCCCGCTCCAATTTTTATTTTGGATGAAGATGGTGAAATGCTCTATGGCAATAATGCTTTTTGCGATTTGATAAAACGCAAAAAGAACGAATGCATGAAGGTTAAGCCTATGGATATGATGCTGGAAGAATCGGAAAACAGGACATTTTTAAAGGATCTTTTGAGCGTTTATTCAGGAAAAACCATAAAGAGAAAAGTTTACAGATTGACGATAGCTAAAAGAAGTTTTAATGCGCTTATGGATATATCTCCGGTTTATGATAAACAACAAAAAATTGTTAAGTACGCCATCGGTTTAATTTTAGACCATGACGCAAAAAGCGGATTAACAAGGTTGAGAAACCTATTTCAGTAAAAGTATAAAGTATAAACTAAAAAGAGTTATAAAAAAAACGGAGTATGACTCCGTTTTTTTTACTTTACAAATCTATTCCTGTTCTTCTAAGAACTTTTTTGCCTCGAGGGCGGCCATGCAGCCGGTGCCGGCAGATGTTATGGCTTGGCGATAGACTCGGTCCATGACATCGCCAGCGGCGTAGATGCCGGGGATATTGGTTTTTACGCCTTCTGTGAGGATATAACCTTCGGTGTCGCAAGCGATCATGTCTTTGCAAAAATCGGTATTAGGCCTGTGGCCTATGGCGATAAAGACGCCGTCTACGGGCATTTCGGAGGTTTCGCCGGTTTGGTTGTTTTTCAGGCGGATTTTTTCCAATTTCATTTCACCCAGGAACTCGTCTATTTCCGTGTTAAATAAGAATTTGATTTTTGGATTTTGTTTGGCTCGTTCGTACATAATTCTGCTGGCTTTGATGCCTTCCTCGTTTTTACGGACCAAAACTGTCACATATCGGGCGAATTTAGATAATGTTTGCGCGTCTTCCATGGCTACATCTCCGGCGCCAACAACAGCGACATCTTTATCGCGAAAAAAGAATCCGTCGCAGGTGGCGCAACCGGATACTCCCCTGCCTTTATATTTTTCTTCGGATTCCGTCCCGAGCCATTTGGCAACGGCGCCTGTGGCGATAATGACTGTTTTTACCAGGGCGGACTCTTTTTCACCGTGCAGGATGAATCCTTCAGAGTTTTTTTCGATCTGGGTGACCTTCCCTTCCAAAAGCTCAGTGCCAAAACGAGCCGCCTGTTGTTTGGATCGCTCCATGAGTTCCGGGCCTTTGATGCCTTCAGGAAAACCGATGAAGTTTTCGACTTCGCTTGTGGTTGTGAGCTGGCCGCCCGGTTCAGGGCCAAGCCAGAGAGCAACAGTAAAACCGGCGCGTGCCGCGTAGACGGCGGCCGAATAACCGGCAGGCCCGGCGCCAATGATGCCAATATCGTATTGATTCATATTTTTAATATATTTTAGTTACAGACTCCCTCCGCGTAAAAGCTCCGGGGGATAGGTTTCAATTAATTATTCTTGTTGAGGATGAGCTTCGTTTTGTCGCTCCGAAGAACTTTATTACTTGTACAGTAATTTGGCAAACGTGAATAAGTTGTGAAAAACTGGAAAAAGTTTGATTAATGCTTTAGTATAATCTTAACATTATGACGATTACAAAGATATTTTTGACGGTACTTACGGCAACAGCAATTATTACCTCAGTTCCGGTGAACGCACAAAGCACTGATAACGGAATTGCTAACGGCGAGGCTACTCATGAAGCAAGCGAACCCGCCATTGCTCCGGGTGAGGAAGTGCTTTTTGAAGCAAAGGTTATAGAGGTATTGGAAGAGAAAATCGTAAAAACGGCAGACGGCAGAGACGTGGTACAGCAAAGATTGAAACTAAAAGGCTTGGAAGGAGAATGGAAGAGTAAAGAATTCGAGTTTAACGGAATTTCGGAGATTATCGCGATTGGATCAAACTATTACCAAGAAGGCGACCGAGTTTTGGTAAATTATCAAACCGGACCCGGAGGAGAAGATGTTTTTTATATCGCGGATTATATCAGGAGATGGCCTCTGTATCTTTTGGCTTTTATTTTTGCTTTAACAATTGCCTTAGTAGCCAAGTCTAAAGGTTTAAGATCGCTATTAGCTCTTATAATAAGTTTTGGAATAATCTTAAAAGCAACGATCCCGCTTATATTAGCGGGTTGGAATCCATTGCTGGTTGGTGTAGCGACTTGTTTGGTGATTTTTTTATTGATGATCTATATCACGGATGGCTGGAATACAAAATCGCATTTGGCAATTCTCAGTTTGGGAATAGCTTTGATTGCTGTAGCCCTGCTTTCGCTCTTATTTACTTGGCTTACAAGGATTACGGGTATGGCCGGGGAAGAAACGTTGTTTTTAATCGGAATCGGAAAGCAGGCTATAGATTTTAAGGGATTGTTTTTGGCCGGAGTTTTAATTGGCGCTTTGGGTGTGTTGGATGATATGGTAATCGGCCAAATAGAAGCGGTTTCACAAATAAAAGAAGCAAATCCCAAGCTCCCCGTTAATCAAGTGTATGCAATGGCTATGAAGGTGGGAAACGCGCATATTGGCGCCATGGTAAACACACTGTTTCTTGCCTACGCGGGCGCTTCTTTGCCTTTATTGATATTGTTTAGCATCAACGAACCTCCGTTTTTAACTTTTGGGCAAGTAATAAATAACGAACTCATCGCCAGTGAGATCGTGAGGACGCTCGTAGGCAGTATAGGGCTGGCGCTTGCGATGCCTATAGCAACTTATTTGGCGTCAAAATTTTACCATCCCAAAAGGAAGCAGGCTTAATTAAGAAAAGAGGTATCATTTACAATAACCGTTTCAACTTCTTGGCCATTTACATTGAATTCGGATAATGATGATTGAGCCGGAGATGATTGGCCTTGATAGTTTAGCAGTTTAAACATGGCTGAAAGTACATCCATGTGCGCCACGATTAAGACCGTGTCGCCGTTGTATTTGTTTAACAAGCCTTCGTAAAAATGCTTAATCCTTTTTTCAAAATCCGCATCGGATTCCTGCGCATCTCTGACGCGCAAATCTTTGGTAAGCATAACCGTGACTTCGGGCATCTCATCGGATATGACATATGCGGTTGCCACGGCGCGGCAAATATCACTGCTGTAAATGTAATTTATATTATATTGGCTTAATCGTTTTGCAAGTTTTTGAGCCTGTTCCCTGCCCAAATCGGAAAGTGCTTTATTGATGGAGCCGTTCGAAAAATCAGCACTCTGATGATGAGCGCCTTCTGCGTGACGAACCAGTAATATCTTCATAAATTATTTACGTCCTATTGAAATATATTTCCATCCCGCCGATATGGCTCGAGCGGGTTCAAAAAGATTTCTCGCATCTATCAGAATATCCCCCGAAGCTTCAAGATGAAGTTTTTCCAGATCCAGAGTTCTGAATTGCTCCCATTCTGTAGCTATAAGAACCGCGTGGGCACCATTGGATGCTTTATACGGGCATTCCAGTTGCGGCAAATCATAACCCCTAATTGTATCGGGCGCAAGTGTAGCGGCCGGGTCATGAGCAACGACTTCAGCTCCCCTCTCTAATAAGTAATTAATCATCTCAATGGCGGCCGACTCGCGGGTGTCATCCGTATTGCCTTTAAAGGCCAACCCTAATACGGCAATTTTTTTGCCGGCCAATTCTCCCAATTCCTTTTCTAATTTTTGAGCCATCCTGATTTTGGAAAATTCATTTTGAGAATGTGCCGCATTGATTACCGGCAGATCGATTCCCTTGTCTTTGGCCAAAAACCGCATAGCCCTGACATCTTTTGGGAAACAACTACCTCCCCAGCCTGGCCCGGCTTTGAGAAAATCTTTTCCGATGCGCGGATCCGACCCTATGCCTAGAGCGACGTTTGAGATATCAGCGCCCAATTCTTCGGCTAAAACGGCGACTTCGTTTATAAAGCTGATCTTTGTCGCTAAAAAAGAATTAGCGGCGTATTTTGTGAGTTCTGCCGAGCGGCGATCCATTATAAGCTTGGGGCAATCCAGATGCTCGTAGGCTCGGAGTATTTCTGTTGACGCTTTTTCAGACGCTGATCCTATAATAATGCGTGCCGGATGGAGAAAATCGTAAACAGCATGGCCCTCGCGGAGGAATTCGGGATTGGAAACTACGTCGATGTCGATGCCTGATTCTTGGCGGATAATCGCTTCGACTTTTTCGGCTGCTCCGACCGGTACAGTGCTTTTATCCGCGATGACGGTGTACTCGGTTACATGGGCGCCAATGTCGCGTGCCGCGGCTTCGACATATTGCATATCCACGGAGCCGTCTTCAGCAGACGGAGTTCCGACGGCGATAGAAATGAGCTCGGCTCCTGGAATAGCATCTTCGTAAGAGTCTGTGAAAAATAAACGACCAACAGCAACGTTGCGGTCCACGACAGAGTCTAAGCCCGGTTCATAAATTGGCATAATACCTTGTTTTAGCTGTGCGATTTTTTCAGTCTGAACATCCAGGCAGGTGACGGTGTTGCCAAGCTCAGCAAGGCAGGCTCCGGATACAAGGCCGACATAGCCTGTGCCGATAATAGTGATTTTCATACTCTAATTAAACCACTTTAAAAAAAGTTCTTCTAGAATAAGTCAATACAAAAAACCGCTCCTTATAATTTAGAGCGGTTTTCCATTTAAATAACTATATTCAGAATTTTACCGGGAACGTAAATGATCTTTTTTGGTTCATTGCCCTCTAAATATTTTGCTACGTTTTCTTCTTGGCGGGCGGCATCCATGGCATCTTGCTCTTTGGCGTCGGTGGCAATGGTGATTTGGCCGCGGACCTTGCCGTTGATTTGGACTCCGAGAGTGATTGTGTCTTCGACGAGCAGATCCGGATTGTAAGTTGGCCAGGGTTCCAAGTGAACTGATGATTCGTTGCCGAGATTATGCCAAAGCTCTTCGGCAATGTGCGGCGCAAATGGGGCCAGTAATTTTACATACGCTTTGTAATCATTATCCGGGATAGATTCAGCTTCGAGAAGGGTGTTAGTTAGAATCATTAATTGAGAGATAGCTGTGTTGAAGCGCATGGCATCGATATCTTCGCCGACTTTTTTAATGGACTTGTGCAATATTGATTCGAACTTGGAACTTGGAACTTGGAACTTGGAATTATCCGAATTCTTTATTATTTGTTCTTTATCATTTGTTATTTTATCGCGAAGCGACCAGACTTTATCAAGGAAGCGCTTAATGCCCAAAATGCCGTGAGTGTCCCAAGGAGCATCGGTGTCGAATGGGCCCATGAACATTTCGTAACAGCGGAAAACGTCGGAGCCGAATTCGGCAATTACATCATCGGGGTTGATGACATTGCCTTTGGATTTGGACATTTTTACTCCGCCTTCGCCCAAGATCATACCGTGCGCGGTGCGCTTGGCGTATGGCTCCACTCCGCAGGATTCGGGAATATGCCCAAGATCGTGCAAGACTTTATACCAAAACCTAGAATACAATAAGTGAAGCGTCGTGTGCTCCATTCCTCCATCGTAGATGTTGACGGGCATCCAGTATTTTAGAGCTTCGGCAGAGGCGAAAGCTTGATCGTTTCGCGGATCGGTATAGCGCATGAAGTACCATGATGAACCGGCCCAGTTGGGCATGGTATCTGTTTCGCGACGAGCCTCGCCGCCGCAGTGCGGGCAACTTGTTTTTACCCAGTCAGTAATAGTTGCGAGCGGAGATTCGCCGCTGTCGGTTGGTTCGTAGTTTTCAACTTCAGGAAGAAGGACAGGCAAGTCTGCATCTGCGACAGGTTGCCAACCGCATTTTTCGCAGTGGACCATCGGGATAGGTTCTCCCCAATAACGCTGGCGGGAAAACACCCAGTCGCGCTGTTTGTACGTGACTTCAGCATGGCCATGGCCTGTTTCTTCGAGCCAAGCAATGATCTTTTTAGTTGCTTCTGCGGTTTCGAGACCATCTAAGAAACCTGAATTGATACTTAGTCCGGTCTCGGCGAAAGCTTCATTTTCGATTACGTGCTTTCCCCAGTTGGCAATTCTTTGATCTTCTGTAAATTCTGGATTAGACCAAGGATCATTTGGATCGATAGAACTACCACGTGGCATGACCACAACTTTAATCGGCAAACCAAACTTTTTTGCGAACTCAAAGTCGCGTTCATCGTGCGCGGGAACGGCCATGATGGCGCCTGTGCCGTAACCAGAGAGGACGTAGTCCGCGATCCAAATGGGGATTTCTTTGCCGGTTGCAGGATTTATCGCGGACAAACCTTTGAGTTCTACACCGGTTTTTTCTTTATTATCTTGGCGTTCGATATCCGTCTTTTTGCGAGCTGATTCTTGGTAAGCTTTAACTTCATCGATGTTGGTGATGACGCCATCTTCGATCCAGTTAGAGATTAGCTCGTGCTCGGGAGAGAGGACGAGATAGGTTGCGCCAAAAAGAGTATCCGGTCGGGTGGTGAAAACTTCTATATTGTCCATGGTCCTTGGTACTTGGTCCTGGCTTTGGTTTTGTGTGACTGAAAAATTTATGAGAGCTCCTTCGGAGCGGCCGATCCAGTTGATTTGCTGGGTTTTGATTTTGTCGAGATAATCGACATCGGCAAGCTCGTCGATTAAGCGGTCAGCATATTTGGTGATGCGGATCATCCATTGTTCTTTTTCGCGCTTTTCGACCTTGCCGCCGCAGCGTTCACAAACACCGCCTTGCGCCTCTTCGTTCGCGAGTCCGATTTTGCACGAAGGGCACCAGTTGATGGTAGTTTTGGTTTTATAGGCCAAGCGATTGGAATCGATATAATCTTTTACGGCAGGATCGCCTTGGCTTTTTATCTCCGGAGGGATATTGAGCTTATCGATAGGTTGGGCTTTGCCGATTTCTTGGTTAAAGTAACAGTTATAAAATTGAATGAACATCCACTGTGTCCATTTATAGTAAGCCGGATCGGTGGTGTTGATTTCACGCGACCAATCGAAGGAAGTGCCCAAAGATTGGATCTGACGTTTAAAAGTGGATACGTTTTTCTTAGTGATTTCCGCCGGTTGCATCTTCTTTTTTATGGCTGCGTTTTCAGTAGGCAAACCAAACGCATCCCAGCCGATAGGATAGATAACATTAAAACCCTGCATGCGCTTTTTGCGTGAGAGGATATCGAGCGCCGTGTAAGAACGAGGATGTCCTACATGCAAGCCATCTCCTGAGGGATAAGGAAATTCAACAAGAGTATAAAATTTTTCCGACTGCGTTTCGTTCGGATTTTTAGCATGGTAGGTTTTGTTTTCATCCCACAATTTTTGCCATTTTGATTCGATGTCTTGAAATGGATATTGGTTTGCCATAATGGGAATAAATTAACATGAGTAATCAGGATTGTAAATTACTAACCGTCCTTAAGATTACGATCTTGTCCCATTGGATTATTCGCAATATAATCACGAATTTTATCAATTGCATCACCTTCTCTAATTACATGTTCGTAAAACCTTGATTGCCATAATGATTGGCCAATTGTATTTTGATAAACATTGATTTTTCTTGCTGAAAATGTTTTAAAACCGCGGATTATTTCGGATAACGAATGTTGTTTGGTTGGGGTGGTTGGGGTGGTTGGGGTG
>CAYOMV010000035.1:0-13633 GCA_964405175.1 uncultured Gammaproteobacteria bacterium | reverse complement strand
CGTCGAGAGGCTGGAGGCATGGTTTTGTAGGGGCGAACCTTGTGTTCGCCCGTGCATTGATAACAGAGCGGGCGAACACAAGGTTCGCCCCTACAAGAATTCTCCGAACCATAAAAACGCGTTCATAACGAGAATCCGTTTATCACGGGTTGAACTTCTGCTAGATACTAGATACAAGATACTAGATACTAAAAATCAAGCTAGAGGCTAGCGTATGGTGCGAAAAAGGATTGAAGTTAAAGAATGAAAGACGTGAGAAGTGTCGAGCTTGGCTCGACGTGTTATAATAGCTGATATGAAATCAGGATTTGTTGTGTTAGTTGGCAGATCAAACGTGGGCAAGTCCACGCTTTTAAATGCACTCGTTGGCTCTAAAGTTGCAATCGTGACGCCAAAGGCGCAAACGACCAGGATGCCGATTCGCGGGATTTTGCATGATGAGCGAGGGCAAATTGTTTTTGTAGACACGCCCGGGATATTTTTGGGTAAAAAAGATGCTCTGTCTAAAAAATTAAATACATCTGTTAAGAAAAGCCTGGAAGGCATCGATGCCGTGGTTTATGTGGTAGACCCAACCCGTGAGCCGGGCGCTGAAGAAAAGAATATCCAAGCTTTATTAAAAAGCGTGAAACAGCCGGTTATTTTGGCGATTAATAAAATAGACGTGGAGCCTAAGGAGCGTTTCGCTACAACGCATTTTGAAGAATTAGATATCGGCCAAGTTGTGACGGTTAAAATTTCCGCAACCAAGCAAAAGCATTTAAAAACATTAGTCAGCACTATATTCGAAATTTTACCCGAAGGGCCGGGTTATTATCCTGAAAAGCAAATTACCGATTTGGGCCATCAACAGTGGATTGAGGAAACTATCCGCGAAAAAGTATTTTTAACTCTACAGCAGGAATTGCCTTATACAGTCAATGTTAAAGTTAACGACGTGAAGTTTAGAAAAAACGGCGGAAGGTTTATAGATGCAACGGTTTGGACCACGAACGACAGGTATAAGAGGATGATTATCGGGGCCGGCGCAAAAACCATAAAAGAGATAGGGATGAAAGCACGCAAAGAATTGCAGTCCGCCTTGGATACTCCGGTGCATTTGGATTTGGATGTGAGAGTAGACCCAAAATGGCCGGAAAAGTTTAGAGTTTTATGAGTTTTGAAGAGAATCCTTTCGCGATAATCATCGACGACTCATTTGATGAAGCCGAAGTTTCTCGTGTACGCGGAAAGCAGGACAAACCTCAACTCCCAATGCCGACTATTTTTGATGTTGAGCAATATTTCCAAGATACAGAACGCGGTTACTTGGTATACAGTGTGGGACACATAAATACTCCCAAGATAATCAGCGCTCTGGAAGAAGATATCAGAAAAGCGGATTCCCCTGATCTGCGTTTTAAACTGCGCAAATTACTATTGGTAGCGCAAAATAACGGTTACTTAAAACCCGAATTCGATAAACAAGAAATTGTAAATTTAATAAATCAACGCATCGGTAATTTACGATACGAGTACATGCGCAAAGCCGAAGCCCAAGACGATGTAGAAACCGAAGAATATTTAATAAAAAACTGGAGGCGGTTGCTTTGGTTGCTCTCGGTTGAAAATGAAGTTATGGATGATGAGGAGTTGCTATTTGCCGAGGAAGTACGCGATGAGATGCAAAATAATTTAAAATACAATCCAGCGAGCCGAAGAGTTAAAGACGTTTGCCGCAAATTGGATAAGATAACAACCGCAATGTATTACAGAGCTTTTTTGCCGGAACAATTAAAAAATCGTTAGAAAGAACTAACGATTTTTTGTTTATTCCACGCCGTTTAATTGGGTTACCTCGTATCCCAAGAGAGCTTTTAGAAACGTGGTGCCGGATACCAAATCGAGAGCACCCGCGGAAACCGGATTAAAGGTCATTTTTAAGATAAGCGGATTTTGGGGATTATCCAAAACTACGATTTCCCCAAACCAGTTGCGAGCCTTAATCACTTCAACCTCAACTTCTTCCCCGTTTACCATGAGTGACCAGTTAGACGGTTCGTCCGCGTTAACCAAATCAACATCCACCTTATCTGCAACTTTTGCGGTCTCACCGCGCAGAGCATTAATGGAATCTGCGAATTCTTTGGCGCTGGACATGGCGCCAAAAAGCGCGCTGTCTAGAATCCCGAAGTAAATAGTTGATACTTTGGTGCGTGTGAGTTCGCGGTAAACATCATCAGAAACCCAGATGGCGCTTAAGCCGTTTACAGAAGCTTCGCCGGTTGGCCAATAAGCGGGTAAAAGCAGTTTATGGGAATTTTTAAGATCAATTTCGTCCAACGAACCTACCACGGTTTGCCGCTCGGTTATTAATTCGGGTTCTTCCGGAGGATTTTGATCTTCTGCCAAATTTGCCAATTGTTCTTCATAATCCGCGCGCGCGTTTTTGGATTCTTCGGTTTCCACATTTTGCGAGAGCTGCCAGCTTAAGTTGGCGTAATTCATGGGAGCAAAACGCTCTATGGTTATTATGCGGACATTGGTTTTATCTCCATCGGAAAGCTGTTCCGCCAATTGAGCACCCAGCCCAAGATAAGTCTGACGGATCTCGATTTGGCTGCCGGGTACAAAATTTATTTTTTTCGCAGCTTCATCGGGATTTAAGCCGTCGAAATTAGCCGGTCTGGGGCCGGCGGGCAAAATTTTGCCGTCCCCGCCAAACCAGGAACAGCCTGCTCCGGTTAAAGCTATGACCAAAAATAATATCAAAATTTGAGAGAAGCGTTTCATAAGTTTAGAAATATTGCCTATTTAACAACCAAAAGTCAATATCAAATAAAGTAATAAATAATAACGAGCAAAACCAGCAAACCGAATACAAATAATACTGAAAAACAACCGGTTACGCATGGGATTGAACAGCCGGGATTTTGCCAAATAAACTTTATTCCATTGGATGTTTTTTGGCCAAAGGCAAGCTTATCATCAGGCGAATTTTGTTGGTTTGTGTCCATCATTATTTAGAAATAATATGCCAGATCTTTTACCCTGTCCACCTTTGTCCACACCGCTAAACTTGACTGGATTAACGTAGAGTTGTATTCTTAAATGAGAATAATTCTCACTTTATGTCTAATACACGAGTACGTGATTCAGAAAGGATGTTAATACTTTTGGATATGCTCCAAAACAGATTTGATCACCCCACAGCCCAGGAGTGCTATTTGGACATGGTTAAAAAAGTTCCGGGAATAGGCAGATCTACGGTATACCGCCACCTCGCGAAATTGGCGGATAATGGTTTGATCTTGGAATTGCATATGGACGAAGGACCCGCCAGATTTGACGCGTCTACACAATCCCATGCGCATTTTTACTGCAAGAAATGCAATAAAATGTTGGATGTCATGGACGCAAAGACTGTTGGCACTTGGCCCGGGAAGATAGAGGTTTGTTCGTTTATCGCCAAAGGTGTTTGTAATGATTGTATAAAAATAGAGGATAAATCATAAAAAGAATAATAAATTATTTAAAATTATAAGTATGCCGGAAACATTCTTAAAAGTCGGAGACAAAGCGCCCTCGTTCGCTTTGGAAACGCAAAAAGGCGCAAAAGTGTCATTAAAAGATTTTGAAGGAAAAAAGCCTGTTGTTTTAATCTTTTATCCCGGCGACATGACCCCGGGTTGCACCATACAATTGTGCAATATAAGAGATAATTGGCCAAAATTCGAAAAGTTGGACGCGGTTGTTTATGGAGTCAACCACGCGGATGCTAAAAGCCATCAAAAATTTATCGAAAAATTCCAATTCCCCTTTCCCCTATTGGTGGATACGGATAAAAAAGTTAGTAAAAAATACGGAGCAATCAAAAAATTATTCTCGGCTCAAGTAATTAAAAGAACGGTTGTGGTTGTTGATAAAGAAGGTAAGATTGCTTTTTACAAGCACGGGATGCCAAAAGAAACAGAAATACTTAAGGCGCTGACTAGGTAGTTACTAGCCTCTAGCTTCTAGCTTCTAGCTGTCATATTAGTACCTAGCGCCTAGTACCTCGTTGCGGTTTGTGAATATTTTAGTTTTTTAATAATTTAAGTTTTTAATTCTATTAAATATGTCTACTGAAATTAAAAATTTGCCCTTTGAGGGCGCGCAGGGATCTATAAGCGATAAAACGCTCGAGATCCATCATGATAAATTGTATGTTGGTTATGCCAAAAAGAAGGATGAGATCCAAGAAAAACTCAGCTCAATGCCCGAATCGGGCCTGGAAGGAGCCAACCAAACATACTCGGAGTTGAGGGGTTTGAAAAACGGAGAGACGTTTGCGGTAAACGGAACATACTTGCATGAATGGTATTTTGAAAACATGGGAGGAGACGGCGAAATTAAAGGCGAAATATCAGATAAGATCGCCGAGCAGTTTGGGGGCATGGAAGCTTTTACCAAACATTTCACGGCTTGCGGCATGGCGGCTCGCGGTTGGGTTCTTTTAACCTGGGACAGCCATGACAAAGCACTCCGAGTTTATACGGGCGACGCCCACAATCAAGGAGGTGTATGGGGCGCTGTTCCTTTACTCGTAATGGATGTTTATGAACACGCTTATTTTATCGATTATGGATCTGACAGAAAGACTTATATCGCGGAATTCCTGAAGCATGTGAACTGGGATGTGGTAAACCAACGCTTCATTGAAGCAACTAAAATAATTAATAAGGTAAATCTGTAACTTACCCCTAACTAATAAAAATATATGATCAAAATGAATCAACAAGCGCCAAACTTTGAAGGCGCGACCGCTTATCAAAATGGTGAGTTTAGAAAAATAAGCCTTTCGGATTATAAAGGAAAATGGCTGGTATTCTTCTTTTATCCACGAGATTTTACTTTTGTCTGCCCTACGGAGATAAGAGGCTTCGCGGAAAAAGAACAAATGTTTAAAGATTTGGGGGCCGAGGTTTTAGCCGCTTCCACAGACTCGGAATGGAGTCATAAAGCTTGGTTTGAGCGAGACTTGCCTGAGGTCAAGTATCCGGTGTTAGCAGATACGAACCACTCGATATCACGTGAGTATGATGTTTTGGAAGATGAAGACGGCTCGGCGCATCGCGGATTGTTTATTATAGATCCGGAAGGTGTAATTCAGTATGCTCTCATAAGCGCGGGATCTGTCGGCCGTTCGGTTGATGAAACTTTACGAGTTTTAGAAGCTTTGCAAACAGGCGAGCTCTGCCCGTTGGCTTGGGAGAAAGGCAAAGAAACTTTAGGGAAAGCTTAAAATAGCTTCTAGCCTCTAGCTGCTAGCTAGTAGCTAGAGGCTAAGCTGGTAGATTCCGGCTGTTAGTATACTAAAAAAGCGTCACAGTGTTTTCACGTGTGGCGTTTTTTGATTTTAATTTGGTGCTTTTAGAGACCGGCGGCGCTGACTCCGAGCATCATGGAAAACATGGCGCCCAAGCCCAATACAGCGGCCATCAAAACCAGAACAGTCGTTTTGTTGGCAACAAAATCAGCTAAGAAACCGTCGAAAGCATCGTGGCTTTTGCAATTTTTTGACCCGCATTTTTTTGGGGCGGCCTTGCGCACGGCAGGCTTGCGTTTTTTTGGTGTTGGCATATTTTTTTATATGTTAGGAGTTTGGTCGAGATTCGACCTTATTTAAGCTTTTTGCTTTTCTTTTTGAGTTGATTTGGACTTCTTTAAGATTTCTTCGACAGCGGATTCGTTCCAGCCTACTACGATTTCGTCGGCAATTTCGATAACCGGCACTCCCATTTGCCCGGATTTTTTAACCATTTCATTGGCAGCGGCA
This sequence comes from uncultured Gammaproteobacteria bacterium, assembly GCA_964405175.1. GTDB lineage: Bacteria > Patescibacteriota > Patescibacteriia > 2-12-FULL-60-25 > 2-12-FULL-60-25 > MWCR01. Next base: position 7,836 of record CAYOMV010000035.1, on the reverse strand, counting down.
GGATCGGCCGCGACATCTATTTCAGAGAAGGTTATGTTTTTGTCTTTGAAATAATCTTTGGCCAATTTGCAATATGGGCAAGTAGGTGTTGTGTAAATCGTAATATGCATACTTATCAACAGTACTAATTATAGCACAAATTTACTCCAATCTCCAATATCCAAATTCCAATAACCAATAACTGTATCGCTCTCGCGATATTTTATTTATACGGTTGGTTGCTCCCCAACCGATACAACCAATCAAAACAGTGTTTGAAAAATTTATTTCTAAATTCTGGTCACGTATTCTTGTATAAGTTTAATTCGTTTTTGACAAAGATCTTTATAGCTAGTTTTATATGTTTTTTGTAAGTGTTCTTTCTTGTAAAGTTGATCCGCGACAATTAACTGAATCCGGGGTTTTATCCCTTTGTGATTACAAGCGGCAACAATGGCCGCAGATTCTAAATCGACAACATCGATATTTTGATTTTTCCACTTTTTGATAAGTTTAGTATTTTCGCTAAATAGGTTGTGCCATGTAACAACAGAAAACTCATCTGGACTCGTGGTATTCAACCTGATAACATGCCGTTTTTTTGATATTCCATAGGCCTTAAAAATCCCCACATTGTCATAAATTATTTTTGGCGATACGACATCCCCTTTTTTCAATTTGGCTTGAATTGCACCACAGAACCCAAAGAGGGCAATTTTTTTTACGCCGATTTCAGAATACGCATGTACAATATCCGCCGTAAAAGATGTCGCATAGGTTGAGCCAAAAGCTATAAGTTTATTATTTACAAATCCCGTGTAGATATTTGGAAATGCAGTTGCCTGAACCTTTTTAATAGCAATTACACTATTTATTTGCCTTATAGCGCCAACAGCATCCGACGAACCTAACAATAGCAATGCTTTGGGCACACCTCTATCAGCTAACAACAGCTCTTGTTTAAATGATTTTTTTGTATAAATATCTGACATATTATTGAAATAAAAGCGGAGGGGTGAAGATATACACCCCTCCTTAAAGGTAGGTATAGGCTGGAGTCAGGTGTGTTTCCGGCTTTTGAGAATCATTTCGCCCTCCTTCCTGCTCTTGGTGAGTGTTTATATCGACCCGGAAGGGTACTCACCCTCGGGATTGATCAAGCTCTGATATTTTCTTCTCTCCGACTCTGTAAGTATTGGCATAATGAATTTTTCAACGAGAGCCATCATACGGCATGCCATTCTATCGGCCTGCAGTATATCGTTTTCGTGAGTAAGGGCCTCGCCTCTGCATCCACCGCCGCAAAGTGGCAGAAATCTGCATTTTGAGCATCCTACAAGGTCGCTAACGCGTAATTCGTAGAACGATTGTATCACAGGCGAAGCTACGGCGCGAGCAAGCGTCCCGCTTTCCCGATAATCCGCAGAGATGCAGTGCAAGGAATTGCAGAACTCGACAGTACCATCAGAACGAACACAGAGCTTATCCTTGTGGTATTCACAGGGATGCGTGTCTAGGGTCATCTGAAGGTAGTCGAGATACTCCTCATGTTCGTTGTCAGCAATGAGCGAGTTATAGACGTTGTAAATGTTTAGAACGAAGGGACGCCCGTCGTTACGATGTGTAATGATTATTTCGGCAAATATTTGCATCAACTCTTCCAAATCAGTGATCTGCAGCCTTCTGTAATTATCAACGCCGCGTCCCGCCATCCAGAACATGTTTATGCTCCACGTGTGCGGGAGCACATCAGATTCTTTCAGGACCTTGTACATATCAAGAAGTTCATGCATGTTTAGTGCGGTACACGTTGTCTGAACAAGGACACGCGCCTCAGGTAATGCGGCTTTTAGGCGTCTTATACCCCTGAGAACATCTTCAGCTCTGCTTCCCGACCTGATCAACGCGTGAGCAGCTGTTCCATCCAGACTAATGCAGAAATCTCGCAACTTTGAACGTCTTTCAGATAACATAACGAGGATATGATCCGTGAAAAACAAACCATTAGTACAGATGTTGACCGTACCCTTGCATGCATCAATGATAAGGAATATCTTTGGATGCATGAATGGCTCCCCGCCAATGAGTTCAAACTCATCAATACCCATCTCACTTGCTTCTGTGATAATTTGCAGTATTTCTTGAGTAGTAAGCTCCCTACTTACAACCTCCGGTGCACTTCGATCGGCCGCATGACAGTGCACACATCGGAGGTTGCATCTGCCGGTTACTTCAATTCTGATGTCCTTATAGGAGACTTGTGCCTTCATGACTAACTTCCTTTTCAAGCACCACTATTATGGCAGGGCTAGAATCGGCATATTCCGATCCGTCGAAGTCACCAAAGACCTTACTAAGCTTAAGACCGCAGCGTGCTGCGAGATGCTCAAGTTCAAAGCGGTAGAAATATCTCATTTGCGACGGATTTACAAGTTCACCCTCCTGATTGTCAGGGGAAATAAATCTATATATAGCCGCGAAATCGATTAACTGTTCGGATCGCAAAATCTTTGACCTCGAAATCCAAAACACTTCCTGTTTCGTGATAGGATCCATCGCGGAATGGCGAAAGCTTTTTTTCTCGCCATTATCCACGAGTTGCTTCGGGTCTGGATTAAAGACATGCAATACACATTTTCCACCCGGCCTAAGATGATCGCAGATGCTCCGTAGAGCTGAAATCTGGTCAGATACGCTCAATAGAAATTGAAATGTTTGATATGTAACAAGTATTACATCAAATCGCTTTTCAATGCTCATGTTGCGCACATCCGCATGAACTAAGTCAACATTTTTAATATCTCTGACACACAACTTAGATTTCGCAATTGTCAGCATATCCCATGAAGAATCTAAACCAATAAATGAAACTTCTGGCATTTTTTCCGCAAGTTTAAAAATCACTCGCCCAGTACCAACGCCAATCTCTAAAACTTGAACTCTTGCGCCTGATATCGCCGCTGGAACAAAAGATGCATAAAAATCAACATCATTGGGATCTTCTTGGGTAAAAAGATCGTAAAAACGTGCGAATCCATTATATGATTGGCTCATATGCGACCCCTTTTTGTTGTTAAAAGTGCACTTGTTTTATGTTTGCACGACTCTTATTAGGGTGTCAAGCGTGTGGGTGGCAAAATCGCCATTTTTTTTACTCATAGCGTTATAGCTATTTATCAATTAGTGATGGGTTTTTACAGATTGCGCAAATAATTTAGCAACAATCTTACTCCCCAACCTGTACCGCCGACCGGGGTTTCGGGTTTGAATTCTTTTTCAGCGTATGACGGGCCGGCGATATCCAAGTGGACCCATGGCACGTCGTGGATAAATTTTTCTAAAAACTGCGCGGCTGTGATTACTCCGGCAGGGCGGCCGCCAACGTTTTTCAGGTCCGCGATTTTGGATTTTAAGAGCTCGCGGTAATGCTGGTGCATGGGGAGTTCCCAGAGATATTCGCCGGATTGCTTTGCGGCGGTATTTAGCGCTTTTTTGATTTCTTGGCCGGTACCTAACATGCCGGTTATTTCCGAGCCTAAAGCGATGATGACAGCGCCTGTGAGGGTGGCCATATCTATCATGTAATCGGGTTTGATTTTAAGCGAAGCGTAAGCCAAGGCGTCGGCCAGTGTGAGACGACCTTCGGCGTCCGTGTTCTCCACTTCGATAGTGGTGCCGTCTAAAGCGCGGACCACGTCTCCGGGGCGATACGCGCGGCCGCCGGGCATGTTTTCCACAGCAATAAGCAGGCCGTGGACTTCTACGTTTGGTTGGAGCCCTGCGAGAGCTTTGAATACGCCCAGAACAGACGCGCCGCCCGCCATATCGATCTTCATGTCAGTGATTCCATTTTCGGGTTTGAGGTTTAAGCCGCCGGCGTCAAAAGTAACCGCTTTGCCGATTAAGGCGATTTTTTTTGTTTGCGACGAGCGGCGTGCGGCGTTTTTCGGTTTGTAGACCAGGTGGATGAATTTGGGTTCGTGGGCCGAGCCCATGCCAACAGACACGGACGCGTGCATGCCCAAAGATTCCATTTCAGCACGGTTGCGGATTTTACAAGTGATCCCGGAGCCGCGCACAGCAAGGCTTTGCGCCACTTTTGCCATTTCTCCGGGATGCATATCCATAGCCGGAGTATTTACCAAATCACGTGCCATGTTAGTACCTTCCGCGTAGATTTTGCCGTTGACTATCCCCTGCTCCAATTCTTTTTGCAGTTTTTTATCGCTTACGGCAAGAACGACTTCTGTGAGGGTTTTTTTCTTTTCTTCATCTTTGCGGCTGTTTTTTCGGAAAGCTGTAAACTGATAAGACCCTAGTTCAAATCCTTCAATTAAGTACTGAGCTCCTAAAGTATTGTCCTTCATGGACGCTATTATTGATTTATCCAAAACAACATTTTTAGCTTTGATGGAATTTCCTTGTTTCACGATTCGAGCGGCCAGTGAACGAAGATGCGTGTCGTTGTATTTCTTTTTATCGCCCAGGCCGGCAAATAATAAGTACTTGATTTTGCTTTGATCCAGGAGGGGCAATAAGAGCATGTCTCCATCTTTGCCGGTAAAATTTCTGCGTTTCATCTCGCTTACGATGGATTTTTGCAGTGATGGAGTTAAAGATTGTTGTTCTATTTTGAGATTATCCGACAACCAAACGCCGATTACCAGAGTATCCGCGGCGTAGGAGCCGATTTCTTGGTTATTAAAGATATATTGCATACCAAAACAGCTTACGTTATGCGTACAAAGAGGGCAAATAATAATCGAGAAATCGTCTCTAGTGAAATATTAAAAAAGCCCTCGAGATGAGGACAGCGGAGAATCAGGCGCACCGGCAATATTCGGGTTCGAGCATGCCGGGTAAAACCGGGAACTCGGCCGCGATATCGGGCGGCAAGGAGCAGGCGGCGCATACTTCAGCTAATCCGCCATACTTGTTGACAGCATTGATTTGCACTCCGGACTTTTGGCCGTCGCGAACAATATACCAAGTTTTATCAATAGCGCTGGCTCGAAGCTTTGCGAGGAGGGCCGTGTTCGGGTTAACGGCATAGGCAAACCCGCACCGATCGAACATGTCATGATCGTGTTCCGAATCACCTTTGGCAATGCTTCTTGGGAAATCGATTTCATGCAAAGAACTGATCGCGTCGATATAGGCGCCTTTATTGATCCCGGAATCAATATCTCGCTTACCCGTGTAAGAACCGCGTCGGTTGGCTTGATAGTACGAACCGATCACTACGTCGAAGCCTAACTGCCTGCAAAAAGGTTCGGCCACCTCTTGCGGTGCTCCGGTGATAGCAATTAGCACATAAGGATCAGGGGTGCTCTCGAAGCTTTTTGCGATTTGTAGCAGAGTCTTGGGAAAGATGTATACCTTGCTCTGGACGCTCTTTGCTCTTAGAGCGGCGAATTTTGCCACGCGTTTTTTGTTTACACCTTTGAAAACTTCGGGGATGATTCCGATAAGAACGCTGATTACGATTGAGAAAGGAGCGACTCGTTTTTTATAATTCGTAACAGCTTGGCGCAGTGGGGCGACAAAAGGACGTTTTTCCGGATAATGCTTTGCGATAGCCAGCACCAGATCAATAAGCAACTGCCATTGATATACGGTACCGTCGATATCCGAAAAAATCGCTCTGGAGGCATGTTTTTGTTGAAAAGCTTTTACCGCGGCTTGAATCTGCTTGTCTTGCATTTTGAAACTCCTTGAAAGAACTGGGTTAAAGCTAGCAAATTCCTAATCATTGGTCAATTCATTGACCTAAGGGGCAAATACTGTTATAACTGCCACATCGGAGGAAAGATGGACCAAACTACAAAAAAACTTTCGATCTTTTGCGATTGCAAGCCAGGCGACCCTATACACCATCCATTGTGCTGTCTTATATGCAGACATTGCGGACGGCGTGTTAAAACCGAGTATATCTATCAACATGAAGAAACTTGCAGTGCCAAACCTCGACACAGCCATCAGGATGATGGCCGGGAGGCAGACTAGAAACTCCGCTAATTTGGCGGAGTGTTTTTTTTTATTCGTTCGTTCCCGTTGATTGATTCAGATTAGGATCAACAATAACCGGCGGAGTAATGCTTGGGATACGTCCTTGGTTGAATTCAGAGTTTATAGGAGGAGTTTGAATGGGACGTATCAACCAGAAAAAAAGCGTACCACCCGCCACCAGAAAAACCGCCAATGAAATGCCTGTAATCTTTAATTCGCGCATGCTTTCCATCTTTTCCAAAGTGTAATTGCGGTCGAATAGCGTGAATATGAAAATAAGTGTCGCCGCTAAAGCCGAAGCTAGACACCAGGAACAGTATTGCCCGATTATAAAAGTTTGAATACTTGTTAAAACCAGTGATTCTAAAAATCCGGCCGAGGCTAGTATTATTTGAGCCAGGCGCGCGAGCTTGGGTTTGTAGTCCGGAGAGTAGGATCTGATTATCGCAAGGATGATAACTGTGAGATAAAAAAGTACGCCAAAAAGCGGTGTTGGGATTCCAAACCACGCGGACCATTTTGAAGCGCGTACAGCATCACAGCCATGTACAAGCGAACCGCAGACCAGGTTAGAGCCTGTACTATATGTATATAAAAGATATGCTGAAGCAAAGAGCCCGAGGAGAGCTGCCCAGAATATACCCCTGCGTGCCCAAATGATTTTTTTCAAATTATCCATACTTTAATTTATAGCTTCTAGCTGCTAGCTGCTAGCTTCTAGAAGCTATGAGTTAAACCCCAACCCCTATTAGGAGCTTGTTTACATAGTTTTCAAGTCTCCCTAATAGGGAGATTTAGAGGGTAAAACCGAAACGTTTATCTTTAGTATCTAGTATCTTGTATCTAGTATATAGCAGACGTTCAACCCGTGATATACGGATGCTCGTTATGAACGCGTTTTCACGGTTCGGAGAGATTATCGTAGGGGCGAACCTTGTGTTCGCCCGTTCAGTTATCGAAGCACGGGCGAACACAAGGTTCGCCCCTACAAAACCATGCCTCCAGCCTCTCGACGTAATGCTACCTCCCGATAAACGGATTCTCGTGATAAACGTTACCGTTATACGTCTGACGTTCGACATTGATGTTTAGTGGTTAGAATTTAGAATTTAGAAGTTAGTAGTTAATAGTTAATAGTTAGAAGTTAGTTACAGATTTCGGGATTCCAGAGACCTCTTTGGTTTTCGCGGGCTTCTGCTTCGAGCGATCTTAAGTAGGCTTTGCGTTCGGCGTTTTGCGGGAATGAAACGTAGGCATAGGCATAGCCTTGGCGAATGAGTTCGGCGTTGACATCGGTGCCGTCGGCGAGATAGACGTTGCGCAGCAGCCGCCCATATTTATCCACTTCATCAGCTTCAGGGTCTGCAACGAGCAGAGCGCGTTGATTTGCGAGCAGGCTCTTGGTAAAATCAGAAGCCTGCTTGCCAAAGCACTCAACAGGACGGCGCGGATCCACTGTTTCCGGTGTATTTACGCCCAAGAAACGTACTTTAACATCTTTTCCGGGTTCACTGTCCAAGATTGCATGAATAGTATCGCCGTCCACGACTTTTGTTACCAGTGCGTTGGTTGAGGTTGACGATGCGGTGCTCTCAAAATCTTGAATCTCGGTAATGACTTTCGGATCGTTTGCTTCTGATGAAACCGCCGGTGAATTTTCCAAATTCAAGGATGCTATAAGAATAAAGGCAAAACCCACGGCTATACCGAATAAAAAACGCATGTGTTTACGTTTCATGCAATGATTGTACCTTGTACTTTGTTCATAGTCCAATGGTTTGCGCGTACCTATTGTAATCGACCACCGGACTTAGGTCCGGTGGCTTTGTTTTCGCCGGCCATGCCGGC
>CAYOMV010000034.1:6633-13693 GCA_964405175.1 uncultured Gammaproteobacteria bacterium | reverse complement strand
TTGTGTTCGCCCGTTCTGTGATCAAAGCACGGGCGAACACAAGGTTCGCCCCTACATAGTTAGAAGTTAAAAATTAGAATTTAGAATTTAGAATTTAGAAGTTAGAAGTTAACGATTACCGTATCTGCCTGATTCGGGCTAGCACCCATGCGGAGCCCACCAAAAACCCCAGTATCAAACCAAAGCTTAAATTGGCGATAAAATCCGGTTTGGCAAAAAACCTGCTGGGCAACGGATCGTCGATAATTTGCACGCGCACAGAATATCCAAAAAAGTTTGGCGCTTGCTCGGCCAATTGATTGGCAACAGCAATGGCGATGGCCGCGGCCTGTGTTCTATCCGGGTGGTAGGCTGTAACATACATCACACCCGTCCCCGGAGTAACACCCACATCCAGAGTTTCAGCCCACTCTTTCCGCTTTTCTATCTCATCGTTTAAAGTAAAATAATTGGCGTCTACTCCACCCTGGTTTGCAACAGCATTAAAAAAGCTGGATGAAAAAACCAGTTCGGCCAAGTTTTGCCCGATCCGTTCCGTGGATTTGATGGCCGTGTAAGGGTCTACGCCCGTTACATTGGTTTGTGTGATAAGCAGCCTGATCTGCGAGGAATATTTTTTAGTTTGCAGTAATGAAAAAGCCAACGCCAAAACCAAACCCAAAACCGCGAGCCCCGCGATGACCTTCCATCCTCTAATATATAATTGAAATAAATTTATGCTAGGCATCCCTCCGATTAGTTTATAGTCCCTCAAGTCCGTCACCGTCCATCAAGCAAAGCTTGAAAGACTTTACGGACTTTTTACTTGATAGACTCTTTAGATTAAAGCTCTTTGCTGGTTACTTTGCTTCCCAATACAACCGGAATATCGATCTCTTCTCCTTGGCGCCAAACTCTGATATTCACTTCCGCGCCAGGAACAAACTGCAAAATAATATCCCCAAGATCTACGCTTTCGTCTATTATATCACGATCAACTTGCAAAATCACGTCTCCGGTTTTTAAACCCGCCCTTTCCGCGGCGCTCCCCGTTAAAATCGCGGCTAATTTAGGGTCTGTCGAATAAATCCACTCTCCCCTCTCGGGCAATTCCAATTCCGGATCCAAAGATCTTATAAACGAAGTGGGCATACTTCTTACACCCAACGCGGCATGCTCAATTTTTTGTTTGGATATCAAGCTTTGCAAAGACGCGGAAATCACGGATGCCGGTATAAGATCAAGTCTATTGCCTTCTCCGGATTCAACTATGCCAACCAGTGCTCCATTGGTATCCCAAACCGGAGCGCCGATTTCGCTTTCTGCTATTTGCCCCACTGCCACCATCCGGCGTGTTAACACGTCGCTTAATCTGGGCTCTCCGTAAATCGTCCTTCTTAAAGACGATATCGCAGACGGAATAAACTGCATTGGCCCCGGTTCAAGCCAAACCGGAAATCCGGATCTCTTTGAAGTATTTTGGGCAAACGAAGCCACGGAAAGCCTCGCGTTGTCTACTTTGATAAAAACCATTCCCACAGATTCATCCGCGATTTTTTTTGTTACCGGATACAGCCGATTATCATACCAAACATGCCAGTTTAAATTTATTTTATCTTTAACACTTAAATATGGAACCGCGAACCAGCCGTCTGTTGTCATGGCCACGGCTCTGGCCGCTACATCATCCTCCCCAAGCATTAAAGCCTTCTGGTTGGCGCTGGCGTATAAAATCCCCACCGAAGATTCCCTGTCCAATATAGACTCCGGCACCAATCTGGGCGAAGCCTCCAAAATAGAAAGAGGCACGAGTTTTATGGAAGTGCTCGCGTTACCATTCATGTCTGTATTGGTGGCCACGGCCTGCGTACTGGTGCCGTTTGGCACAATGATACCCGAACCGTTTAACGTTTTTTGATCTAAAACCAAATTAGCGGCAACATAACCCGAAACCGCGCCGCTCCCCGAAGACAATAAAACAGCTCCCAGAACAGCTAAACTTATCCATAAAATTTTTCGCTTATCTTGTTTCATAAACAATCAATAGTTTAGCATAAATGAGCAAGATTTCAACTGTTTGGTTTTCAGCCTAAAGCCATCTCGAAGTCGCTAAAACGGCAATCAAAAAAACAACCGCCGCCGATCCTTCTAACAGCGCTTGCTTTTTGCCGGGCATTGGATGATATAGATATCGCCTCAACCTTAGCATGCCCGAAAAAATAACCATGGCAGCCGCTCCCTGCGCGTACATGCTAAGTGGCAACATTACACCCAAAAGCCCCAGGTGCAATCCAACGATCGCGCCAATCAGCATCCAACGATGATTTTGTTCGCTCGTTGCTTCCGGGTGCCCGGTTGTTCTAAATAAAACCAAACCCAATAAAACCATTACAACAATATGCACCCATAAAGATGTATGCAAAAAAGTCATCAATCCCACAGAAGTCGCGACAGCATAAAAAACAATAAACGGAACATAAGCCATATTAACCCTGGATAAACCATGCACCGGATACTTGGGAGGCGAATAAGCAAGCAGAAACAAAAGTTCTAAAGACAAATAAGAAACGGAAGCCGCCAAAATAATAATAATGGTTCTCCCCAAAGCATCTTCGGATAAAAGCAAGGCAAAAGCCAATACGGCAAGCAAAATAAAAGAAGGCAACATCTTTTCTAAAAAATCACTAAACTTAACTTTCCCTCTAGCGATTAAAAATGCCGACACGGGCATGCTAAGCGAGGCAAACCCCACGATCCAAGGATATTGAAAGGGATATTTTAACTGCAGCCAAAAACCCAGCGCCACCACAAGTGTCGTCACAAAAGGCAATAAACGATAAATAAAAATCATCTGCTCTCGACCGGCCCAATTAGAAGATCCAAACTGCCATCAAATAATTGGACATCCTGTATTCCATAGCCGTTGGATAAAATAATCTTCCATACACCGATATCGCGCTTGAAAAAATAACCCACTAATTGCAATACCCACTGGCCCGGAATCGGCAGATCTCCGATGCGGGCGTCTTTTACTTCAAATTTGAGCGTACCGTCATCTTCCACGATGGGTACAAGGTATGTCAAGATTTCAAATGTAAAAAAATCTTTCCAAGTTAAAAAGAAATACAGCTCAACTGAATCAGGCAAGACGGCTATCTGAGCAACAGGAGCGTCCAGATCTTCGCTCCTTAAAGCCTGGTCTACAGATCCGGTCAGTAATCCGGTCAACTCCTTTTCGTCTAAAGTTAAACTTAACGGCGGTTCACTATCAATATTCTGCTCCTGTACTCTTTGAGTTAAAATATTTCTAAACTGATCCCAACTAAGGTCGTTAGCGATGACAAATCTCTGCGGTCTGGGAGCTTCATAAACCCAATCACTTATATAAGGAATATTCAACATTCCCGATTTTGCCAACAAAAACAAAATCAACAAAATCACAATTCCCAAAAAACCAATTGCTAAAATCCAACCGCTAAAAATTTGACCCCATATTCTTTTAACCGGCTTTTCATCTTCCGCCTCATTCACTATCTTTTTTGGCGCTTCGGGAATAGGCGCGATAGTACGCACCTCACCGAGCGCATTTGCGGTACTCGCACCGGCTGAAGGCGTAACCATCTGCCCCGACTCGGCCTTGCTTTTACCCTGTTCCTTCATAAACTGAAATTCGGGTTCGCTCTTATCCTGATTTTGGTTGTCGTTTTGCATTGCCTCGGTGGATTGTGATTCTGCAACTGCCGGCTTCGCGCTATTATCGCCCTTAAGTATATCCCGGTCCATTTCGCCAACATGTTTATCAAAATCCATCTCTTGATTATCTTCGCTCTTGTTTTGAATATTTTGATTCTCTTGCATATTTTTTATTATTTCTGATCAAGGTATTGCCTAACTTCTTTTATCACGACCATAAGCGCTGTCGCGAATGGAATCGCCAGCAAAGCGCCCATTAAGCCAAATAATCGAGCGCCCAATAACATGGAGATAATGCTGATAAGCGGATTTAAACCCACCGCTTTTTGCATGACCTTGGGTACGATTATATGATTTTCCAACTGCTGGATGACGATTAAAGCAATAAGAGAAAATAAGCCCAACCAAGGAGATTGAGTAAAAGCCACAAAAACAATAGGTATACTGCTTAATATGGGCCCAAGATATGGAATAAATTCCAACAAGGCCGCAAAAAGAGCTAAAACCAAAGCCCCCTCAATCCCCAGCAATGTCAACGCCAAATAAACCATTACACCGATAATCAAACTCAACGTTGCCTGCCCCCTAAACCACCTGCTCATCTGAGCTTGCAATTCATTAATTAAATTTAATACAAACTTTTGATGCTTTTTATGCACCCAATCATGAACCAAGGTTTTGGCTTTTTCATCCTGCGCGACCAAATAAAACGTTATCACGAGCACTATTACAAAAGCCGCTATTCCTCCAAAAATTCCGGTTAAAGCCTGCAACAACCTGGACACAACCTCCGCGGCCTGTGATTGTACCGACGCAAAACCGTCTTCCGGCAATAAATCGTATTGTACCGCAAAATTCTGCACGCCCTTTACCACATCCTGCAACGAATCCCATCTGGCGCCAAAAATCGGGCCTAATTTTAAAGCTTGATCAATTAATGTAGGCACCATTAGCGTAATAGTAAGCGCCAAAAGACCCAGCCCCACAATATACGTAATAATAACCGTAAGCCCCCTGGGGATCTTGTACTTATGCGCCCAATCAGCTACCGGCTGGATTATCGCCGCCAAAAACAAAGCCACCAAAATAATCAAAATCACCTGCCAAGCTTTCCACACCAAAAAAACTCCCAGCACCACAGCCAAAATCTTTAACAGCGTACTTACACTGACATTAATCTGCACCTTTTGCATAATTTTTATCGTCTAAAGCACCTTACCCAATATAACCGCATTATATCACGTTTTCACCCACAACAAATTGATAGCTACTAGCCGCTAGAAGCTAGTAGCTAGTAGCTAGTAGCTTGTCATTCGACGTTCGACGTAATGTCCACTCGTGATAAACGGATTCTCGTTATAAACGCGATTTCGTTGTTAGAATTTAGAAGTTAGAATTTAGAATTTAGTAGTTAAAATTTAGTAGTTAGAATTTAGAAGTTAGAAGTTAAAAATGTTGTTTATTTAAGAAGTACGATGTACGATACTGCCCATGCCTACTTTAGCGGTCAACAGAAAAGCCAAATTCGATTACGAATGCCTCGATAAATACGAGGCCGGCTTGGAATTAACAGGTGCTGAAGTAAAAAGCATTAGAGAAGGCGGAGCCAAGATAGACGCGGGACATGTAGTTGTACGAGAAGGCGAATTATGGCTTATTGGAGCCAATATCGCACCATATAAAAAAGCATCGAACATCCAAGATTATGATCCAAGCCGTTCCCGCAAGCTTTTAATGCATAAAAAAGAAATACAGCAATTAACGGGTAAATTAAGCGAAAAAGGCTTGACAGCCATACCCATTTCACTATATACTCGCTCTAATCGCATAAAAGTCGAAATATGGCTGGCGCGAGGCAAAAAGACCTTTGAAAAGAAGCAAAAAATAAAAGAACGCGACATAAACCGCGAAACCCAACGCTACCTCCGCGATTACGATTATTAAACAGATATCGAGCTTGCTCAATTCCAGCATTGGTAATTAGTAATTGGCCCGCCCCTCGAAGTCCGTAGGACGTAGTGGGGTAATTGGTAATTAAGCGAAGCGTTAGTATGGGGATGCCGAGCATCGACGGTGCGTTTCTGTTTATTTTGCAGGCCGAGCCGGCTTAACTCGTTAAACTGAGCCGCAAACGATAATTGCCAACATCGTAGAAAAAGCTAAGGTCGCCATTGCAAACGCAATGCGCATGCCTCAAGCTGTACCGGTCGTCGCTTAAGCCGACCGCGATCCCCATAGCTCTCCCGCGGTTGTGGTACGATCGTCATATCGCGGGATAAGGTTTTAACCTCGGCGCAGGTTAAAGCTCGAAAAGGCAAGCGCCGCCGCCAATCGTTTCTTGCTTGTTCTCAAGCGATTGTCGTATTACCGAGCAAGCCAAGCCTGTGAAGATGAATAAGCCGTGCGTCATCGGACAGGGGTGCAACTCCCCTCATCTCCACCAAAATCAACTTCCAGCTACTAACCCCTAGCTTCTAGTCACAAAACTAACAGCTAGCGGCTAGTAGCTAGCAGCTATTAGTTATATTGAAATGCGTATCCACTATAAGCGACGTCGAACCGCGCACAAGTTCGACCAAATCAAATACCGGTACAACGAAAGAATTCGTGTACCGGAAGTTCGCGTTATCGACGACGAGGGCAATGCTCTCGGAGTAATGAGCACCAAAGATGCCCTTGCTTTGGCCCAAGAGCGCGAACTCGATCTTGTAGAGGTTTCTCCCAAAGCCGAACCCCCGGTATGCAAGCTTTTGGACTACGGCGCATTCAAATACCAAAAAGAAAAAGAGCTGAAACAGCAAAAAGTCCACGCCAAAAAAGTGGAAGTAAAAGGTATCAGGATTTCAGTAAAAATCGGCCCGGGTGATTTGGAAATCCGCAAGCGTCAAGCTCTTAAATTCTTGGAAGGCGGCCAGAAGTTAAAAATCGAAATTATTCTTCGAGGCAGAGAAAAGGCCCATGGCAACCTCGCCATCGAAAAAATCCAAGAATTCATCAATTCAATAACCGAACACTACGAGATATTCGTCGAGCAGGCTCCCAAACGCCAAGGCGGCAATGTCTCGGCAATAATCGGAAGAAAATCATAACTAACCAGCCTCTAGCTAGTTGCTAGAAGCTAGAAGCCAAAAAATATGCCAGGTAAAATGAAAACTCACAAAATGATCTCGAAGCGCATCCGCGTTACCAAAACCGGTAAAGTTTTAAAACGCACCGGCGGTCAGGATCATTTTAACAGCCACGAATCCGGCAAAGTCACCCGCAACAAAAGGAATGACAAGCCGATCGCAAAATCATTCGAACGCACAGTCAAAACCCTCGCCCGAGTAAATAAGTAATATAACGGCAGACATAAGTTAGCTACACATTATTTATTTTTCGTTATTTG
>CAYOMV010000034.1:0-6623 GCA_964405175.1 uncultured Gammaproteobacteria bacterium | reverse complement strand
AATTTATTATTTAAATTAGTATGCCCAGAGTCAAACGCGGCACCCAGCATGTAAAACGCCGCAAAAATATATTAGCCCGCACCAAAGGAATGATGTGGGGCCGTAAATCCAAACTCGCGTCCGCCAAAGTGGCTTCCACCAAGGCCGGTTTGCACGCTTTTACGGATCGTAAACTAAAAAAACGCGTTAACCGTGGTTTGCAAAACATCCGCATTAACGCCGCCGCCAGAATGCTTGATACCACATATAGCAAACTGATGAGCCAAATCAAGAAAAGGAATATCAGCTTAAACCGCAAAGTTCTCTCAGAAATTGCCGATAAATACCCCGCTGTATTCGAAAAAATCGTAAAAGCGTAAATATCCACAGCAAAAAACAAAGATTCGCAACCACGCGGGTCTTTTTTGTGCTAAAATATAAACAAATTACCAATAACCGAATTCCTCCGCCAAATGCGGATGCGCCTATGGCGCATATAACCAAATCCCTAAAATAAAAAATTGGCAATTATTGGTTATTGTTATATTGATTATTGGTTATTAAAACATTTATGCCTAAAAGAAACGAATCCATGTCGGTTAAAGAAGCCCCGGAGAAAAAACCGGAGCAATCGGCTCACAAAAAACCGGAACAAGCACCCAAATCCCCGGAAGATATTAAAGCTCTGGAATATCTACGCAATACTTACCATGTCATGGATGAGTATGAAAAAATCCGTACCGAATACGAATTAGCCTTATTGGACCAAAAAAAATCCGGCCCACCTACAGAAGTGCAGAAAAAGCTCAAATCACAACTGCAAGAACTATGGGATCAACTAAAAAACATGGAAGGCGAATTGGCCGAACATGAATATCTATCCACCGACAATGACCTGCAAAAAAGCTTGGCGCACGTTCGAGAAAAAATCACCGATCTCCATGGATTCACAGGCCAAGAATCGGCACCCTCTAAACATGAAAAACCCCACCTGGAGCGGGGCACGGAAGCAAAATTAAAACACCGCGAAGCAATCAAGTCTCAAACCAAAGAAAAACTCCGCGAAAAAGATGTCATCAAAAAAATGCGCTCCAAACTGGCTCGTCTCAAATCTTCTTTTGCCGGAGCTTACAAAATCTCTCCCGCCCGCGCCGATATACTACTTTCCCAGCCTGCCGGTTTTCTAGGGGCGCTAAAGGGTCTTTACGACGGCAACATGCCCACCGCCGAAGAACGCCAGAAATTAAAAGCTCTCCGCTCCGAAGATGCTCAAGAATTATTACAAGATATCCATGATCTCGAGGTTGATATCGAAAAAGCTTGGAAAAAAGCTAAAAAAGAAGAAGCTCTAAAAGACACTGAGAATGAGGAAGTCATCATGGAAACAGACCTGGACGAAACGGTTTCCATACCCACTTTGCGCGAGCACTTCATGCAAGAAATAAACGAAGCCAAACGCGAACAAAATTTTGATAAAGCCAAAGAACTCGAAGCCGACCTCAAACACGCCTACGACAATCTGCGCGAACATTTCCCGGAATTGGTCCGCGTCCGAGAAGAAGAATCCGACGACCACCCTGAAAGAGCCACGATACTTCCTCCCCAAGTAGAGCCGCAAATAACGGCGCGAGATTTTGAACACGAACCCAAGGTCATAATACCCGAAGAAAAAGCATCCCGCGAAGCACCCACACTGCGCTCTGAAAGAGCCGAAACCGAACGCCAAGAAAAAATCAACAGTTCTATAGAGGCGTTTGGAGGCGGAGAAGCTGGTAGATTATACGCGGCTAATCTTTGGGATTATGCCAACAGACAAATCCAAGAAAATGGCGGAATTAAACTCCAAGGTGAAAAGGGTCAATTTAAAGATGCTCTCGAGTATGTTAATAGTTTTGCCGAAAAAGTTATAACCAGTTCAGAAGTCCTTGGCAAAGAGCGCGCGGGCCAAATCTGGCAAGAAATTAACGACCACCGCAACGAACTCTTAAAGTCCGAATCTTTATCCAAAAAAGAACGCGCCAAGCTTCAGGAATTGGATCCAGTTTATTACGTCGAGCAATCAGCCTTGCGCGACAAAGCACTGCAAGAAAACGATCTAACGGCCGCGGGCAAGCATAACTCCATCATAGACGAAATAAACTCACTGCTCGGCTATCCTGAAGGCATGAATCCTTCAACCGGCGAAGGAATGGGTAGGGCGCCTCAAAAAGAAACACGCGCCCTTGGCAAACGCACAGCCGCCGCCGAAGCCGCTTCCTACGCCGAAAGGTCCACCGGAGCCAAAGCCCGTTCCGCCGAAGCCGGTAAAAGCCGAGAACTTAAAGCCGAACAGCCTTACAGTCTCGAATGGGCTTCCCGTATGCTGGATAACGCCAAGCAAGAATGGGCGGATGCCAACGAGCTCATCAAAGCCGACCCTAAAAAAGGCAAAAAACTTATCAACACTGAATTACTAAAACTCTTCGCCAAGGTAAGCAAACTCGAAGCCAATCCGGAAGTCACCCGGGAATTCAGCAATTTAAGGACTATCGACTCAATCCAATCGGGCGATCCGGTAGAAGCTACAAAATTCGTAATGCTGAAAGCCGCAAACAATCTAAAACCCGTTAGCGAAGCCGACAAAAAAATCAAAACCGAAATCTCCAAAACTTTTTCAGCTATCGAAAGTAAGCTGAAAAACTTCAATAAAGATTTGCCAAGATTCGATCTCCCCGAAGAAGAAACAGATTTGCCAAGATTCGAAATAGCGGATGAAGCCCCCGAAATTTCCGTACGCGAAGCAACAGATACCGAAGCATACATCGCCAGAGAAGCTGAAGAACTGGCCACTCAGGCAGAGTCTTTGGATAAAATTACCGAATCGGAAATAAAAACCCAAACAGATAAAATACTGGCCAACCTCGATAAACGAAAAAATATTCCGGACAATATTGCAAATCTAATCACCAATGAATTAAGAAAATTCTATAAAGCACTGGATCAAGACAACAAAAGAGCCGCCAGTCTATCGATTGGCAGGATGGGTAAACTGCTTGGCGATAAAATGTCCAACAAAAAGAAGCAAGAGTCTTTAGAGCTTTTAAAAGAAGCTAAAAAGGAACTTCTAAAGGCGGCTTAAACTAAAAAAGATACAAAAAAATTCCCCAAATGGGGATTTTTTCGACTCAATTAAATTACTCGTTTTAACGAACGCACTCTTCTTTTAGCGCTTCAAAAAACTCCTCCTTTGTCATCTGCATTTGATTTGCCGTACCTCGCTTCCTAATCATCAAATTTCCTTCCATTTCTTTATCACCATAAACAATCATGTACGGAACTTTTTTAAGCTCCGCGTTGCGTATCTTTTTACCCACCGATTCCGCAGCTTCGTCCACCTCCACTCTAATCCCTTTGTCGATCAAATCTTTTGCATAGGCCTTAGCAGGTTCAATGTGCCTGTCAGCCACCGGCAAAAGCATAACCTGCACAGGTGCAAGCCAAGCGGGAAACGCTCCGGCATAATGCTCTATCAAGAGCCCGATAAACCGCTCGAAAGATCCAAATAAGGCTCGATGAAGCATATAAGGTTGTTCTTCATCGCTCTCCGCGTTTATATAAGTCATCTTAAACCTATCCGGTAAATTAAAATCAAACTGCAGAGTGGAACATTGCCATTCACGCCCCAAGCAGTCTTTAATCTTAAAATCTAGTTTAGGCCCGTAAAAAGCCGCCCCTCCAACGTCTTTTGTGATATTTAATCCTTTATCTTTAGCAACTTTTTCCAAAACACTTTCCGTAAATTCCCATCCCGCGTCACTGCCGATCGATTTGGCGGCATTAGGATCTCTTACCGATAGATAAACATTGATATCACTAAGTTTAAATCCAAATGCCTTAAACATGAACAACGTAAAATCCACTACCCGCTTTAATTCATCCTCCACCTGATCAGCTCTGCAAATAATATGCGCGTCATCTTGAGTAAAACCTCTGACACGTGTCAGCCCCGATAACTCACCCTTTTTTTCGTAACGATAGACAGTACCGCACTCCGCCCACCTCATCGGAAAATCTCGATAAGAATGCATGTTATTCTTGTAAATTTGCACATGAAAAGGACAATTCATTGGCTTCAGCAGATATCTTTCACTTATGGCAACCTCTTGCTCTTCCTGCTCGTCTTTTAAGCTTTTACCAACTTCCAACGGCGGATACATGGAATCATTGTAAAAACCCCAATGCCCGGAAGTCTCCCAAAGGGCTTGCTTGCCAATATGCGGAGTTCTAACCAATGAATACCCGTTCTTCAAATGCTCCGCGTACCAAAAATCTTCAATGATGCGCCACAAAATCGCGCCCTTTGGATGCCAAAGCGGTAAACCCAAGCCAACCATATCGTCGATATGAAACAAATCCAGTTCTTTACCCAATTTACGATGATCGCGTTTTTCCGCTTCTTCAAGCATAATTTTATAATTATCCAATTCCTCTTGCGTCGTAAAACATAAGCCATAAATCCTCTGCAATTGTGGATTGTCTTCTTTCCCTCTCCAATAAGCTCCCGCGATTTTATTTAACTCAAAAGCTCCGATTTGGTTAGCTGTTGCAACATGAGGCCCACGGCACAAATCGGTGAAATCCCCTAAAGTATAAACGGTTGCAATATCGGTTTTTGTTGGATCTATATCACCGGCTTCTTCATCACTGATCTTAGTAGTCCCCTTTTCTTTCAAGTCTGTCAAAAGCTCGACCTTAAACGGCTGGTTTAAGCTCTTAAACAACTCAATCGCTTCCTCAATCTTCATCTCTTTTCTTTCAAAAGATGGATTTTCTTCCACAATCTTGCGCATTGCAGCCTGAATTTTCTCCAAATCCTCAGGCGTCACCGCCCTGCCAATCTCAATATCATAATAAAAACCCGAATCAACAGTTGGCCCAACACCAAACTTGGCATCAGGAAACAATCTTTGAATCGCGGCCGCCATCACATGCGCCGCGCTGTGTCGCATTATCTCAATATCCATATAAATTATGATTAATATCTATTATTTAGTATTTAACATTTAAAAAACGGCCAGATCTCCGTTAATACAGAAATCTCGCCGGGACGATTCATGTCATGATACAAACATAAACCGCGGTTCCACCCGAATTCCATAAACTAACTCGCTTCCAACAGCTATAAGCTAGCGGTTAGCAGCTATTATGGCCCTCATTCATCTTATATTGTGGCCTTAACTGTAAGACCAACGGTTGGTAGCCGTCCTAAATATATTAACCAAGTAAAAAAAATCCGTCAAACTATATAACGGATTTCTTTTAAAAAATGTTGATTTTATTTAACAACAATATCAATCTTGTCTTTCATGCTCGGTAACCTGTGAACCCAATTCGGCCTAAGTACAACATCCACAGACTGAACTCCATCTATAGCCGACCACTTGCGGATAACTTCATCCATCGGCAAACCAACTATCGCATCCTTTCTAAAAACAGAACTGTTTTCCGTTAAATGGCTCATAGCTTCGGCCGAAACCGCCAACTCTGCCCTGCCACTCGATTCATCCGCGTCTTCCAATTTAAAACTGATTTGCGCCATATCCACATCTGATAAAGAGTAGCCTTCGGGTAATTTTTCGGATAATTTGGATCGGATCAAAGCTACCACGTCATCTTTGGGGAAAAATACTCCGGTCACGGTTACCCTTACCTGAGCCATAAAGCTATCCATTTTTTGCCCCGGCGCGGCGTTGCTCTGCTTGGATGATTCGGTTACCAAAAACACCGATTCCCAACTAGGATCCGCCCCTGCTTCCAAAATAAGCGTCTTCTTGGCGGTTTCCAGAGCTTTTGTATATAACTCTTCCTGTGCTTTTACAATTGCATCAGCCGTCACCAAAGTAACAGGACCTTGCTCCCGGCCTTCACCCGCAAATTCAGTTATAGATTCCGCGTAAATTTTATCCTGCAAACCCTCCCATAAACCCGGAATAGTCATCTTTTCGCCGGCTTTAATTTCAAATTCAAATCCTTCTTTATCAGACACAGCGTCCACTTCAACAGAACCTCCGGCCGGCACGTTTACCGTTTTTGTAATTCTAAATAATTTATCATCCTTGGTTAATAAACGCGTTTTAATCACCAAAGGCTGATCTTTGGAATAATTGTTGGTTATTTTAACCCTGCCGGTTGTTTTAGACGGCTCGGGATCGGCAACTTGCTCAATTTCCATTGGTTCAACAACATATTCTTTAGCTTCAACATAAGATCCATTTACAACTCTTCCCCTTATTTGATTGGTCTGGGGCGAAGGCGCTATATCAAGCACCGCGTCAACACTAACCGGTTCTTCATTGGCTGTAACAGTAATAGTTGCCTTAACCGAAGATGTCCACAACGCAACCGCGATAACCACAACCGTTATCAAAACAAACGTAACAGCTATATTCCTAAACAACTTAGGCGCCGGTGGCTGCGGAAAAGACCCTCTCGACATTCCACGAGATAATTTTATTGCCATACTAACCTAATTATAGCACAAAATGAGAATTATCCAAGTAACACAACAACCAACGTCGAACGACAGGATTAAATAACAATTAATAAATTATAAATAATAAATAATAAAGCTGACGTCGAACGGTCTTGCGTTAATCACGTTCATC
>CAYOMV010000033.1:0-14205 GCA_964405175.1 uncultured Gammaproteobacteria bacterium | reverse complement strand
AGTTCGTGTTCGAGTCTGTGATAATTGCAAGAAACATAAATAATCGTCTGTGGACAAATAGGAGAGTCCCCCTCGAGTAAAGTTTTTATCACCTTATGGTGCAAACCGGCGCGCGGCGGATCTAAAATCACCGTATCAGCAGTAACATCTTTCCAATCCAAAGCTTCGGCGGGTCCGGAGAAAAAACGGCACCTCTCCCCCACTACATTCAAATTCATATTTTGCGACGCAAGATTTATTGCTTCCTCATCCAACTCATAGCCAATTACCTCTTCAATTTCCGGCATCTTTTTAGCCGCCGCGATCCCAAAGAACCCCAACCCGCAATACAGATCCAACAATTTTTTCGTTTTTGCATCGCAGACAGCATCCAAAACAACATCCTGCAGGCGAGCAGCCATCCTTGTATTTGTCTGAAAAAACGAATTCGGATGAATCTTATAGGTCACGTCATTCACAATTTCCGTCAAATTCATTTCACCATGCAAAACCTCAAAACTTTGCGCATACGAGAGATCAGCCGGTTTCGATTGTTCACCAAGAAGCAAGGAGGTGCAAGCCCAACCCCAACCCCTAAATCCCCTTATCAGGGGACTTGTTTTTAGGTTTTGCAGTTCTTCTTTTCTGAGTAGCAGTTGATTCTCAATATCTTGTTTAACCGAACCCAGATCATCATTAACTTGTTGATTTGTGTATCGGAGTAGTTTGATTGCGAATTTATTTAGATCAGCCGTTCTAACTTCGTCAGGCTCTTGCCTGCCTTCGTGAGATGATCCATCAATTTCAATGGCCAGTAATAGCTCTGGGCAATAAAAATCAACGATATAACCATCTAACGGTTTTTGTTGGGTGAATTTGTATCCGGTTTTTTTATTGGATAAAACTTCATTCCATATTCTCCGCTCCGAATTCGTTGGATTGTTTCTCAGCTCTCTCGCTAAATCCACCAAATCTTTCCTATAAGGCATGTAAACCAAATCCGGTAAATTTTCCTTAATACCATTCCCACCAGTTTCTACAGCCCCTGATAAGGGGTATGGGGTTGGGTTTGGGGTTGCGCTACTCAGCAGTCTATCCTGAAGATCTTTTTTAGCTTGCTGACTTATCCTCTTCGCATCAGCCACAACCACAATCACCATCCGCTCGCTCGTCTCCACACCGTCACGAATCACGACGTATCTCACATCACCGTTATGAAACTTTACATCCCATGGTTGCAAGTCATGCGCCTTCATCCAATCTCGCACTGCCTGCAAAATCTCACCGGCCCCGGGTCTCAATAGATGACATTCTTTAACATCAACATATCTGTTCCAGCTTCCTGTCTGCTTTAAGCCGATTTCGCCATTCCAGCCAACCGCGAAATCCATGCGATTGCGATACTCAAAAGCTTCATCCGCCGGGATTATGTCTTTAACTTTATCTTCAAGATCCAATCGCCGGAATAACTCACGAACTCCGCGCATCTTTTCCTCCGTCTGAGCCTCATATCGCAAGTGTTGCCAAATACACCCTCCGCATTTGCCCGCGTGGGTGCAAACCGGTTCTTCACGGTCCGCGCCGGGGTTCTCGATTTTTTCAATTTCGCAAATCTTAACCGCATGGTCCCGCTTTACAAAGACACACTCCAATTCGTCTCCTTTGGCCGCGAAAGGCACCGCAATATCCCGTTCGATTCCCGGCGCGATCTCCGCGCTAGATGTACCGCGCCCTTTTTGATCGTAACCGTCTATCTTTAGTTTTAGTTTATGGCCGAATTTCATATTTAACATGTATCTTGTAGCATGTAACAGATGTTTAAGGCAAGGAGTATGGCGCTAAAATAAAACCCATCAAAGTTCGATGGGTATCAGGCCTATTCTCTCCCAAGTTTGCGCTTGACCGGGAATTGGGAACGGAACCTGTATGTAGTTTCCGTAATGGCAGGTTTCGCTCTAAAAGGAGGCACGGGCTTCTCTATTGTTTGGCTGGATGATGGCGTTGCCGTATCCGCGTCGTTTGCCGCGGGCGGGCGAATGCTCGCGAGATGCGGTGATGTTGGAGCGTCTCTATCGGCCTCAGAGTTGCCGGTTCCAAGAATCTTCACAGTATAATCTCGTAAAAGCTCAAAATCATCCAAGTCTGACCTGAGAAGTAGATACAGGTTTTTGCGATAATCCATAAAAACCATTTGTTTGCCGGCTTTACCATACAGCTTGCCGACCGAAGCCAGATTATGAAACACCAAAGGATCCCTTTGAGCATCAATGTAAACGCACCACAGCGCGCTCTTAAGAGCGGGGAGCCTTTGTTCTAGAAGTTGCCTTGGCTTTAAGATTCCAAAAGCAACGTTTTCGGTGTTAACAAGCAATGCTATTGCGGTTTCCAGCGTGGGTCTATCCAAGCGGCAAATGTATTTTATGTATTTCTCGAACGCTTCATCTTCGTCCAAATTTGGATAAGCGTGGTCTATGAAGCGCATCGGATCAGCACCGCAGAATATGAGCATCTGCGCGGCTTTGTCTTTGTCTTTAGCGTACTCCAGATTACCCTGCGGAAACAAAACCGCTCTTTTTTGCTCGCCCATGGTTACAGACGAGGTGTGCATGCCGCCACCTCCATATAGCCTCCTTTTCAAGGTTCAATTTCACTACAGCACTAAAACCGCACCGCGTCAAGGTTAGCATGAGAGCAAAAACAGATAAATAGATTTAAAATAGACATTGTTAGTAATGTGATTTAAGCTGTTTTTATATAAAAAATATGCATCTAGTTATCATTGCTCACAATATCAGATCCGCGGAAAACTTGGGATCTTTATTTCGCACTGCCGATGCTTTGGGTATATCTCAAATAATCCTTTCCGGTTACACCCCTCAAATCACACACCCTAAAGTTAAAAAGACGGCCCTTGATGCGGAGACATCGGTAGAATCCGTATACGAGGTTGATGTTTTAAAAACGCTGGAAAAATTGAAACGCGAAGAGTACCATGTAATCGGCTTGGAAATCGATGAAAAATCCATCCCGATAAACGATTTCCATCCTCAAAACGAAAAGATAGCACTTCTGCTTGGTAATGAGGTAGAAGGCGTCCCGCAATTTCTTCGCGATCTTTGCGATCAGATGGTCTATATTCCCATGCACGGGGTCAAAGAATCGCTTAACGTCACAATCGCCACTGCCATAGCATCTTATCAGCTGTTGAAATTCTAAACATCGACATTTTATGTATTTATCAATTGTCATCCCCACGAAAAACGAAGAAAAAAATTTACCCAAACTTTTGGATAGTATTAAATTGCAGACATTTACGGATTATGAAGTAGTTGTCGCGGACGCGGGCTCGGAAGACAAAACTCGTTCAATCGCAACCGACTTTGGTGCCAAAGTGGTTAGCGGCGGCTTGCCCGGACCGGGTCGAAACAGCGGAGCCGCTGTTTCAGAAGGTCAGATCCTTTTGTTTTTAGACGCGGACGTAGAACTTTCCGATCCGAATTTTTTAGAATGGAACTTGGAGGAAATGAAAAGCCGTGGAGTAAACGTGGCCACAACTTTGGTAAAGCCAATGAGCGACAGCTATATCGATAAAGCCATGCACGAAGTTTACAATGCTTTTGCTCTGGGGGTTGAAAGAGTAAAACCGCACGCGCCCGGTTTTTGTATTTTTGTTAAAAAGCACGTCCACGAAGACATTGGAGGTTTTGATGAAGATGTGGTTTTTGCCGAAGATCATGAATACGTCCAGCGGGCTGTCAAAGAAGGCTATCGATTCCGCGTGTTAAGATCGGTCCCGGTTTCGGTTTCCGTTCGCCGCCTCGAAAAAGACGGTCGCTTGGGCATAGCATTAAAATACATGCTGGCCGAATTGCACATGATGACCAAAGGCCCTTTTAAAGAAATGCCCTACGAGTATGAAATGGGCGGAGAAATCGATCCACCCGACTCATTGAAAGATGCTAAAGCGGAGAAAAAGTAAAAAGTTGCTGTCCGAACAGTTAAGTCCCTGAATACGGGGTCCGTCCGCGCCCGGAAGGTCGTAACTTGGTAAACTACAAGCTTAAAGATGTGTTATTATAAATGTAAATGCTTAGCCTGCTAAAAAAAATTTGGAAAACCGAAACGCCAAACATAACCTCGGCGGCATTATTGTTAGGGTTAGCCTCTCTCGCGTCGCGGTTGGTGGGCCTTATTCGCGATAGGATGCTCGCCTCCTCTTTTGGCGCGGGGGATGCGCTGGATGCTTATTACGCGGCCTTCCGCTTGCCCGACTTTTTTTACCAACTGATAGTACTTGGCGCCATAACAGCGGGTTTTATCCCGGTTTTTACGGAGATATGGGAACGCTTGGGCCAGGATCAGGCAAAAAAACTAGCCTCAAAAATTTTCTCAACTATAATGTTCGCCCTTATCGGTGTCTGTGCTGTATTCGCTATATTCGCCGATCAACTCGTACCTTTTACTGTCCCTGGTTTTACGGGCTCAAAGCTTGTAGAAACCATCCAGCTGTCCCGCATTTTATTGATCTCAACGGTCTTTCTAGGCATGTCGGCCGTGATGGGCGGTATATTGCAAAGCCTTCGAAGATTCGTGGCTTTTGCTTTCGCTCCCGTTTTATATAATCTTGGCATTATCGCGGGCATTATCTTTTTAGTACCCATGATGGGAGTCTCCGGAGTGGCTTGGGGAGTGGTTATCGGCGCCTCCTTGCATTTCATCCTTCAAGCAGTAGTCGCCCTTCCTTTGGGCATGGGCAAGCTTACTTGGCCGGATTTTAAAGATACGGGGGTCATCCAAATCTTAAAACTCACAATACCCCGTGTCGGAGCCTTGGCCGCCATGCAAATTAACTTGATTGTAATAATAGCTTTTGCCTCCTCGCTCGAAACAGGTTCTGTCGCCATTTTTAACCTAGCCAATAATCTGCAATTCGTGCCAATAGGTTTAATTGGCATTTCTTTTGCCGTGGCATCGCTTCCTGTTTTTTCCAAATTCGCGGCGCAAAACGACATAAAAAACTTGCGGGCATCTTTTTTGGCGACAACACGCAAAGTCTTTTTTCTCATCATCCCTTCCACGGCCATCATCTTATTGCTCCGTGCTCAAATAATCCGCATACTCTACGGAGCCGGCGAATTCGATTGGGCTGCCACTATCCGCACGGCTGATGTTCTGGCTATGTTTGCGCTTTCGCTTATAGCTCAAGCCGCGGCCCCTGTTTTAACCAGAGTTTTCTACGCGCTAAAAGACAGCAAAACGCCTTTTTTTGCGGCGCTGTTTTCCATGACGGCAAACATAATCATCGCCTATTTTTTCAAAGATATATTTGGCGTAACCGGCTTGGCGGCCGCTTTTTCGATCGGAGCTTTTTTGCAATTCGGTCTGCTATGGTTCCTGCTTCGCAAGCGCTTGGGCGGTCATCTCGAAGGCAAGGAACTTTCCATTTCAATGACCAAAACCATACTGGCTTCTTTGGCTCTGTTCGGCTTTGGCTGGCTGGCTCGCCAATACGTTGGCACGGTTTTCCCGCTTAGAACATTTCTACAAGTTGCGTTGCAAGCCGGCGCGGCAATTATCGCCGGTGTAGCCGCTTTTTCGGTTTTGGCGTCACTGCTTAATGTGCAAGAATTTCACGAATTTGTCGCGGCTACCAAATCCAAACTGCTCCGCAAAGCCAAAATCACCGAAGGCGTGGACCAAGCCCAGGGTATGTAAAATAATTCGCGCTTCCGTCTAAAACAATCTACGCAGTACGATTTATTTGTCATCCCGCTAAACAATCTCTATAATACCCGCATATGATTCTCGCCTCCACACGCGCACTGCGACCGGCACCGCTTATCATGCTTGGCTTGGCTTTTTTTATGCTGTTTGGCGCCGGCTGCCGCAGAGAGCCCCCCAAAATAACATACGTCGAAGACCGGGGCTCCAAAACCGGCAATGTAACAGTCTCGAATGATAATGAAAAACAAAACGAATCCGATTGGACCGAACCAAAAGAATTGGCAATTTTGCTATTAACGCCCAATACCGAAGCCACGGTTACCCGCGGAGAAGAAACCACGGAAGCCGTCCATCAAATGGAAATCCTGGCCGGAGATGAAATCGAAGTAATTAAAGGCGAAGTTCAGCTGTTGTATCCGGATTATGGAGTATCCATTCTAGACCAAGGCACCAAGCTCATTGTCTTGCCTGCCCAAGACGCGGATGGCCAAGGTTTATCGGCGCAGATTATTTTAGAAGCCGGTAAAATCTGGACGCGTCTCGAAAAAGTTTTAGGAACGGACGAAAGCTTTTCAGTCGAGTCCAGCGACGTGGTGGCAACCGTGCGCGGCACGGCATTTGGCGTCAGCTTTGAAAACGGCCAAGTAGACATCAAAGTCGCGGACAGCCAAGTCGCGGTTACCACCCGCGAAGCCATGAAAGGTGCTGTTGAATTGGTTAAAAAAGCCGTTTATGTGTCTGCCGGCAATGCTATCAAAGTCAATCCGCAATCAGTTTCCGCCAGCGACAATCCGCGCAATGTATTATTGCAAAATCTGCGCAAAGTATCCGAAACCGAAAAGAAAGATATTTTTTATCGTTTCGGAACGCGAAAAATCGACCCGGTTAACCTGAAAAGGCCGGATATGGTGTTTAAATGGAGCGCGCCCATATTCCTAAACGATAAAATGCGCGAGCGCCTTACGCCTGACCAAATAGAGAGGCTAAAGATCATACAAGAAAGACAATTACAGATCCGCCCGGAACTCTTAGAAGATGAGATGAGAATCAAACAATTGTTGATAAACTCGGTTCGATTCCAGAGACCTCTAATGGAAGTTATTCCGCTCGAAGAAACCACAACCGACACGCCATCCGCGATCGGGCCTGCAAACTGATTGTTATGTAAATCTTCCTCGAGTTTCTTATATCGCGGCCGTGTGTTAAGCTCGAATTTGTATGAAAAGATTAAAATCCGCCCTGATTACGGCCTTAATGCTGTCGACAGTGTTTTTAGGCCAAGGTTGCTCATGGTTTAGCGGGCCGGACCCTGTGCTTCAGCCAAATCGTACCGGAAAGATCACCCAAACTGAAGTGGAGATGGTTAAATCAATAGAACAAGCAATGCCCAAAGGTTTGGCCTATCTTAAGATAGACGGTTATTCCAAAGCAATAGTACTGCGTGGCGATAGTCAGCTAACTGCCCCCGATAAGATGGCTGTTTATGCCGGCGATCAAATTATTGTAAACCAAGGTGAGGTTTTTCTCATCTTCCCTAAAGCGGGCGCGTCCAAATTGATAGAAGGCACCAGAGTAACTGTTCTGCCCGACGGTAACGTGAAGGCCGGGCAGGGGATCGGGGCTTTGATTATTTTGGAAGCGGGCAAGATATTAACCAGGTTCGAAAAGGTGCTTGGTTTTGGTGAACAATACGGAGTCCAAACAGATAATGTAATAGCCACGGTCCGCGGTACCGCTTTTTCAGTATCAAAATACGCCGATAAAGTTGATTTGCAAGTAGCGGAATCGCAAATTCAAGTTTCTACCCGCGATGTTTACGATTTCTTTAAAAACAGCGGCGGCAGAGTACCGCCTTCCATGGGCTGGGACCTCGATTCAGGTTCACAAATAAGTTTGGATATGGATAACTTCAAGACTTTGGCCAAAATTGAACCAATCCCGGAAGACTCGTTCGCGAGTTTTGACGCGCAATTTTATTTTGAAAATTTATTTTTAGAAAATACCCAAAAGATCGGCTATGATACCAGGCAGGATAAGGATTATAACTGGATGTCACGCAAGCTGTCCGGTGAATTTATTCAAATGCCCGCCGACCCTTACTACTGGTTTGCTATCCCTTCTATAAACTCCGAATATCAAGACATAATCAACCCCGAACGCTTGCAAGAATGGCAAACTTATCAGGTCTGGCTTGAAGAAAATCAAGACGAGATACTGCAAGCCGAAGCCATAAAGAATGAAATGCAAGACGAGGGAATGTTTACAGCACCGACTTCTGGAGCATCCGGCGATACGTCTCCGCAAACCCCTCCGGGTTCAACAGGCCCCGCAGACGAGCCTCCCGAAAGTATCATCTATTACGACGAAAACGGTTACCCGCATTTTACGGATGAGGCCCTAGGTACCGAGTCTGGCTCTGATAGCGGCAGCATCGAACTCTTGGGCGTCCCCGCGGAATGAAATCAGCGTAGCACAACAGGCTTGACACATAAGCCTGTTTTTGATATACAACCTCAGAGGTTTGAGCCGCGGCATCTTCGTTCACTCGGAGGGTACCCGCCGGTTATCCGGGAGTCGCTTTGGCGCATTGCTCACTGGCAACAGCCGTGCGCCAAGCATAGTAAGGCATGATGAGCGCGAGCTCTTCACCCTTTGTCCGCAAAAGCGGTGCGGAGTCTCCCGGGCTCCGCTGTCAGCGGCTCCATTCGGAGCTCGTGGCCCAATTCCGCTCCAATTCGGCCACGGTAAAGCGCTTAATTGCGATGCACTGACAAGCTCAAACCTCGCTATCTCCCCGGTCACACTCGTGGCCGGTTTTCTTTTTCTGAGAAAAAGACCCTGAGCTCGTCGAAGGGAGCATCGGTATCGTTAGTAGCATCAGGAGCGTTGGGAGCGTTGGCAGCATCGGGAACATCGAGCGGTTTGTAAATTAGCCCTGCTTGACAATCGAAGCTTAAATTGCCAATATTGATTATTCGCAACTTACAAAGGAGTAAAAAATGGTACAGAGTTTTATTCAAGAGCCTGAGGATATTAAAAAACTTGATGATTCTGAACTTGGGTTTGAAATAACTCATTGGCAAGAGCTTGCAAATGATCTGGATTTCCAGATTAAGTCAGCAGGTACGCTTAAGAGATTAAAACACGGACCCTATCGCAAGCCCGATTTGGCCACGCTGAAGAAAAAAAGAGAGCGGGCACTTCAAAAGCTCTCAAGCTTAAGAAGCGAGCAAAACCGTCGAATAAGCATACAAAGAAGCCGCCAATCTGAAAGTTGTACAAAGTCACAAAATGCCCAAAGCAAGTCATGTATGGGTTGGAAGGTATTTAGGGCGATCGCCTTTACGCCTATAGCCATCATTCCGCTCAGTATCTTTGTTTGGGTGTTCCTAAGTTTTTTCGCGACCGTTGCGCCGGCTTGGGGCGCTGCGCGAATACTTGAAGTTGCCACGAGCTACGATGATCAGCATCCGGATGTGTTCCCATTCTTGATCGCTGTCGATTTTTTGCTGATTGCGGGACTGCAATTTATTAGAATGGACATGGAGTCATGTTATTATGTCTCTGAAAATATCTCAGAGAAGGATGGGCTGAATCATAATGATATTAAAGAGTGTAAAGAGCGGAAGAGTTTGTGTCATATCTCTAAGTAAGTAGTAGGTTGTAAAACGCTTGAACAAGGCCAAGAAACGGCAAGAAATGAGCGCGTGTACATTAAGACGAAGCAAAAGAAAGCCATTATTTTTCATTGGGTTGATTTGCTAAATGCTGCTTGTTTTCCTTTTTATCAGAGCAGCCACTTGGAAAGAAGTGTGGCATCAGTAAACAAACTTTACAGGTAATTTGTTAATTCAGGATCGACTCTCAACAACCGCCTCTCGCGGTTCTTTTGATACTTGATTTTTTAGCTTAAGCAAGGTAATCTCCACTCACACAACATGTAACATATAACATGTAACAAGCCCCCTTTGGTGAAAGGGGGATTAAGGGGGAATTATTCTATGGAACAGAACAGTATCAGAAACTTCTGTATCATCGCCCACATCGACCATGGCAAATCCACACTCGCGGACCGTCTTTTAGAAATTACCGGTACCATCGAAAAGCGCAAAATGAAACAGCAGTTACTGGATACCATGGATCTGGAGCGCGAGCGCGGTATCACAATCAAACTCCAACCCGCCCGAATGAGCTACAAAGCCAAAGACGGCAATGAATATCAGCTCAACCTCATCGACACACCCGGGCATGTGGATTTTACTTACGAAGTCTCGCGTTCTCTCGCGGCTGTTGAAGGCGCAATTCTCCTCGTCGACTCAACCCAAGGCGTACAAGCACAGACTATTGCCAACCTTTACCTCGCAATCGAGCAAGACCTGACTATTATTCCTGTCTTAAATAAAACCGACCTGCCTAATTCCGAGGTAGAACGCCGAGCCGAAGAACTCATGAAACTAATCGGCTGCAAGCGCGAGGAGATTTTATCCGTGTCAGCCAAAACCGGAGTCGGCGTTCCCGAAATCTTGGAAAAAGTGGTAACCGAAGTTCCACCCCCGCAAGGTAAAAAAGACGAACCCTTCCGCGCGGTTATCTTTGATTCCAAGTACGATGAGTTCAAAGGAGTTGTTGCCTACGTCCGTGTTGTGGATGGCGAACTGCAAAAAAACGAAAATGTTCATTTTATGGCAACCGGCCACTCGGGCGAGGCTTTGGAGATCGGATCGCTAAAACCCGCGTATGCCCCGCAAGAATCTTTAAAGACGGGGGAAATAGGTTACATCGTCACCGGATTAAAAGATATCGAAGCTGTACGTGTGGGTGATACGGTTGTATC
This sequence comes from uncultured Gammaproteobacteria bacterium, assembly GCA_964405175.1. Classification (GTDB taxonomy): domain Bacteria; phylum Patescibacteriota; class Patescibacteriia; order 2-12-FULL-60-25; family 2-12-FULL-60-25; genus MWCR01. The sequence goes on along the minus strand of CAYOMV010000033.1, from coordinate 3,668 downwards.
GGAGAAAGAAAAATTAAATAAAAACATCCAGCCGTTACCGGGTTATAAGGAAGTGCGCCCCATGGTTTACGCCGGCATCTTTCCGTCCGAAGGCAACGAGTACGAGCGCCTGCGCGAAGCTCTTTTAAAGCTCAAGCTCTCCGACGCTTCTCTGCAATTCGATCCCGAACATTCTACCGCTCTTGGTTTTGGATTCCGTTGCGGTTTTTTGGGCATCTTGCACCTCGAAATCATCAAAGAACGTCTGGAGCGCGAACATGGAATGGAAATAATTACCACCACTCCATCCGTGGCCTACGAAGTCACTCTCACAAACGACGAGCAAAAAACCATCAAGTCTCCCCTGGAATACCCGGACGCTTCCCACTTAAAAGAAGCTCGCGAGCCATGGGTCACGGTTGATATCGTCACACCCACCGATTACTTGGGAGCCATCATGTCGCTCGTTGCCGATCGCCGGGGAGTCTATAAAAATACTGAATATTTCGAAGCGACCCGTGCTGTTTTGCATTACGACATGCCGCTTTCTTCTGTTATCGTGGATTTTCACGACAAGCTGAAAAGCGCTACCGCCGGATACGCGTCACTTAGCTATGAATTTTTGGAATACAGGGTCGGTAAAATAATCCGCCTGGATATCCTCGTCGCCGAAGAACTTGTACCCGCCCTCGCTACCCTGATTCACGAATCCGAAGCTTATCATCATGGCCGTTATGTTGTGGAAACTCTAAAAGAAACATTGCCTCGCCAGATGTTTGTTGTTAAAATCCAAGCAGCCATCGGCTCCAAAGTCATCGCTTCCGAGCGCTTATCCGCCTATCGCAAAGACGTGCTCGCCAAGCTCTACGGCGGCGACCGCACCCGCAAAGATAAGCTCTTAAAGAAACAAAAGAAGGGCAAAGAGCGTATGATGAGCCAAGGAAAAGGCAGAGTCGAAATCCCTTCCGAAACCTTCATAAAAGTCCTCCGCCGCAATTAACCTTACGAACGCTGAATTACAGATTCGTAATTCGCGCGAATTCGTAATTCGTAATGTAACCTATGAAAGAAAAGACTAAGAAAAAACTCTGGAAAGCGTTTGTCACTGTGGTGATAGTTTTTATGCTGATCGCCCTAATCGCTCCAATAACTTTCTTCTAACAATCACTAACCTCTAGCTGTTAGCTGCTAGCTAGAAGCTAGAAGCTGGACCGTAATCAGTCCACATGCAACTTTTACGTCCGCGTGATAGTGTGGGCTTGCTATGCAGAAGCACTGGCAAATTATTGAAGTTACCAAACAAGAAGAAGATTATTCCGACCTTCAAAACTTTCACCCCATAGCCGCTAAAATGTTGCTTAAACGCGGGCTAAAAACCGCGGAAGAAATCGAATGTTTTTTAAATCCGGATTGGGAGCGTGATATTCACGACCCGTTTTTGTTTACTCGAATGCAAAACGCGGTAGACCGTATTTTTCTGGCTATTGAAAACGCGGAACACATTGTGATTCACGGCGATTATGACGCCGACGGAGTTACAGGCTCGGTTGTGCTCGCCTCCGCCATCCAAATGCTATCCGAGGCCCTCTCAACCAATAACAATTGTGACGAAAATCGTGACCAACGTGATAAACGTTACGAACGTGATGAACGTGACAAACGTTCAGTAAACAACGATTCTGTGTCTGACGAGTCACCCAAGTTTCTTAATGTCATCCCCATCACAGACTCATCCGTCTCGCTTGATATCTACATACCCCACCGCGAACGTGAAGGTTACGGTTTAAATCTAAAAACAACGGAACGGATTATTGAACGCGGTACCAATCTCCTCATTACGGTGGACTGCGGAATAGCCAACGCAGTTGAAATCGCCAAGCTCAATGAAGCCGGAGTGGATTCCATAGTTGTAGACCATCACCAATTCGGCGATCAAATTCCGGATGCTATTTGCGTTCATCCCGGTTTGCCCGGCGAAACCTATCCGTTCAAAAATTTAGCGGCGGTTGGCGTAGCCTGGAAAGTTGCTCACGCATTGGTAAGCGAAGCCGAAAAACGCGGACTGAATATTCCGCCGGGTTTCGAAAAATGGCTTTTGGACTTGGTCTCTATCGCTACAGTCACGGATATTGTTCCGCTTATTGGCGAAAACCGTACACTCGAAACATACGGCTTAAAAGTGCTAAACAAATTGCGCCGACCCGGCTTTAAGGCACTGGTTGATATAGCCAAATGGAGCAAAGGAGAGTTGAACTCCGAATCGGTTGGCTTTGTGATAGGCCCTAGGATCAACGCCGCCGGCCGCATGGAGCACGCTTTTTTGGCGGTTGATCTGCTTTTGGAGCAAAACCCCGAAAGAGTCGCTCTAAAAGCGGCCAAGTTGGAAGCTGTAAACAAAACCCGCCAAAAAGCCACCGAAGCCCTTATGAAAGAAGCCGAGCACTTCACAAAAACTCAAGATCAATATTCGCTCATTTTCGCCTGGTCTGAAAACTGGTCACCTTCGCTTGTGGGCCTGGCCGCCGGCCGTTATACGGATAAATACGGCAAGCCCGCCATCTTTGTAGGCAAGCACGACGGCGTCTGGATCGGTTCCGGCCGATCTATTCCTGGCTACAACATCACCGAAGCCATTCGCGAAGCAGGGGAGAGCTTGCTCACCCGCTATGGCGGGCACGCGCAGGCTTGCGGGTTTAGCCTGGATACCGATGAAAACGTCAAATTGTTCGCCGAAGCAATGCGAGCGCATGCCGACAAATCTTTAAAGCGCGAAGATTTGATGCCTTTTTTAAACATAGAGGCCGAGCTCAAAATTTCCGATCTCTCGCTTGAATTCCTGGAAATACTTAAAAGTTTTGAGCCTTTTGGAGAAGCTAATCCCAAACCTCTGTTCATGTCTTGTAATCTTACTGTCGCCGATGCGTCTTTAGTCGGCGCCGCGCAAAACCATGTGCGCGCGCTTCTTAAAGACGATCAAGGTTTTCGCCAAAAATTTATCGGTTTTTATAAAGCGGATCTCAAAGATATTTTTACACCCGGCAACAAAGTGGATGTTGTGTACGAAATAGGGGAGTCTGAATGGAACGGACGCAAAGAAATACAATGCAAAATAATCGACGCCAGAATTGCTAATTGCTAACTTCTAATTCATAATTGAACAATGAATCTACAGATTTACACAGACGGCGGAGCGCGCGGCAACCCCGGCCCTGCCGGCATCGGAGTCGTCGTCATGGATATGGCCTCCGGAGATATTATCGATCAAATTTCAAAATACCTCGGCGAAACCACCAATAATCAAGCCGAATACCAAGCCGCTATCGCCGGGCTATCCCGCGCCGTAGAATTGGGCGCGAACTCGGTAGAACTCATCGCGGACTCGGAACTGCTTATCCGCCAGTGCAACGGTATCTACAAAGTAAAAAATCCGGATATTGCAAAGCGTTTCTTGGAATTGAAAAACCTGGAAACCCAACTCGGCGGCCGTGTAAAATATCGCCACGTTAAGCGCGAACTCAACAAAAAAGCCGACGCCCTGGCCAACCAAGCCATGGACCGACTTAAATAACCTCTAGCCAATAATCTAGTACACGTACCTACGCGTTCAAATTTAGTATCTACTATCTAGTATTTAGTATCTAGTATCTAGCAGACGTTCAACCCGTGATATTCGGATTCTCGTTATGAAC
>CAYOMV010000032.1:0-14409 GCA_964405175.1 uncultured Gammaproteobacteria bacterium | reverse complement strand
CCTGAAAAAAAATGTCTGTGAAACCATAAACCGAGGCGGTGTTTTGCTAATACCCGCTTTTGCCGTGGAAAGGACTCAAGAACTGCTTTTGGAATTGAATAATCTGGCCGAAAAAAAACGCATACCTCATATCGATATCTACATGGACAGCCCCTTGGCAGCCAATGTCACGGATATTTTTGAAAAATATCCCGATTACTACAGCATAAGCGCCTTTAACCAACTTGCCGGCGGAGACGCGCTGTTTGATTTCCCCGGCCTCACTGTTACTCGCACCCGCGATCAATCCAAAAAAATAAACGAAGCCCGGTGGCCCAAAGTAATCATAGCCGGAGCCGGCATGATGAACGGCGGGCGCATCCAACACCACCTGGTGCGCTACCTTAGCGATCCTAAATGTACAGTACTGATAATCGGCTTCCAGGCGCAAGGCACGCTTGGCCGCAAGCTCTACACCGGGCAAAAACGCGTCAAAGTTCTGGACGAATACGTAACAGTTAAAGCCAATATCGTAAGCATCGGCGGCTTCAGCGCCCACGCGGACCAAAAAATGCTCGTCGACTGGATCCGCAAAGCCAAAAAACGCCCCAAACAAGTCTACTGCACGCACGGCGAAGAACAAGCCGCCTCCGCCCTCGCCACCCGCATCACCGAAGCCCTCCACATCCCCGCATCCGTACCCCGAGCAAAACAAACTATTACATTATAGTATCTAGCTACTAGTATCTGGTATCTAGCGAGAATATGAATAATGATTTAAAACCTATTAAAGATTTCACAGACTTATTTGCGTGGCAAGTTGCGCATGAATTGGTGATTTTGATATACAAACATACCAAAAATTTTCCAAAAGAAGAACTCTATGGTCTAACCAATCAAATGAGACGCTCCGCGGCTTCGGTCACTGCAAATATAGCGGAAGGATTCAGCCGCAAAACAGCCAAAGATAAAAGCCACTTCTATTACATGGCGAAAGGTTCAATAACCGAATTGCAAGACCAGTTACATATTTCAAAAGACTTTAGTTATATAGACGAGGAGATATTTTTAAGCTGTTACGAAAAAGCAACCGAAGCTCTAAAACTAGTTAATTCCTTAATAGCATCTTGCAATAAATACTTCAATTAACTGCTAGATACTAGATACTAGATACTAGATACTAGATACTAGATACTAACCTATGTGGATCCTAATAGCCCTATTGGGCCATGCCAGCAACGGAGTGGCCTTTATCATCGATAAAATCCTCCTGCAAAACGCTTTCAAACGATCAGCGACATACGCCGGCTTGGTTGGGCTTTTATCGATTCTGGCCTTGGTTTTGGCCCCTTGGGTAAGCGAATGGCCACATGGCAGGACACTGACATTAACCTTAGTTAGCGGAATCGCTTTTACCACGGCGCTATGGACCTTTTTTGCGGCATTATCTCGCGGAGAAGCTAGTCGAGTCGTACCTGTTATATCCGCTTTTATACCCATGCTAACTTTAGCCGGCACCACGGCTTTCTTGCACGAACGCTTAAGCGGGGGAGAGCTGATGGGTTTTTTCTTGCTCATTGCCGCCACAGTTGTGCTTTCAAGCGGCAAAGCAAAGGAAAGGCTAACCAAAGAAGCATTAATATTAAGTGCCGTATCAGCAACCCTGTTCGCTGTAATGTCCATAACCATCAAAGCCATCTACGATGATGTGGGCTTTTTAAGCGGCTTTGTAAGCACCCGCGTAGTCGCCGCCATAACAGCCCTAATTATAGTGGTAATAATTGACGCTAAAGCTGGAGAAGAAATCCTAACCGTCTTCGGTATCAAAAAACGGGCCAAAATATCCCGCAAGGATGGCTCATCATCCAAAGTTAAGATCAGCCCCAAAACAGCAGCCGCCTTGGCTCTGCTTGGCCAAACCATGGGAGGCTTGGGTTTTGTCGGCGTGCAATACGCCATATCCATGGGCTCGGCAGCCATAGTAAACGCACTGCAAGTTATGCAATTCGCCCTGCTCGTTTTAGCGGCATTCCTGCTTAGATCCAAAGCCAAAGTACTCTTGGGTGAAACTTTAAATAAATCCGTAGTAATCAAAAAAACCATCGCCCTAATCATAATGGCCCTAGGCCTAGCCCTCATAGTCTAAAAAACCCAGCTCGACAGACTTGACGGACTTTCAGCTAAAAAGACTTTCTTGATATAATAGTTTTATGAAAGAAAAAACCAAAAAAATCCTCAAAATCACGTCGATAACACTAACCGCACTGATCATAGTTTTTATCGCCTTTTTTCAATCAATGAATCTTAATCTAAACAACGAATTCACACCGGGCGTCACCTTCAGCCGCCCATACGCTGAAGACTTAGGGCTGTCTCCTGATGAAGCTTTGATAGCCGCTCTTGATGATTTGGGAGTGCGTCATTTTCGTATTCCCGCTTACTGGAATCTTCTACAGCCTTCAAGATATACATGGAATTGGGAATGGCTGGATAGAGATTTAGACGCTATTGCCGAACGAGGCGGCACTGTTACCTTGGCGGTTGGCCACAAACTGCCTCGCTGGCCCGAATGTTGGACTCCCACCTGGGCCCGAAGCTATACCCAACCCCAAGCCGAAGAAGCTGTTAAAGATTACCTTCGGCAAGTCGTTTTACGCTACAAAAATCACCCGGCCGTAACCTCATGGCAAGTGGAAAACGAACCCAACTTCCCATTTGGCATCTGCCCCGAAATCCGCAAAGATTTTATCGACGAAGAAATCGCATTAGTCCGTTCTCTGGATCCTGATAAGCCTATTGCCACCACAGACTCGGGCGAACTCACGCTTTGGGGTTTGGGCGGCAAAGTTGAACATCTGGGCGTTAGCGTGTACCGTGTAGTTAAAGGCCCGTTTGGTGTTTTTAGATACTGGTTCGTGCCGCCTCAGCTTTATCTGCGCAAAGGCCAAATAGCCAGCTACTTTTACAAAACAGAAACCATATACATCAGTGAATTTCAGATGGAACCCTGGGTCGACAAAACCATTCCCGAATCAACACTGGAAGAACAGTTCCAAACTTTCAACCTAAAGCAAATGCAAAAAAACATTGCCTATGCCAAAAAAATGGGCGTACCACGTATAGATTTTTGGGGAGTAGAGTGGTGGTATTACATGAAAGAAGCTCACAATCAGCCCGAATTCTGGAACGAAGCAAAAAACCTATTTAATAACTAATACTGTCAAAAATCGCCGGACTCACGATGCTGGCCACTGAACTCTAAAAGGAATTCCGTGTTTAGTATCCATCTTTTATAGTCATAAAATTATATGAAAAAAATTGTTTTCCAAGTCCAAAAAGACGCCATCAAAGCCGCTACCATTCAAGATAACAAAAAAATGGTTGTATTGGGATTGTTCCCGGTTTCAGGTAAAACACAAGCCGGTTTTAAAAACGAAATATCCCGCATTGATCAAGAAATGAAATTAAAAGCAGATTCTATCGCAATTCTCCCGGAACCCGGCATATACCCAAACTCGGAAAAATGGAAACTCACCAAAAATCAGGTCAGCTCACTTATGGCTCGAGCGCGTTTTGAAGCGGAAAGGGGAACATTCAAAAAAAAGGGAACTTATTTGCTCTTGGAAATAGGCAGCTCCATCAATCTCGCGGTAATCTATAAAAATAAAGAAGTCACTATCCACGAAAGAAATTTAGATAGATTGGTCGCCGATTTCCACGAAGCCATAAGCGAACCGCATCGGAGCAGGTACTTGCAAGATTTTTGTTCCAATCACTTCTTCCTAAAAAAGACCGGCCAATCCGGCCTAAAAACATATAATGAAATTCAACACGATGCCTCTTCAGCCGATGTTTTTGTGGAATTCGGAGCCAATATGGGCGCCCTCTTAGCCAATCTCGACACACTGTACGAACCAAACTGTGTGGCAATTTGCGGCTCACTGGCGCAAACCTTTGATGCCTGGAGCCACGCTATGGGCAAAATGCGCAATTATCATCGAGGTAAAAAGCCTGCCTGCCGTGTAATGCCATTAAAAGATAAGAGTGATTATTTGATTATAGGTGCGAATTACACAAACTAAAAAAGCCTAGAAAGGCTGATAAAGCTTTATTAACCCGGTATAGTTGATTCAACCAATTTTAAGAATTGCCCCTTATTTCGTATTGCAAAATCAATCAAATCCGCATCCGGCATGTTAGTATTGGCGATTTTCCGCAAGTATTCAGGACATACAATCACAGATCCTTGCAATAAACCGATTAATACCAAAACAGATCGTTTAAACTCTGCAAATTGCAACTGATACTCTGTGCCTCCCGGCACCAAGTAAGCAAAAATGTACATTTTTGTCAGAACATCAAAAACAGCAGATCTTATTTTGGGATCATTGATCTCCAAAACCTCCCTTATAAAATCATTTATGAGCTCGATTTCTCTTAATTCTGCCATTTTTGACTGAACCATTTGTTTGCCCCCCTCTTAATTTAAGAATAACACCACAAAACATTGTGTCAAATAAAAAATCCCCAGGTGTGATGGGGGAGGAGTTTTTAATACATAATTGTCCACATATCGCATTCTAAACCGCCTTATGCTAAATTAAGCACTATCGAACAACCTCTAGCCGCCAGCCTCTAGAGGTTGCTATTAGCTACAAGCTAGTAGCTAGTAGCTAGAAGCTAGTAGCTATAAAGAATATGCGTGATGAAATAGTCTTAGATATCGAAACCCAAAATACTTTTCAAGACGTAGGCGCTTATCAGGCGTCTTTGCTGAAAATCTCACTCGTAGGCGTCTATTTCTACGAGACGGATACCTACGAATCTTTCTTGGAAGAAGACCTGCCCAAGCTTTGGCCTCGATTGGAACGCTCCAGCCGAATCATCGGTTACAACCTGTTTGGCTTTGATTACCCCTGTATGCAAACTTATTACACGGGTGATATCATGAAACTCCCTACCATCGATATCATGGTAGAGATCGAAAAGCGCATCGGCCACAGGGTAAAATTGGATGATGTGGCACATGCCACACTGGGAATAGGGAAGAGCGGGCACGGCCTGCAAGCCGTAGAATTTTGGCGCAACGGCGAAATAGATAAGCTCCGTGATTACTGCCTGCAAGACGTCAAAGTTACCAAAGACGTATACGAAAAAGCCCTCACCGAGAAAAAAATTTACTACTTCAACAAACTGGGCGAAAAACAAGAAGTAACCCTCCCCATAATGCCCGCCGAAAAAAAAGACGCTCCTCAAATAAACCTCTCACTCGGACTTTAACAAATTACCGATTACCAATTACCGATTACCAATTAAGGAGTCGCTTACGCGACATTTTAAAATAATATCCCGTTAGGGATACATAAATCGTTAATTGGTAATCGGTAATTGGTAATTTATGGTAGATTACGCTTCGCGTAATCTTATCCCCAATCAACTGCGGTTGAACACAACATCTTGTGGTATAATTCTATTTAGACCACAACATGTTGTGGTCGGGTGGCTACAACCACGTCGCAACTAAAAGCTGCGATGATGTTTCGTCTGCTTTCTTCGCGTCAAAATCAACGCGATCCCCGCAGGCGATTAATCACCGTTTAAATCAAAATTAAATATTCCGCAGTTTGTTCTATAAACGCGCTTGTATCAGACATCCCTCTGGTACAAAAGAACAACCGGAAATAATGCGCTACGCTCATCACGTTTATAACGTTCATAACGAGTTACACAGAATATTTGGTACAACTCGTTACAAACGGATTTGCGTGATAAACGTAACTTTAAGCCTATGCAACCACAGGACAATTTTAAAGCCGGGCAAACAGCCCAAGCCACGGTTAACACTGATGCTGTTACCGCTTATCTAAAATCCATCAAGTCCATCCGCCGTCGTGATGGCCGTATTGATAGTTTTAGAGCCGATAAGATAAAAAACTCGTTAAAAAAAGCTTTCGAAGCATCGGGTTTTAAAGCCGAAAAATCAGCCCCGGAAATCGACAAAGTGTATTCGTATGTAATGCACAATCTAAACGAGCAATTCGACGGCCATACGATTCCCGGCACCGAACAAGTCCGCGAAGTGGTTGGCGCGGCTTTGATCAATACCAATTTCATACCGGTTGCGCGCAATTACATCCTTTTTAGGGTCCAAAGCATAGGCAAAAGCCAGGGACCGAAATACGGCAATGGCATCAAAGTAAAACGTTTTTTTACAAGCGAAGGCACGCATCCATACGATGAATTGGAATGGGATCACCGCGACGCTGTAATCACCAACGAAAAAGGCGTTAAAGTTTTTGAACAGCTCGGAGTAGAAGTCCCTAAAACCTATTCCCAAACCGCCACCAACATCATCGTCTCCAAATACTTCCGCGGTAAGCTGGACACCCCGGAACGCGAAACTTCCATGCGCCAAGTGGTAGACCGCGTCGCCCAAACAATCAGCGCCTGGGGCCGAGAGGGAGGCTATTTCCAAACCGAAAAAGATGCCGAAGTATTCGAGGCCGAACTTACATCAATTTTAGTTAATCAAAAAGCCGCTTTTAATTCTCCGGTCTGGTTTAATGTTGGCGTTAACCCGCATCCGCAGTGCAGTGCCTGCTTCATCAACTCAGTCCAAGATGACATGCGCTCCATCCTCCAGCTCGCCGTAACCGAAGGCATGCTCTTTAAATACGGATCCGGCACCGGCTCCAACCTCTCATCCCTCCGCTCGAGCAAAGAAGGCTTGGCCAATTCATCCGGCCTTTCATCCGGCCCCGTATCTTTCATGCGCGGTTTTGACGCTTTTGCCGGTGTTATCAAATCAGGAGGCAAAACCCGCCGTGCCGCCAAAATGGTCATGTTAAACGTCGACCACCCGGATATTCAAGAATTCACTTGGTGCAAAGCCAAAGAAGAGAAAAAAGCCCACACACTTATCGATGCCGGCTACGACGGCTCAATTAACGGCGAGGCCTACTCATCCATCTTCTTCCAAAACGCCAACAACAGCGTTCGATTAACCGACACTTTCATGAATGCCGTAGAAGAAGACGGCGATTTCTGGACCAAATTTGTCACCACCGGCGAACCGGCCGAAAAATTCAAAGCCCGCGAGCTTTTCCACGAAATCGGCGAAGCCGCCTGGCAATGCGGAGACCCGGGCGTGCAATACGACACCACCATCAACAACTGGCACACCTGCGCCAACACCGACCGCATTAAAGGCTCCAACCCTTGCTCTGAATACATGTTTTTAGACGACTCGGCCTGCAACCTAGCATCCATCAACCTAATGAAATGCCGCGCCGAAGACGGAAGTTTCGACGTAGACGCCTACGAACACATCATCCGCATCGTCTCCACCGCTCAAGAGATCGTAATCGACTATTCTTCATATCCCACGCCCGCGATCGAATTCAACTCCCACATGTACCGCCCCATCGGCCTTGGCTATGCCAACTTGGGCGCGCTTCTAATGTCCATGGGCTTGCCCTACGACTCCGACGAAGGCCGCAACATGGCCGCCGCCATCACATCCATCATGACCGGCGTTGGGTACGACCAATCCGCCCGCGTGGCCGAAAAAATCGGCGCCTTTGGCGGATACCAACAAAACCAAGAGCCCATGACGCGCGTCATGAACATGCATCGCGACTCCGCCTACAACATCAACTCATCCGGCGTACCCGCCCACGTTCTCGACAGAGCCCGCACCGCCTGGGACGACGCCATCTCCCGCGGTGAACAATTTGGCTACCGAAACGCCCAGCTCACCGTCCTTGCCCCAACCGGCACCATCGCTTTCTTAATGGACTGCGACACCACAGGCATCGAGCCGGATATCGCCCTTGTTAAATACAAATGGCTCGTAGGCGGCGGAATGATGAAAATCGTCAACAACACCGTCCCCGAAGCCTTGCACCACCTCAAATACTCTGAAAGCCAAATCCGCGACATTATCGACTGGATCGACAAAAACGACACCATCGAAGGCGCCCCGCACCTAAGCGACGAACATCTCCCTGTATTTGACTGCGCCTTCAAAGCCGCCAAAGGCACGCGCACCATCCACTACATGGGCCACCTGCGCATGATGGGAGCCGTCCAACCCTTCCTCTCCGGCGCCATCAGCAAAACCGTAAACATGCCCACAGACGCCACGGTGGAAGACGTGATGAACGCCTACCTGGAAGGCTGGCGCCTGGGCCTAAAAGCCATAGCCATCTACCGCGACGGCTCCAAACGCGTCCAAGCGCTTACGACGACGAAGGAGTCATTCAAGAAGGGTGACAAGGGTAAAGACGCCGCCAATGGCGCGTCTCCAAACCCCGAAGCCAAACAACCGGAAAACAGCGTAATACGTAATACGAATAGCGAAATACGAAAAGAAGAAGCCCCAACAGCTCCGATAAAAGCGACTCAAACCTATACCCCTCGCAGAAGAAGATTGCCCGACGAACGCCGATCCATCACCCACAAATTCCAAATCGGCCCGCACAAAGGCTTCATCACCGTGGGCCTCTACGACGATGGCACCCCGGGCGAAGTCTTCGTTACCATGAGCAAAGAGGGGAGCGTGCTTTCGGGATTGCTCGATGTCTTTAGCACCTCTGTCTCCATCGGCCTCCAATACGGCGTACCTCTCAAGATCTTAGTCAACAAATTCGCCCACGTCCGCTTTGAACCCTCCGGCTTCACCACCAACGCCAACATCCGAGTAGCCAAATCCATCGTGGACTACATCTTCCGCTGGCTGGGCCTAAAATTCCTCTCCCCGGAAGACCGCCGAGCCATCGGCATCAACGTAGACACCAGCGCCACCGCCGAACTCCAAATCGAAGACATCCCCCGCGACGTCTCCGTAAAAACCGAAGACTCCGCCCAAACCAGCCTCCTAGACGCCCAACCCACCACAGCCCCGCAAATGCAACCCACCCTAACCTCAACTTTCGACAACCAATCCGACGCCCCGGCGTGTGATACATGTGGAAGTATGATGGTAAGGAACGGAGCGTGCTACAAATGCCTCAACTGCGGCGCGACGAGTGGGTGCTCCTAAAAACTGAAAATATTCCAAAACCCCGCCTGGCAAAGGCGGGGTTTTGGAATAATAGAACCAATTGATATATTCGACCTTATACCGTAAACTGGTAGCGTATTATGAAACTCCATTTTGAGCCTAATTTGCAATATCAGTTGGATGCCATTGATTCTGTTACTCGTTTGTTTGAGGGGGCGCCAAGGGTAAACCCCAGGGATACAATTTTAGCCGAGGTGCATGCCAATATCCTTAAGCTAAGCCCCGAACGAATCTTAAAGAATCGGGATGACGTACTTAACTTACGGCAAATCACGGAATCTGATGCGCATAAAACAGAAGAAATGGATTTTTCGATCGAAATGGAAACAGGAACCGGTAAAACTTATGTATATTTGCGCACGATCTTTGAGCTTAATCGCCGATACGGATTAAACAAGTTCATCATTGTGGTGCCAAGTATTCCGGTAAAAGAGGGTGCCCTTAAAACTTTAAAAATCACCAAAGATCATTTCCGAGATTTATACTCAACCCCATTCGAGTTTTTTGCCTATGACAGTAAAAAGATTACCCAGGTAAAATCTTTCTGCGAGGCCAATACTTTACAAATAATGGTGATGAACATCCAAGCTTTTAATGCCGAAGACCGCATCATTTCCCAAGAACGCGACACAACCCACGGTGTGCGCATGATAGATCTCATTAAACAAACCTACCCAATAGTAATAATGGACGAGCCACAAGTTGGCATGGGAACAGCTGCCGCCAGGCAAGCCTTAGCTAAACTCAATCCTCTTTTTAAGTTACGATATTCAGCAACACACACGGAGCCAAAAAACGTTATCTATCGCCTTTTACCATCCGAAGCCTACGATAAAGGATTGGTTAAAAAGATTGAAGTCTTTTCCGTTAAATCCGAAGGTATAGTAGAATCTTTGGTTTTTAAAGATGCTGTTTTTGCCGGCAGAAAGCCACCGCAGGCTAAATTGACAGTCAATGTTCGTGTACAAAATCAAGGCCTTAAATTTAAAACCATCACTCTTAAAGCCAACGATAATTTGGAGCAAAAAACCAACAACCCGGCATATCGCGATATGGTTGTAGAAAGAATATGGCGCGATATGAATGATAACCAAGTAAAGTTGCAGTTTAAAGGTGGCGCAGTGCTCATTAAGGGCGAACAAACGGGAACCGATAAGGAACAAATATTTGATGAACAGATCCGACGCTCTATCGAGAAGCATTTTGCTAAAAAAGACAAATTAAATCCTAAGGGCATCAAAGTACTTTCGCTATTTTTCATCGATAAAGTTGCAAACTATGTTGATGATGCTGGATTAATCAAAACACTTTTCATCAAGATCTATAAAGAACTATACAAAAAACATTACGGCAAAAATGCGGAAGGTGTTGAATCTATCCATAACGGGTACTTTGCTAAAACAGGCAATGGCGAATGGACAGACAGCGAGGCATCCATGAAAAAGAACAGCGATGCCTACCAATTGATTTTAAAGGACAAAGAAAGATTGTTGTCGCTAGATGAACCTCTTGAATTCATCTTCTCTCACTCTGCTCTTGGAGTTGGTTGGGACAATCCAAACGTATTTAACATCTGTACTTTAAACGAGACTCAAAGCCCAACCAAGAAACGCCAAGAGATTGGCCGTGGCTTGCGTATTTGTGTTAATCAAGACGGTAACCGGGTGCGTGATCTTCCCGAAACGCAAGAAGGCGAAGAAACCAATCTTTTAACCGTCATAGCCAACCAAAGCTATCAAGAATTTGCCGAACAATATCAAACTGAGTTAATCGAAGAGTACGGCGAGGGTGTTAAAACCGTTAAACCGCGCAATGCCAAGCAACCTCCTGAGAAAATTAAACTCAATAAAGCCCAGTTTGAAAGCAACGACTTTTCTGAGTTCTGGAAACGTATAGCCAAAAAAACAAAATGGTCTGTATCTTTTCATGAACCAAGCATCATCAATCTTTGCGCTGAAGTTGTTAAGAGCGTTCAAGTACCCGACCCAACCATCAATGTTGAGTTGAATCGAATCACTTCTTTGGGGCGCGAGGATGCGATTGAGATCTGGAACGAATATGTAGGCAGTGCTGACCCAATAGCAGCCAAAGGCATTAAAGCTTCACTGGATCCCATCAACGAAATATCCGATCAAACAGGTCTAGCTTTGGATACTGTTCGCGAAATATTACAAAAAGCCAAAAATCCGCAAAAGGTTACCAGAAACCCCATTGCTTTTATGGCTGAAGCAATCGAACGTATTAAGCATGTTTTAGATAGAGAGCTGGTAAATGTTGTTCGCTACGAAACTACTAACGACAAACACGATAAATCCCTTTTTGAAGAGCTTTATACTACATACCAAAATACAATCGATACTCCTAACCATGGGTTGTACGATAAAGAGCGAGTTGATAGTGATATAGAGAAAAACTTTGGTTTAGAGTTGGATAAAGATAGCCAAATTCGCTTGTTCTTTAAGCTCCCAAACTGGTATTACATTCCCACACCAATCGGCAAACATCATCCTGACTGGGCTATTGTAATGGAAAAGAAGGCGCTGGATGAAGGAGGGAGAGAAACAAAGTACTACTATGTTGTCGAAACCAAAGGAACTATAAATATCGACTCTTTACCACCAGATGAGAAGCTAAAGATACAATGCGCTATGAAGCATTTTGAAGCGGTAGGATTAACAGAATATATGGCTCCAATTGATACAATAGAACACTTTAAGCAAGCAACTAACAACCAAGAATATGCCTAAAAAGAAAGATGAAAAAGAGGTAAACCACATCTCTACCACCAGCCCTGATACACGCCAAGAGATTTTGGATGGAATCCGCGCTATCTACCCCGCTCTCATCAAAGAAGACGGCTCTTTAAGCGAGAAAGAGCTTAAAGCTTTAGTTGAAGGCTATAACAAAACCGAATCCGAGCGCTACGAGTTTAAATGGGCAGGCAAAACAGCCTCTAAACGCTTTGCGTTTACACCCAGCAAGGCGCGCTTGGTTCCCGATACAAAGCGAAGTGTTGATTTTGATACTACCAAAAACCTAATCATCGAAGGCGAAAACCTGGAAGTCCTTAAACTCCTCCAAGCCTCATACTTCAAAAAGGTTAAGATGATCTACATCGATCCGCCATACAACACGGGTCATGACTTCGTTTATTCAGATGACTACTCCGAATCCAAACAAGCCTACTGGGAGCAAAATGGCGTTTTTCACGATGGCGTGCGCATGGACACTAATAACGAATCAGCAGGACGTTACCACTCCAATTGGCTCACCATGATGCAAAGCCGCCTCCTGCTTGCCCGCAACCTCCTCCGCGACGACGGCGTAATCTTCGTCAGTATAGACGACAACGAAGTCCATAATCTCCGAAAACTAATGGATGAAATATTTGGAGAGGAGAATTTTTTAACAACATTTATTTGGAACACTAAAAATGCAGCACGTGGTGTACCACCTACGACATTAGTAATGTCAAATCATGAATACATAATTTGTTATACTAAAAGAATAGAAAATATCCAATTTAAAGGTATTGAAAGGAACGAAGAAGATTTTGCTAATCCAGATAATGATCCGAGAGGACCGTGGCGTTCTGAAAGCATGAAAGCAACAGGTCAACAAAATAATGTTTTTACCATTACGAATCCCAAATCAAAAAAGGAATACACGCAAAACTGGGCATTTTCAAAAGAAACTGTACAACAAATGATAGAAAATGATTTAATACTATTCCCTAGAAAAACCGACGGCTTACCAAGACAAAAAAAATTTTTCAATTCATACACCAATGAAACCAAGGCTATCGTAAGTTTACTTGGTTGGTTTTCTACTGAAAATTCAACAAAATCTTTGATGGATATTTTTCAGGGTAGGAAATTATTTGATTTTCCAAAACCACTAGAGTTAATCAAATTTATTACGGGTCAAATACTACTAAAAGATGATCTTATCCTTGATTTCTTCGCCGGGTCCGGTACAACAGCACAAGCCGTCATGGAATTAAACAAACAAGATGGTGGAAACCGCAAATTCATACTCGTGCAATTACCAGAAGAAACAGATAATAAAAGCGAAGCGCATAAAGCAGGCTACAAAACTATTTCAGATATCACTATTGAACGCGTGAAGCGTGCGGGTAAAAAGATAAAGGCGGAAAAATCCGATGTAGATGTAGGTTTTAAAGTTTTCCATCTCTCTAAATCTCTATTCCCCCAGAATCTTTTTGAAGTAGACCCTGAAATGACCGAAGAAGAAAAGACTAAAGCATGGGAAACATATCTTAGCAAAGCAAAGCAAGCACACCTATTTGAGTACAAAGCTGATGAGCTGTTGGTTGAGATTGCATTAAAGGATGGTTTTGATTTGAACTTTAAAGCTGAACCAATCAAAGAGTTTAAGAAAAACAAAGTACTGAAGATCGCGGATACAGCCGACGCTGGCAAAGATGAAAGCATTAAAACAGCACTAATCTGCTTAGACGAAACAATCCACGAAGATACAGTCAAAGGGCTCGAAGCTTACAAGGATCGCCGTTTCATCTGCCTCGAACGCGCCGTAGACACAACCGCCAAATGGAACCTGCGCAGATTGTTTGGGGAGAATCTTTGGGTGGCGTAGAAATATGGATTTACTCATCTTTTTACTGGGGCTTTTTGTTGCTTTGCTGGCATTTATTATGGGAAGCGATTTCAGATCGGCTCTGCGTCTTACAGAGAAATGATTTTTCTTGAAAGGCTGTGTAATATCTATTTAAATGATATGTACACACAAAAGCTGAAAATTAATAGATTTTGCGAATTGCTTAATGATAAAACATTTACTTATTTATTTTTTGAGGACTATCAATTACGAGAAGAAGCTACAATGAATCTGACGGATTTAGAATTAGTCAGAGATTGGTTTTTAATAATAATAGATATAAAAAGAATCAACGAGGATCAAAAGATGCTTAACAACTGGAATGCTAAAATCTTGGAAACTATACGATTGAGTGAAGAAGGAATAACACCGGATAACATTTTAGAAATTAATGATTATAAAGAGCAACTTAAATCATTTAAAGATCATTTAAGTACACGTGAAGAAAAAATAACCAATTTTCTTACAAAAAACAATATTAAAATGCACGCATGGAGGGAGAAAATGTGGTTTAAATCCAGTAATATATATAAAATTTCTTTTTGGAAAATGATAATTAATCACGTACTACAACCTAATATACAAATCAGTGAAGAGAAATTTTCAGATGAAAGGTTTAAAATTAATATGGAATTAGACAATGCAAAGAAAAAGAGTTTAATTAAATAAATAATAAGGCTCTAGACTAGCAAACTCTATGCTAAAATAGAGATATGCTTGTCAACAAA
>CAYOMV010000031.1:0-14493 GCA_964405175.1 uncultured Gammaproteobacteria bacterium | reverse complement strand
GGAATTGACGGGGACCCGCACAAGCGGTGGAGCACGTGGTTTAATTCGACGATAAGCGAGGAACCTTACCTGGGCTCGAAATGTAGCTGCAAGCCGATGGAAACATTGGCCGCCTTCGAGGGTGCTATATAGGTGCTGCATGGTTGCCGTCAGCTCGTGTCGTGAGATGTACCGTTAAGTCGGGAAACGAGCGAAACCCCTGTCCCATGTTGAATGTTCATGGGAGACTGCCTCGGATAACGGGGAGGAAGGTGGGGACGACGTCAAATCAGCATGGCTCTTACGTCCAGGGCTACACACGTGCTACAATGACTAGGACAATGGGTTGCCAAACCGCAAGGTGGAGCTAATCTCATCAAACCTAGCCTCAGTTCGGATTGAGGGCTGCAATTCGCCCTCATGAAGTTGGATTCGCTAGTAACGGCGCATCAGCCATGGTGCCGTGAATACGTTCTCGGGTCTTGTACTCACCGCCCGTCACGTCAAGAGAGTTGGTAATGCCCGAAGGCCCCGATAAGGGGACGAAGGCAGGATCAGCGATAGGGACGAAGTCGTAACAAGGCATCCGTAGCGGAAGCTGTGGATGGATCACCTCCTTTCTAGGGAGAAACTCCAACATTTGTTGGAAATTCGATTCTGCCGAAATTAAACTTAGGTTTAGTTAGGCAGACCCGAGGTCGATGATGTATCACCGAGTTTACTCGGCTGACATCTCATTTCGGCGTATTTCCGATGATGGTCACTATTTCGTTGTTCAACAAAACCACCTAAAAGGTGGTTTTTTGGTATAAAAAAACCACAACTCGGCATCGCCCGAGGCTTTTTTAAATAAAAAATCCTCCCATGAGCATTAGGAGGCTTTTTTGACGAGTTTGCCGCTAAAAACAATTTGGCGGTCTTTTAGTTGTGATGCCCATGCACGCAGTTCGTTAAAGGCTTCTAAGGTGATCGTTCCGCCGTTATAGCCCGCCTCAGTGTTTGCGTTGCGCAAGTAAACCGATACCCACCCGGGTTTACAGAGATGATCTGAATAGCATGCCATATTTATTTCAGCGTTCCTTAGAATCGCATTACAAAATTCAGCAAGTGTTTGGAAAGGAGCTGCACGTTTTTTTAAACGTATTCCTGAACTTTTCACGTTCATGATTTTCTCCTCGCGCCAATTTTAACAGATACTCTTAATAAAAAAAAGCGTCAAACAACCGCTCGCCACAAGTCAGCATAACCTAAACAAAATATTTTTGATTTGCCATCCTCCATCAAGTCGGGCCGACCAGTGATACTGATCGGTGGTCGGGCTAGTGGTCGCCGCGGCGACCACGACCTCACCTCTCTTGATTATCCAACCATTCTCGCCCCACTCCAGATTTCAACCATTTCTCCCGCTTCATTGCCTCGGAGCGTGTATTATATTCTTCAACCCTTACAAGTACAAAAGGGATTTGATATCTAATAGATTTGGTTAATCCTTCATTGTGTTCTTTTAGCCGTCTCTCTAAATCATTGGTTTGCCCGATATAACGATAATTCGTCTTAAGGCTCCGCAAGACGTAAACAAAATATTTTGATTTGCCATCCTCCATCAAGTCGGGCCGACCAGTGATACTGATCGGTGGTCGGGCTAGTGAGACTTGAACTCACGACCTCACGCACCCCATGCGTGCGCGCTAGCCAACTGCGCTATAGCCCGACTTGATAGATGATTATTTTTTGTAGGTTTATTAAGAGCACCCCATGGTAGCCATCGGCTACCGCTAGCCAACGGAGTTTAGTCGCCGTAGGAGACCTATAGCCCGATGTGGCATAGTTATCTCATATTTTTTATAAACAATCAAGTATTGACAAAAACTAACAAAATGACATACTAAAAATATGGGGGTAATTATGCAAGAAAACCAAACAAAGGGAATGTTCATCTGTATTATCGCAGCTGACACCCAAGACGGAAAATACCGATACCATACGCTCATTCAACAAATCGCAACTTCGGAGATTACTGAAGTAAAAGCGAAAATGTTACCAACCCCATTCAGAGTCTACTATGAAAAAGGCTCGGTGTGGGCAATGAAAGGAGAGAATAACAGGAACACGGGGCCTGAAACGATCAAACAAAAAGGCAAAAAAATCTGGCCTCTTCCGGGTTCTCTAGACCGTAATGGCAATTGGTTGGCGGCGTATAGTCGAAATTTGGAATGGCTCTCAAGATGGGCTAGTAAAAAAGAAACCGAATTTCGGCCTCAAAAAACCGCTTCCTAACTCAGACTCGGCCTGCAATGCGGGCCTTTTTATAATAAAAATCCAGCTTAAAGCTGGTAAAAGTTTATCTGATTTGTATCCATTTATAAGATTCGCATTCTTCGTCGTCTGAAGGTCTGTGATGAAGAATGGGATCCTTCATATAATACAGTTCCACTAGATCTTCTTCGGGGTCTGAATCAGCCGATAGCTCTGGAAAGAACTCAAATTGTTCGGCTTTATAGCCGCACTGCAGGCAGAGGAAGTGTCTTTGTGGAAAAACATCTTCATCACCGCATTTGGGACATAGAGCTGATCCGTTTTCGTAAATTATCTCAGAAGAGTGCCCCGCCCACTCACAATGCATGCATTTCCATGTCAGAGTGGCCATTTTCACCTCCCGTAAAAAGAACAAATTTATCTTAACACTGCCAGATTTATTGTCAAAAAGCTTTACTTTTACCGGGGTTTTCCACAGTCCATGCCTCAAACCCTTGATTTTATTGGCCAAAATGCTTGCGTGCTAAATTATACTCAAGTATACTTACACACATATCATATAACACGTAACATGTAACAAAGTCACACAATGTTACAAGCTACATGATACATGCTACATGAAAATAATTCATATTTAATTACTAATTGTACAAATCTATGCCAAAAATGACCAAATCTCAAATGTTGGCCACTCTTTCTGAAAAATGCGGTATGTCCAAAAAAGATGTAACATCTCTTATGGACGAATTAACCGAGATGGCTTACAAAGAAGTTAAGAAAAACGGCGAGTTCACCCTTCCGGGTATCGGCAAGCTTGTTAAAGTAAACCGTAAAGCTCGTATGGGCCGCAACCCCGCCACCGGTGAATCCATCAAAATCCCGGCAAAAACAGTTGTAAAATTCCGCGTTGCCAAGGCAGCTAAAGAAGCAGTCCTGTAATCAACTGAAAGAATCCAATAACCCTCAGCTACACCCTGGGGGTTTTTATTTCGTAAAATTTCTACGCTAAAGGAGTCATGCTCTGATAGCGGTTTTAAATGCCGAACATGTTATAATGTGGCCATGATTAATTCGGCGGTAAAAACAAAAAAAACAGCAGCACAGCCTCTGCCTCAAAACACATCGGCAAAGCTTTCATCGCGCCCCTCTCCAAAAGAATTGGAGACTGCTTTGGATGAATTCGGCCATGACTTGGTAATGCAAGCCTCGGATGAATGCAGGGTTTTGCCACATATTCTCCATCTTATCGGTAAAGGCGGAGAGCATATAGTGTTTGAGGATTTACGTTTTCCTAATTACATACTCAAGGTGGATTTTATAGAAAGTCTTGCTGTTTTATATGCTCAATCACGCGGAGAGGACGAAATCGCCAAATCCGTTAACACGATAAAAACCAAGGCAACGGACCATTCGGCAAGGATCAAGCGTCTGCAGTCATACTTCTTGCCCGGGCAAGTCCCCACAGAAATAGTTTGCGTCAAAGAAATTCCAATTAGCGCTAAAGTGGTCAAAGCTGTTCTCCGCGACCGTAACATCGAAATACCTAAAAACCTTAAAATCCCAAAATTCTTGTCGGTTTTGTGTACCCTTCAACATAAAATCACCCTGCCCGAAAAAGATAAAAGAATCGATCTCTACTCCAGTTACGCCGAATTGAATCGCACGATAAGCCTCGAAAATTACGCCGAAGGCCACAGGCTCTTGGCAACCGCGCGATCCATCGGACCTGTTAACCCGGAAGCGCGCGCCAAAATAATACAAAACATCTATCCATCGTTAAAACAGATCATTGAACTTTCCAAAAAAGATGAAAGCTTTCAAGCCGCTCTAATAGATTATATAAAAAGAGCCATGCGCTATTCGGTGGATACGAATGAAATAATCGATATGGCCGGCGGTGGGAATGTAATGTTTTTTAAAAACGAATTAAACGCATGGAGTGCTTTTTTAATGGATGCTCTGTCGCCTCCTGAATTAAACTTCGATCTCATCCGTAAAGCATCACTGATGATTAAACATGATCAACCGATCGATGTCCGCACCAAGGCAAATACTTTAAATGTCATAAACTACATAAGATTCGCCAATGCTCTATCAATGATATCCGGGCTTAGTATGCGCCTCGAGGTCCCGGGCATGGATTCTATCCCGGCCCGCGTTTGGCATGATGGCTTGATGATCGAAAAATATTTGGATGTTTATACCCCGAAAACAAGTAAGTGATTGCAGTTAGAAATTAGAATTTAACAATTTTATTAGCTACTAGCTTCTAGAAGTTCCTAGTTCGACGTTCAAGTCGTGATGAACGGATTCTCGTGACAAACGCAAGACCGTTCAGTATTAGCTTTGTTATTTATTATTTGTTAATTGTTATTTATCTCTGCCCTTCACCGTTCGACGTTAGACGTTGGTTTTTAGTAGTTAGAATTTAGAAGTTAGTAGTTAGAAGTTACAAAAAACTCGCATATAGCGAGTTTTTTGCCTGGTGGACGTTGGAGGATTCGAACCTCCGACCTTTCGAATGTGAATCGAACGCTCTAACCAACTGAGCTAAACGTCCTTGATTGAAATGATACTACTCAATCTATCGCTAAAAGTCAATTACTAATAAATGCGCCGTCTATTATCTTTTTATCAATGTGGATATTTATCGCACAGTATAGTCATATCATCAATTTATAATTTATTCTATAATATATTTGTTGATGTTTGCAGTTGTGTTATAATAATCGTGCCCTTCATTATGACAAAAAAGACAACCAAAAAAAGAGTAGTAAGAAAACGCACTAAATCCGCAAACACCGCATCCCCATGCGGGCATTCTTATTGCTCGGATCAATGCCGTGTACGTTATATCGGCCCAACCACGCACATCCGCGACCACCATATTTTACACGCGGCCCGTGGTATTTCTCACGTTTGGCCGGCAGTAATAATCGCAGGTCTCGCTGTGGTACTTACTGGCACTATTGCATATCACGCGGCTAACGCTCAAAATCAAGAAACAGAAAAACAACTGGTCGAAAACTCAACCGAACAAATTTTAAACAAAATCGAAAGGCTGGAAAATCGAATTGATGCCATGGAGCGCGATATGGAAGGGCTTTTTCGCGCCAACCAAGATGGCCCCAATGTAACTCCGGATTCAGTATTTCCACCTTTGAATTAAGAAAACATGCTAAAAATAGGCGGTGAATAACTGAATTGCCAATTTTTACCGCTTTTGCTATTCTCTACATATTCAGGGATGGCGGGCGAGTTCTACGAACGTGTTCTGGCGAGGATACCGTTCGAGATCTCACCCGCCATCCTTTTATTTACGCTGATTTTCAGGGTAACAACCAAGTTACAATCCTGCTAATCCTGCTAATCAAGTTATATGTCGATTAAGCACAATAAACACGCCCGAATATCGCCACTTGGCGGCACCAGAGAAGAGCGAATCGAAAAAATGCTTGCTAATCGCTGGCAGGATTTAGAAGTCATTATCGATAACGTCGACGACCCTCATAATATTGGTGCCATTTTACGTACCTGTGATGCTGTGGGTGTTGGCGCGGTTCACCTTCTTTATACTGAAGGTAAGCCCCCTCGACTCAAAGAAATCAGGTCAGATTCGGCCGCATCTGCAACCAAGTGGTTAAACATTTACAAGTGGACATCAATTCCGGATTGCATCGCGGATATCAGATCACGCAATATCACCATCTACGCTACCGCTCTGGATCCAAAAGGCAAACCGCATTTCGAATATGATTTAGCCAAGCCCGCGGCAATCATTATCAGCAACGAAACTCAGGGCATCAGCTCAGAACTAAAATCACTCGCAGATCACATCATCACTATCCCAATGCGCGGCTTTGTACAATCTCTAAACGTCTCCGTCGCTGCCGCTGTTGTGCTCGAAGAAGCAATGAGGCAGAGAATAGCCAATCACCAAGCACTCCTCGAGTCTGAGCGACCTCGGAGTCGAAGACCAATAACCAATGAATAACCAATCACCGATCAAAAAATCACCAATTGGTTATTCGGGCATTTAACATTGATTGGTGATTGTTTTGTTGGTTATTGGTTTTTGCGAAGACTCTGTCTGAGCGTAGTTATGGCATGTTCCTTCGCCTCTACAACCGGCTTGGCTATCGCTCCGCTCGCTTTGTCTTTGTTTCCATCTAAGCCTAAAGCTCTGCTAAGCATTTTGGCATCATGAGGCGCTTCAGCAAAAATGGCAGCGCGCGTATTCTCCGCGTCTTGCTCAACAAAAATCGCTATTAACTTTGCGTCCGGAGCGTAAGAAATAAGTTCTTGCACCAGCTCATCCAACTTTGCCTCTGTTGTTCCGGTCTCAATAATGTCTTGCTTGCTCAAGCTGGTCCAGATAATTCCAAGCTCCGAATCTTGCTCCAACCTGGAAAGCGCGCGGCCCCAAAGCTTAAGCGTACTCACGTTTCTTGTGCGCCATAACTGTTGAACCACTTGTTCACGATCCGCACCTAAAGCGATGAGTTTGGAAGCTCTTTCAAGAGTTTTCGGTGTAACTCCGGCCGACTTAAAAGATTGTGTTTTCCAAATCATTCCCGCCATAAGCGCGGTAGCAATCTTATCGTCGATCTTAGACTCATTCCAATCCGCGAACCATCCTTGCAAGACCTCGGTAATCGAGCCGGCCGTCATATCCACCAAGTTAATCGCGGCCCAATGTTCGTTCTTGGCGTCATGGTCGATATTTATAACCGGCACGCGATATACAAAATCAGCATGATTGGGAAATGCTTCAGAAAGCATGTTTCTGTCGTAGCACCCCAAAGCAATAATCAAATCATATCTGTCCTCGCCCTGGTGAAAACTCAAATCATGGGCGCTCCATTCTCCTTGTTTGGGGGTTAAAATTATATCCAACTTACCGTCTTTAACGTCATAAGCCAATTCGGATACAGGCACCTGGTCAACATTTAATGAGATCCTAAAATCTCTCATACCGCTCAATTGCGGCAAGAGTGATTCTTTCATGGGTAAATAACCCGGCAATTTTTCGATATTTAAATTAGGGGAGTAAGCATCCGCCTCAAAACCATGCGCCTTCAGATACGCCAAAAGCCCCGCCATGGCGGCCGCCATGTCAGCTGTTGGATTTTCCGGTGCAACTACGAGTGTCCGCTTGGCGCGTTTTATAGCCTCGGTTGCTTGTTCATATCCTTGATAGGCCATACTTAATTAAACATTTACCAAATATCTACCAAGATACAAGATACAGACTTCAAACTTAAGTTTGGTGAGATTTGTTTCTTGGTTAGATTTGGGAAATATTTGAATACCTTAGTGCATGAGGCTGCTCTAGGGAATGGGATAGGTTACCTCTAAATCACTTTTATGTCAACGGTTTGACATATTATTAATTTTGGCTCATTTTACCTAAAAAAACAAGCAAATACGTCAAAATATATTGACAGAAATAAAATTTTGTGTTTGTATAGCAATTATATTTAAATCTCTGTACGTCGAAAACAAAAGGAGTGCGTCAATGGAAAATACCGTAGTTCTCAAAAGTGGAGAAGAATTGTTTGCACCGATTGTCAGCGTGATCTATCTCACGCTGCAGGAACTGCTCAAAAAACAACCGATCGCCTTCATTGAGCTTGTTTCTCTTGCTCGCAATCCCAAGCACGAGCTTTTTGCTGACACAGGTGATATCCTGAAGGATCTCAAACTCATCGAATCGGACATGAGTATTCCCAAGGATGTTCGTCTGGTTATTCTGGCTGCATCAGAAGGTGAAGGTTTGGGACTCAGGCTTGTCTCGCCAGTAAAAGAAAAATGTGAGCAAATCTCAAAAGAAACTCAGAGGCTTTGCTCGTTGGATGACGCTGAGTGCTTCGCCCTCGCTCATGAAGTCGCCAATTGCATCTTCGAGCAACTCACAAAAGCTCTGAATGAAGAATGCTTTAGCGATAGGCGCAGACAACCGGCAAATCCTTATTACAATCAGACAGCATCGGGCTTCTTTTTGGAGCTATACTACGGAGGACCTTCCAAACTCTGGACTCCTTGGGGTAGTTGGAAAGTTGTTAGCGGCATCTGTGGAACAGCGGAAGATGTGGAAGATGTGGTTGATATGCTCATAAAGCGCTTTGGCGCTACGGTGCATATTTCTGAAACAGAAGGCTTTGGCCCGGTATACGCCCTGCATGCAATTGATAGCAAAGCCCTACCAAGACCTCTAGAGCTAAGCAAGTCGGCATATGCGTCATACGAAGAGGCGGTAGATGCCTGGCGTAAACTATCTTAAGCATCCAGGTAGACTTTTGCGGCTCCTTATCGGAGTTGACGGCCCCGTGGCGGAATGGCATACGCAGCGGGCTTAAAACCTGCGGGCCGTAAGGCATTAAGGGTTCGTCCGGTCATCCGACCGGACGCCCCGTCGCATGACAGGGCGAATCCCTTCGGGTTACTTCGCCTGAGCATCTCAAGCTCGGGCGTCCATTTTGGCGCAGGAAATGTCTTGCTTCAAAACGGATCTCTAATCAATAAACTCCCAAAGAAGGAGAATAAGTAATGAGTCAAAGAGATGCAGTGGCCGATGCTTGTTTTGTGTCGCGCATGTTTCGGGACAAAACTCCGGCTCCTGGCCGTGCAGTGGAACGCGGGGTCGACGAGCGCGAGGAGCTGTTTGGCGACGGTGTGGAGTACCACATCAGCGAGCCGCCCGAAGCCTGGGACGACTTGGGCGACGACATCAAGCTCGACGACCAAGGCGACCCATACTACGATATCGGCTGATTCTCTCATATTTGAAAAAACTCTGACGAGTTATGTCCACTTGGGCTCTCGAACTATTCGAGGCTCTTTTTTTATTCAAAACTTGATAATTTACCCACATTCCCGTAATATCGTTATCGTAAACCTAGTCCATCTGCTATTTTTTTACTGAAAAACATAGAATCAAGTTAATCCTTTAATCAAGCGAATCAAGGTATGAATTTCAAAGATCTGCCAAAAGCCTACGAAGCCAAAGAAGTGGAAGATAAAATCTACCAGCGCTGGGAAGAATCCGGTTATTTTAATCCGGATACATTACCGGAGCGGAATCAATCCGGTGCGCCTTATTGCATCTCCATGCCGCCCCCAAACGTCACAGGCGTTCTTCATTTGGGTCATGCTTTGGAAAACGCTCTTATGGACACCATGGTTCGTTTCGAGCGTATGCAAGGCAAGCGCGCGCTCATCGTGCCTGGTACTGACCACGCTGCCATCGCCACACAGGCCAAGGTGGAAAAGTTGCTTATGGCTGAAGGAATAGAATATCCTCGCGAAGAATTGGGCCGAGAAAAGCTTTTGGAAAAAATTCGAGAATATGCCGAAGAATCTAAATCAACCATCATTAGTCAAATCCGTAAAGTCGGAACCAGCTGTGATTGGTCGCGTTTGGCATACACATTCGACGAAGAACGGAACAAAGCCGTCAATGAATTATTTAAACGCATGTACGAGGACGGTCTCATTTACAGGGGGTATCGAGTGGTTAACTGGACAATTAAAGGACAATCAACTTGTTCGGATGATGAAATAATTTATGTTGACCGCAAAGCAAAATTTTATACATTTAAATACGGCAAAGATTTCCCAATAATAATCGCCACAACTCGTCCCGAAACAAAACTTGGCGACACAGCCGTTGCGGTTCATCCAAATGACGATCGCTATAAGCAATATATCGGCCAAACCATCACGGTAGATGTAGGCGCCGCAAAGCCATTGGAAATAAAAATCATCGCCGACGAAGAAGTTGATCCAAAATTTGGAACCGGAGCGGTCGGCGTTACCCCGGCGCATTCACCGGTCGACTTTGCCATGTACGAAAAACAAAAAGCCAAAGGAGACCCAATCAATATTATCCCTGTTATCGGTGAGGACGGAAAGATGACCGAAGAAGCCGGGAGCGCTTACGCCGGATTGACCGCCGAAGAGGCAAGAGAAAAATTCGTAGATTACCTGAAAGACAACGATCTTCTTATAAAAGAAGAAGAGATTGACCAATCGGTCGGTACTCATGAACGCTACGGTGATGTTATCGAGGTGATACCCAAAACCCAATGGTGGCTTAATGTATCCAAAGAAATTCCGGGTCGCGGTAAAAGCTTGCGTGATCTGATGCGTGAGACTGTAACCACGGGACTTGATGGCGATAAAAATAAAAAGGTTAACATCACTCCCGAACGAATAACCAAGGAATATTTGGATCGCGTCGACAACCTTAGAGATTGGTGTCTTTCGCGACAAATTTGGTGGGGACATCGTATTCCCATGTGGTACAAAGGCGAAGAAATAAAATTCAGCATTGAAACGCCGGGCGAGGGCTGGGAGCAAGATCCGGACACGCTCGACACTTGGTTCTCTTCCGGTTCTTGGACTTTTTCAACTTTGGGATGGCCCAATGAAACTGAGGATTTAAAAACTTATCATCCAACCGCTTGGATGCAGATGGGTTATGAAATTAGATATCTCTGGCTCATGCGCATGGTTTTAATGAGTACGTATCTATTTAACGACATACCGTTTTACGATGTATATCTGCACGGTATTTTACGCGATAAAGATGGTAAGACACTTTCCAAATCATCCGGTAATGGTATTGATCCGGTTGAAGTCGTGGAAGAATACGGTTCCGACGCACTCCGCATCAGCTTACTTTTTGGTATTTCACCGGGCAATGACTCGCGTTATTACACTGAAAAGATAGAAAGTGGACGTAATTTTGCCAACAAACTCTGGAACATCTCCCGCTTTATTCTTACGAACATTGAGGACGGCGATATACGAAATACGCCTGCCCACCGAAGCCTTGGCGAAGGAGGAAAATACGAAATACGAACGCTTGCGGATAAGTGGATCCTCTCCCGCCTGGATGAAGTTACGGCATCGGTCACAAACAAGTTAGAAAATTATCAATTCTCTCCGGCAGGCGAAGAGCTCCGTGATTTTACATGGGGCGATCTTGCTGATTGGTACTTGGAAATTGCCAAAGTCGAAGGTAGTAAATCCGAAATTCTCCTGCATATCCTGCGCACTATTCTCAAGCTCTGGCACCCTTTTATGCCTTTTGTCACCGAGCACATCTGGAGCCAATTCAATAAAGATCAACTAATCGTTGCCGAATGGCCAGGTCAAATCCCTCCTAACCTCCCTTTGACAAGGGAGGGACAAGAAAACAGCCCCCCTGTCAAAGGGGATGTAGGGGATTTCGAGTTACTCAGAACTCTTATCACCGACCTTCGCCGCTTGCGTTCCGAACAAAACGTGGAAGCTGCAAAAAAAGTAGAATTCGCAATCGTCGCCGACCAAACTCAGTGCCGGCTTATCGAAGATAACACCGAGGTCGTCAAATCACTCGCACGCGCAGAAAAAATCGAACTCACAGAAGCTATCTCCGAAGGTTGGGCGGCAGACGTCTCCGGCACAATGGCAATCGGCTTAAACCTGGCCGGCGCCATCGATGTGGAAGCTGAAAAAGCCAAACTCCAAAAAGAGATCGACGACCTCGTGCCCTACATCAAGTCCACCGAAGTAAAACTTGCCAATACAGAGTTTGTCTCTAAAGCTCCTGAACATGTTGTATCCGGCATGAGAGATAAACTGGAGGAAGCAAAGAAAAAACAAGAAGCACTTAAAAAACAATTGTCATTAATTGGTTGATATAGAAGGAGCAACCCAAAAAAATCGAGGATAATTTAGATTTAAAAAAAAGCGGGCCAAATGGCTCGTTTTTGTTTAGGTTTATAGTCTTGGTTTTAAAGTTTTTGATTCCGTGTAGGGCAATTCTTCGGTCGTGCTTAGCACGGCAACCAAATGCCCAACCGGCGGCGGCCTTAGATATACGCCTGTATTGGAAAGATTATTCGCGATCACGGTTTGTGCCATCAAAGTCAAATTCTCGGGATGATCGCTGCCGATTTCCGCGTCCGCATAAGTGAAGGCCGAAGGAGGAAGGGTATTACGGCGCTTGTTCACGGTTGCTGAAAGCACCACCTTTCCCGGAGAACAGCCTTCCAGCACAAACGGAAGCAAGGAATTGCTAACCGAAAGTATCTCGAGGATGGTATTCATGCTTACCTGGAAGTTATTTTGATAGATAATCTCCGGGTCATCATCATCCGGCTCGGTAGCGAGAGTAAAACAGGCGGTGTAAGTCTCAATAGGAATAATCGTGAGGCTCACGTTTCCGGGCAACCAAATTCTCATCACAATCCTCGAAAAGAACGAAAGAATATGCGCTTCGCAATCATAAGGCGAGGACAGCCTGGACATGTGATCCAGCAACCGCGTCGCCAGATCCGCAGATTGGCTGTAAAAAGCAAACAGCTCTTCGCTAAGGTCGCGGCAAGAAGTTGGCTCGGGGAAAAGCATACGGTTGCCTCCGGTTTAAAGAACAAACTTTGGCACCATTGCCAAAGCAAAAGCATTATAGCACATAAAAAATTCAAATTAAAAAAGCGAGCAAATGGCTCGTTTTAAAAGTCTTCGTGAGGCTCTATCAAAGCCTCCTGATAAGAAACTTTCGAAGTTTTTCTCAGATCCTGAAATGTCCACTCAACGGTCATTCTTTTTTCTTTTCGGGTAAACAATCGGCAAGACATCATCCCAACCGTCATCAAGATTTGTCTGCTCCGAGTCAGAATCCTCGGGTAATGTTTTCATGTCCGGATCGGTCCGTGGGTCATTATCACCCGGAGGCCTAACAGTATCCGGCCTTTTTGAGTAAGGCAGATCGCTGGCGCGCACCTTGGTTAAAGATATCCTGCCAATAGCGCGTGCCATATCTTCATCCGCGGTCGTGGTGCGATCCAAGGGCTCATCGGGCAAGCTTGGTTCACGCCCTGCCAAATACTCCGCTTCCTCCGCCCAAGAATCGAATCTTTTCCGGGGCGGGGGGTTGTGGCTTGGCTCCACGATAGCGTGCAGAATCCCGCTTGGCGGCTTGTCGGGCTCAAGTTCGGGCTCCCCGTCCATCACCAGAGACGTAAAAGGCTCGCCTCTTAGCTGAGCATCCAGCATTCTGTCGCTTATCGGACGATCATCTGTTTTTGGCTTGGGATCGGGTGTAACAATCGCGTCTGCCAGCATAAGCTCCGGATCCTCGGGTACGTCATCAGGAGGCGGGATTGTAGGAATCATTTGGCTTGGCTTTAGCATACCTGCCGCTTCCAGCTCTCGATACCGCGCGTCCGCTTCCGCGTATGCCGGGGGAGCTAGTGAATTCATGCGCTCTGCTCCGGTTGCCTCCAGTAGCAAAAAATCCTCACGCGCGTCCAGGCAAATAAACGGTTTCATGTTTTCGGAGTCTCGCGCGGCCTGCAATAACTCCTCAAAGGCGCACCAGACGGTTACCTTATACAACTGTTCGTAAATCCCGCCCACATCGTGCATCAAGCGGATTTCAAACAATGTCCTATTTCGCCGGCTGCGTGTTACCTGCAAAGCCAGGTCTTGATATATGTGCTTGGCGGTACCCTCCAGCTCTTCATTGCGCAAGGCAACCCGCGCGAAGAAAAACATAACTTTACCAACGCCTGAACCGGGGCGGGCAAGAGCTTCGATCTTTTGCAAAAATATTTCCGTATTCCGCTTGCTTGCGGCGGCTGATCTGAAATCATCCTCTGTAATATCTTCACAGCTTGTAAGGTACGAAAAATCCATGCTACCTCCGCCTCCAAGCAAACCATAAAAAAACCATTTTGTAAACTGTCTGAGTCAAAAGAGCGGAGCCATTATCCTTGAAATCATGAATGTCTGCGAAATCATTGTTTTATATAAGCTTATTAAATTCAAGAATCTGGCATTTATTGCTATTTTCCCTCTATTTCGCTATTATTCCAGCATGTCTAAGATTAATACTGACAAAGAGTCAATCTCAAAATTTCTCGAAAGAGCCACCGAAAACACCTATCCTAATCAGGCGTCTTTTGCCAAAGCACTGTCTTCGGGCAAACGCTTAACCGCCTATTTGGGTATAGATCCAACCGGTCCGGCTTTGCATTTGGGCCATGCTATAGCGATGCGTAAACTGCGCGAACTGCAAAATATGGGGCACCGAGTCATCCTGCTTATTGGCGATTTTACTGCCATGATCGGCGACCCAACCGACAAGTCCGCTGTACGCAAAAAGCTCACTCGTGATGAAGTATTGAAAAATTGCGACAGTTACCGCGAACAGGCAAATAAAATTCTTGATATGGACGGGTCGGTAACCGGCAACCCCGTTGAACT
>CAYOMV010000030.1:0-15188 GCA_964405175.1 uncultured Gammaproteobacteria bacterium | reverse complement strand
GTAATAAGTTCAGCCTTCCTCCCGAAACGACCCACGTAATCACAGCCATTAACGTGATCCACGGCCGCGAACGCGACCTTTCCAATTCTTTGCTCGTAGCAGGCTAAACAAAAATCCCCGCTTAAACGGGGATAATTTTTTTATGCAGCCTGTTGTTCGTCCATTTCATCTCCTGCGCTTTTTAAAGTTTTAGGCATCTCCTTTTCCTCTGCTATGAATTCTACCAAATCATCTCTTTTTTCTTGTGACTCTACACCTCTTTGCGAAATTTCACTGGGTTCACTGGGGGCGCCCGCGTTTTCAGGCGAAGGAATAGTGCCCATGGCGCTGATTTCGTAAGAAGGTACGGCACTCATCTTAAAATTACCCGGTACTCCGCTCTTTTCTTTCATGTCATAAACCTCTTCGGTTTTAACACCATCTTCCACCGGAGCCTCACCTCGCGCCGCAAAACTGTCCGGAATTTTTTCACGCACTCCTGATTCCACGGGAAGATCAAAATCCTCCGCTGATCTTAAAGTTTTATTTTCGGTAAACTGAGGCTCGGCTTGCCTAAGCGTAGGCTCTGTGGATTCGGGCGGGGGAGCAAGTGTCTCCGCAAAAGCATCTATTGCTTCCGGATTTTCTTGAGGCATGGGAGCAAACATTTTTTCATTCATACTTTTTGAATAATAATCAAATTTTAATCAAGTATATCCAAATGATATCAAACCGGAAAAACCATGGCTACCGGTTTACATTTTTTTGGTAAAAATTTGGAAGGATTTTAGACTTCCGGCATCACAGGAACATCCAGTATCTTTAGCTTTGCTGTCTGCCCTTTTACAATCTCCACCTCGCTCGGCGCGCAATCGCAAAGCTCGGCTACAAACCGCAGAAGTTCTTTATTCGCCCTCCCTTCAGTCGCTGGCGCGGCAATCCTTATCTTCAAAGCCGTGCCTTCCCAACCAACAATCTCGGTCTTCTTCGCGTTGGGAATAGTTTTCACGTTCATCAACATATTGACAAAAAAATAAAATCTATCTTACGGGTATATTATATGCAATGTGCTCGTAATAGGAAAACAATGCGTTTAAAAAATTTTGATTATTCCTTTCACGATTCGTATTTTATAACAATTTGTTGCCAAAATCGGCAATCTTTATTCGGCAAAATAAATAATCATGAAATGATCAATAACCCCGCAGGTACAATGATCAATAAATGGTGGCATGAAATTCCCGAAAAATTTCCAACCGTCAACATTGGCGAATTCATCACCATGCCCGACCATTTCCACGCCATCGTATCTGTAGGGCCGTCCCTACAGAAAATTATCGCCTGGTTTAAAACCATGACGACCAACGAATATATTCGTAATGTTAAAAACAACAATTGGCAACCCTTCAATGATAAATTATGGCAACGATCATATCATGACAGGTTTATCAGAAATAAAACCGAATATCATTCCATAAAACAATATATTATAGACAATCCAAGGCATCACAAATAACAAAAACGACCGTTGCCGGCCGTCTTCATATTAAATCGTTGTTCGGAGTTCGGTGTTCGTAGTTCGTAAAGTTATTTCTGCCCCATCCTTTCAAATGCCCTCAAGATCTCCAAAGGAATCGCGAACACCACCGTATTCGATTGATCTGAAGATAAATCGTTAAGAGTGGACAATGTTCTTAAATGTAACGCGCCTGTAGTGGATGATAATATATTTGCCGCTTCTTTCAGATTGTTCGCTGCCGCCAGCTCGCCTTCGGATTTAATAATAACCGCTCTTTTCTCACGTTCTGCTTCGGCCTGCTTGGCAATGGTACGCACCATGTCTTCCGGCAAACTTATATCTTTTAATTCCACAGAGCTCACCTCAACGCCCCAACTTGCCGTGTTGGCGGCTATTGCGTTTTTAATTCTGTTAGCCGCTTCTTCTCTATTAGATAAAAGCTGATCTAATGTCAGCTCTCCGCAAACATTGCGCATCGTGGTCTGCGCCAACTGGCTCACCGCGAGCATCACATGCTCAACCTCCAAATACGCCCTGGCCGGGTCAGCGATCCTGTAATAAATTACGGCGTTAATTTTGCAGGAAATATTATCTTGCGTAATCGTTTCTTGATAGGGGACATCGGAAGCTTTTACGCGGATATCCATTTTTACCATGGATTCGATAACCGGGATTATAATACGCCATCCCGGCTCAACTACACCCACAAACTTACCAAAACGAAGCTTAACTCCTCGTTGGTACTGATTAACCTGCTTAATTGAAGCAAGCAGTACAACTAAAATAAAAATGATTAATGGTGTCATAAGGACAGAGAAAAAGATTGATAATTCGTTCATATATATTCAGATTAGCAGAAACCCCGCAACCGTCAAGTTCACAACTAACCGACAAAGTCTAACATCGAACGTCGAACAATCTCGCGTTCATCACTAGAATCCGTTTATCACGAGTTAAAAACAAGTTTCTAGCTCCTAGCGATATTCTAAGTAACAATTGCTAAGCCCGACCCCCGAAGCTTTATGCATAGGGGGTTGCTAATTCCTAATTTCTAACTTCTATAAAATACAAGCCAAGGTCGGACAAAAAGTAAGGATGAATCTTGCCAACAATACGAAACTTTAGTGTAGGGTTGTGGCTATCCGTGCCTTGGCAGCAAAACAAATACATAGCCTTGAAAAGGATACAAATTCCAAGGATACAAACAAATTCAAAATATCAAATTATAAATTCAAAACATAGCACGCGTTTGAAATTTTGAATTTTTGGTTTGGAATTTGTTTGTATCCTTGTGTCCTTTGAATTTGAGGTTTGAGATTTGTTTGTATCTTGTATCCTTGTGATTTGGAATTTGTTTGCATTCTTGCATCCTTTGAATTGTTTGTATTTTGAGGCGGTACCAGCATTGAACAATAATTCCAAACTTGATAAAATCGTGCGCGATGCATAGGAGCATCAACGTACCTTAAAGAGGGGACAATGCAAACCAACTCCGCAGGCCAAAACGACATCAGCATGAACGTTTCAACCATCGCGGTACCGGTGCAGCATTTTGCCGAGACCATCATCAACAAACAAATAACCGTCGATCGGATAGCGGGTATTTTTTTTGAGGAAGACGAAGGCCGGGTTTATGCAGCCTATCTTTCCGGCGCTTTGGATATCGCGTCCAAAGGCAACGTCGTCATCCCGGGCAAGACCTTGCCAATGCTGGTTAGCTGGCAAAAAATCATGGGCGCGGACTTGTTCGAAGTCGATGCCGTGGAAGAAGTCGTTGCCTCAAAATGGCTTGTTCTTATCCATGAGCTGGAAAAGATCTTAGATAAGAATGGCGACTGTATCACTTCTTTCTTTGGCGCCGGTTACGGCTCCAAATCCACCGAACAATATGTTTATGCCTGCGGCAAGCTGTTTTGGCTCACCGGCGCCAACGGCCCATCTATAACCAGTATTCGTTACGACCGTATAAACAATATTCTATACGGTATCGGCCTGGATCGGCGCAAGCTGGGCACGGAAATTGTCGGCTTCAGGGCTTCCATGCTTTTGGAAAAACCGGAAAGAATAATTGATATCGGCAACTGGTATGCTTTTTTAGATAATGTATCGCCGGCCATGCTTTCACTTTCGCGTATCGGCCACTCGGATGGAAGCGTGCACTTTGTTGTGAACTATCCCAATTCATACCATCGCAAGCTCACCATTCGATTCGCCGAAACCAAATACACGGCAACTTGGCACAAGGGTTACGCCTCGCCTTTTATCACAATCGGCCCCATCTGGTCGCTAGACGAAATATGGGTTGGTTATCGCTTTCGGGAAACCGAAATTCAAATCGGGTTTGGTGATGCCGCGGACTCGATAGCTCCCGGCGAACCCGACGAGATTCCTCTCTACCCCGTGTTCGAATAGCACCTGCTTTTGCCGCGAAAACTCGCGGCTTTATTATATCCACCGGGTTTGTGTTGACTGCGAACAGAGTTTTCAGTAATATTGTTCCCATGCTCATAAACGCATTTGTATTCTTCTGCTTTAGCCCTAAAAATGGGTGAGGTTGAAGTCTCAAATTGCGTTAGCATGAGCCACCTCGCCCGAGGTGGTTTTTCGTACTTTCGAAAAAAGGAGAGCACGCATGTTCGGCAACTCTTTTAAAACGGTGTGCCTGCATCAAATCAACGGATTTGATCATCTTACCCTTGGTGCCAGGAATCTCGAGGCCGACGACGCTTCCGGCCCGGCTCGCATCTACATTGAGCGCTCCTTCTTTGCCGGCGATATCGTACTGGTTGGGCAGGGGACAGATCTCAGCGTCGTGCCATGGTACAAAAAAGTGGGCCTTGCGCCCGATGAGATAATCGAGGTTCCTCATCCCTGCATGTTTCAAGGAATCAAGCATCAAGAAAAAATAAAAAGAGATCTCCGTCGCCGCTTGTCTAACGGCTCCAAAATTCAATTCTTCCGCACCACTCAACTGGAAGCCGAACTGATCGGCGAATTGGGGCTCACCTGGGGCCAAACTCTGTCTTGCGACCCGGCCGTGAGTGAAAAATTCTACAAGGCCGATATTCGCCGGATTGGTGAAAAAATCGGCAAGAGCGATTCTTTCGTGCCCTATCAAATTCTGCCTGCCGACTGGCGGCCTCAAGATCTGGTTGCCGCCGTCCACGAAATCAACCGAGTCGCTCACAGCATGCATCAGCCGGGAGTTCTGGTTCGCCGAACCGATCTGGCCAGCGGAGACGGCACTAGCAATTGGTTTCAAGAAGATCATCAAGCCTTCATGCAAAAAAACCAAGGTCACGAGCTTTTGGTGGAAGCGCTTCTGGAACCGCACGAGCCCATCAGCAACGCTTGGTGGATCTTGGACGGCGAAATCCAATACGGCTGGTCCACCAAACTCTTGCAAAACGGCTTCGAGCACAAAGGCAATGTCTTGGCTCACGAAGATAAACTGCACAATCATGTCGGTCATGCCAAAGCCATGTGTTTGCCATTCTTGAAGTATGCTCGTGAGATCGGTTATAACGGAATGCTCAATTTCGATTTCATGTACAGCCCCGTATTGCGCAGGCTGTATATCGCGGAAATAAATACCAGGGTCACGGCCAGTTACTACGCGCGCGGCTTGGCCGACAAACTGAAATTCACGCCCTGGGCGGTAGCCTTCCGCATCATAGAGCCTTCACCAGACTTGAAAACCTTCGATGATGTCCATGAAAAACTCGGCCGTTATTTATACGATCCGGATCTGCAACATGGCATCGTGCCCTACATGCTTAGCGGTTTGCGTTTACCCTCTGGTCAGCGCCGTTTGGGAATAATGTCCGTTGCCAACTTCGTGGATGTATCCGAGCAAATCCTGGATACGGCCGCGGAAATCCTCTCCTAACCTTCATTTACCCGCCTAAGGCGGGTCTTTTGTATCAAAAAAGAACAGCTACAGCTTGACAAAAATGCAGAAAAAGGCTTTAATCTATTCAACCAAGGAGGGAGTTATGGGCGCTAGTATGCAAGATATTCACAATGTCTCCATCACCATCCAAGATTGCCGGGCTTGTGAAAACTGGCAGAACATCGAACCTCTCTTACACGAACTTTTCCAAAAAGCCAGCCTCTACAACGAGGCGCGTCACAGTATAATGGAGCCTGCTAATTTGGTTCAAAGCGGAGAATTCTCTCTGCGAGAACACAATCTGCCCCTGCTTCTAAAAAAAGTTGAAGTTTGCCTTGGCAAGCTTCAGAAAAAAGGAGCGCATTTTATCGGCTTGCGGGACCTGGATATTTTCTGCGACGCTTTTGTCCAGGCTATGATCAAAGAATTTGGCGAAGCCACTCTTGGTGTCGCCGTCTACTGAAAATATTTGTAACTATTATTTCTCGGGCACTATGTGCTCTTTTTTTGTAACAAAAAACCCCGACAAGTATTCGAGGCAGAGTATATTAGTTTTGTTTTGTTGATTGGCCGGATTCCGCCTTTAGCCTGGCGCGCCGCTTTTTTTGGTAGCAATTGTTGCACATTCCGGTGCCATCATCATATCGGCGAACGATTTTTCCCGGCTTTTTGCAGTGAACGCAGTTTTCTTCGGGGCGAATCCTCTGATAGCACGTATGGCAGATTGCTCTGCCGGCCTCATCCCGTTGACGCACGGTCTTTTTATGACCGCACAAAGAGCAAGTCTCAACATTGATATGCTTCTGATAGCACTGGATACAAACCGGCTCGGTTGGCGACTTCCAGAAATGAACTTTTTTCAAGTCCCCGCAATAACGGCATTTTCTGGGAGGTAGTAACTCTCCTTTGTGCCTTCTTTTTCTTCTGTAAGTTCCGCGTTTTGGCGGAGGTATGGTAGAGGGTGCTGTTTCCGGCATCTGTCTCTCCTTATGAATAATAAAGCAGAAAAGAAGCAAATAGTCAATGATTTCAACGGAAACCCTTGATATTTCTTTTAAAACAAGGTATATTCTTTCCACATTTAAAAGTTATTTCTTCAGAGTTATAAGTTAATCACGTGCCCTTAGCTCAGCCGGATAGAGCAACAGCCTTCTAAGCTGTAGGTCGTTGGTTCGAATCCAACAGGGCACGCCATAAAAACTCCCTAATGGGAGTTTTTAAACTTTAAATAATAACTACTAAACTTTAGATACAGCTTTCATCAGGCGATTTGAGTTACACTTTCAGCGTCAGCACGGGCGATCACAAGGATACGCCCCTACGAAATCCCTTCACTCGCTTTATTATTTATTATTTGTTCTTTATTCTTTATCATTTGGAGCATCACGACGTGTTCCATGAAACGCCTGATGCACATCCTTTAACTGCTTGTTTGTCACATGCGTATAAACTTGGGTCGTGGTAATCGACGAGTGCCCCAGCATGGCCTGCACACTGCGCAAGTCCGCGCCATTCATTAAAAGATCCGTCGCGAAGCTGTGTCTTAAGCTGTGCGGTGAAATATTTTTTGGAATCCCTGCCATGGCCGCGTAGCGTTTTACCAACCTTTCAATCGACCGGGGCGTGAGCGGCCCCGCAATTTTCCCTCCCCCTGACAAGGGGGAGTCGGAGGGGGTTTGCCCCGCCGCTCTATCATGCCTGATAAACATAAACTCCGATTCATCATCGCGCATCTCCAGATACTTCTTAAGCCAACTCCTCGCCTGCTTGGAAACAAAAACCACGCGCGTCTTGTCGCCTTTGCCTCGCACCGTAAACTCATCACGATTCAAATTGATCTGATCGCGCTTCAGATTCGCGAGCTCCGAAACACGCATGCCGGTGGAAAAAAACAACTCCAGTATTGCTTTATCTCTTGCTTGCAAAATATCCGCGTCACCGCTCTTTGTGGGCGCGTCTAACAACCTCTCAACATCCTCGGCCTCCAAAAACACCGGCTCGCGCGACCCTTGTTTGGCGAGCTCGATCTTTTCCGGAGCTAGAGTCTTTATATTCTTCTTCGCCAAATACTTCAAGAACGATCGCAAAGCTATCAA
Organism: uncultured Gammaproteobacteria bacterium; assembly: GCA_964405175.1. Lineage (GTDB taxonomy): Bacteria > Patescibacteriota > Patescibacteriia > 2-12-FULL-60-25 > 2-12-FULL-60-25 > MWCR01. The sequence continues at coordinate 7,702 of CAYOMV010000030.1, read as the reverse complement.
ATGATAATTCTGCGTATTCTTCTTTAAATTTCCTCGAGTTTTATCCTCCAAACGATTCAACCAAAGTCTAAAATTTGTCACCATATCATCAGTCACATCCTCAGGAGCAGGGTCGTTAGCCCATTCAATAAATCTCGATAGATAAAAATCGTAATTTGCAATCGTCATGGAAGATCTCCCTTTTTCGATCTCCATGTAAGTCAAAAAATTTCTTAAGTGTCCTGAAAGTTTCATATTGCCTCACATTATAGTCCAACGTTATACGACGCACAAACCATCAAACCAAATTCATCCCAAAACTTTCCAAATTTTCACAAATACTCACAAACTCTTAGACAGCTGTTTGATGATATTTGGATATACTTGTTCTGTATTTGATAAATATTTTGGTTGGCATCTTGACACAGTTAAAAATATCAGTTAGTTTAAACCAGTTCTTTCAGCCAAAGGACGGGAGATGCAAAGCCTAAACAGAAACAAGAGTATTCGCAAGAATGCGCTTAAGACCGCGGTTATTGCCGCCATAATCACATTGGCGCTATCAGCCATAAGCCTGCTGGAAATCTTTCCCTCGCTCAATCAGATATTCTTCGCGGTTTTGCTCATATCAACCGTCATCAGCATCGCGTCCGCCGTCTTCCTTTATATCCATCCTGAAAGAGAGTGGGACCACGACGGTATCTAATAATCAGAACTCTCCAACAAGCCGTCTCACCCGGCTTTTTAGTTTCACGGGATTGACATCCTTGCCGGCCTTTGCTATCCTCAGTCTACTAATAACTCTACTACGCTTTGCAGGCTTAATGCTCGCAAACGCGCTTACCTGGCCGCTCCGGCATCTGCTCGATTCTCTTGGGGGATCGTCCACTTGCCACAGTCGCCAAATATATATGTTAGATCCAAAGCGAAAGCAAAATATTATTAAAAAGTTTAAGACCCACGACACGGACACAGGTTCTCCTCAAGTCCAAATCGCCATCCTCACAGAAGAGGTCAAAGAACTAACCGGCCACCTTCGCAGTCACAAGAAAGATTTTTCCTCGCGCCGCGGTCTTATCAAAAAAGTCGGCGAACGCCGCCGTCTCATGAAGTACCTAAAACGCGAAGACCCGAAAGCCTACGACGATCTCATGAGCAAACTCAAAATCTAATACAAAAAAAAATCGGCCCCCGCCGATTTTTGCTTTATTTAACCCCGACCTATAAACTAACATAAAGAAGTCTAAAAAAGTAATCGCTAACTGCTAATTACTACCTGCTAATTTTTTAGTAAATTATGATCAAACGACCCTCCCAACGCGTCGCCGTCCTCATCGACGCGCAAAACATGTACCATTCCGCCAAGCATCTATATGATGCCAAACTTAACTTCCCCGCCGTTGTGCGCGCCGCCACCCAAGACCGCCAGCTAATCCGCGCCATCGCCTATGTCGCCAAATCCAAAACCGGCGATGAGATGGCCTTTTTTGAAGCGCTCGTTGAAGGAGGCATCGAACTTCGCGTAAAAGACGTGCTCGAGTTTTCGAGCGGCATGAAAAAAGCCGATTGGGACGTGGGCATGACTATCGACGCCGTCAAATTGGCCGAAAAGGTGGATGTACTCATTTTAATGACAGGCGATGGAGACTTTGTTCCATGTGTTGAATACCTCCAAGCCCGCGGTGTTATCGTAGAAGTAATAGCTTTCGCCAAATCCGCCAGCTCCGAACTCAAAGGATCGTGTGATATGTTTTTCGATATCGCCGAAGAATCCAAAGAATTTTTAATAACCGCCAGAAAACCCACTCGCCGCTCAACCGGGAAAAGGGCATAAAGCACAAAACTTCCGAAAATCTCAAAGAAGCAAGATACAAACAAACCTCAAATTCAAAGGACACAAGGTACAAATAAATTCCAAATCACAAGAATACAAGATACCAATAAATTACAAATTCGAAGGGCACAAGGATACAAACAAATTCCAAACCAAAAATTCAAAATTTCAAACGCATACTATGTTTTGTATTTAATATTTTGAATTTGTTTGTCGAGCTCAGCTCGATTTGTATCCTTGGAATTTGTATCCTTTCCCATGCTTCGTCCCGTGGCTTGTATTTTATTATTCGCTATTTATTATTTATTATTTATTATTTCGGTATTCGGTATTCGGTATTTGGAATTATGTGCTATACTTGTTTTAGTTATGTTCCGTGCCTACCTCGGTATCCTCATGTTGGCCGTCTCTGTCACAAACGGAGTTAGCGCCATGACCAGCACAAACTATCAGATTAATTTTGATTCCATTAATTCCGGCGGAACGGATTTTAGTTCATCTACCAATTATCAAATGAACGACACTCTGGGCGAGCAGGGGACGGGTTACACATCCAGCTCCAACTACTTGCTTCATGCGGGCTACCGCCAAACCGACGAAGAAATCGAACCTCCCACTTTGGAATTCATCTTGGGCGCGCAAGAAAACAACACCCAAACCGCCTACACAGCTATCTCCATCGCCGGCAACACGGTCACTGTCGCGGATGCCACTTATTTTGCAACCGGCACCAGGATAGGTGTTGTCGAAAACCAAGGCCTCGGCCAAAGCTTCGTTGTAGGTAAAGTTACGGAAGTAAACGGCTTGGTACTCACCGTCGACAAATGGGAAGGCATGACCGGCTCCATGAGCGCCGTGCCCGCCGGAGGCAATGATTATATTTACCGCACCCAAGGCCACACGATTCAATTGGGAATCTTGGATACTCTGGGCTCCGCCGGAATAGTGCAAACCGAAGTCAGCACCAATGCAGCCAATGGTTATACATTGCAAATCCAATCCGACGGCTACCTGCGCATCGACGGAACTCATTATATAAATGATGTGGCTGACGGCACTGTTACAGCCGGAGAAAACGAATACGGCGCCCGGGTTTATGGAACAACAGCCACCAGCACAGGCTTTGATTTCCCTGTAACAACCGCTTATAGAGATATTCAAAAAAGCACAACCACCGCGGTTGCCGATAGAGTGGGAATGATTTACAAGGCCAGTGTTGATTATTCGGTTGCCGGAGGCAATTACCAGCAAACGGTTAGATACTTATTAACAGCCAACTTTTAACAATTGTTCATATTTGGTGTACAATACCATTAAGTTGAATTTATCTTGTGCATTAAGGTGCGTATCTGTGGAAAGATAAATAATCAAGGATCAATGCTTATCCGGATGACAGGACTGGATAACCATGGTTCCTTGAAAGGTCGAAGTATCCAAGTATCAAGTGATACTAGGGACATATTTAAGATTTTTTTCGAAGCATATATCGATGTGTTTTTCACCATGAGGGGGAAAAACATGGATATATTTTTTTGCGCACTGCTCATGGCTTGCGTACGCTTCAAAAACTAATAAAAGGTAAACAAAAAAATTCAAACCTTATGAACAAATATTATTTAAAACTCACCTCCTTCGTCGCTCTCCTCGGAATGTGCGTGGCATTGTTGCCTGCCAACGCAGGCAGCGTAAGTCTCACAATGGTTGCCGGTGATGCGGAAATCGATTCCGCTGATATCGGAACGGACGGCTTTGCCACCTCAACCGTATTCTGGACCAGTGCTTCAGAGTACGCTACAGGAACGGATATCTTGGTAACTGTTACCTGGAGCGACACTACTACAACCGGCAGCATCCCCCAACACGGTTCATCAACATCCTTGGGTTCTTGTGCCACCACTTCAGCTTTCGGTTCGCCAATAACTTACGGTACACCTTCAGCCAGCCAACACACCATTACTCTTACTAATACTGTAGCTCTCGGTACAGGTGGCGGTGTATGTGTGCGCGTGCCTGTACAAGATGGCGGTGTAACTTATCAAGCTAACTTCTCCTTATCCATCATCACATCCAACTCGGATGCTGATTTCGGCGCTGTTGAATTCTATGTTGGTGGCGGCAATGACGTCTTAGTCGACGCTACAGTGCAACCAACCCTCGAATTCGCTATCGTTAGCTCCACGGACCCATTGGTCAACGAAGAGCAACACGAATGCCATATGGGCACGTTGGACTTGGTTAGCGTTGGTACCTGCGAATACCGCGTAAAAGTTTCCACCAATGCATCCAACGGTTTTCAGGTTACTATTGATGCGGACGATAATTTCGGTGCGGGTTATGCCACTCTTACAAATGTAACCGAAGACACAACGGTAACAGCTGGAACAGAAGGTTATGGTATTGCAGTCACCGGTGCAACGCAGGGTGGTAATAATGGCTCCGGTGTCTACACAACTGCCATTACCGAAGATGGTGACTTTGCTGATGATGATACACCTGTGCCGACCGCTGGCGATACTAATTTTGTATCTTATACGGATAGTTTCTTAGGCACATCTACGTTATCAACCACGTTGGTGCAACACAGAGCTGCAATCGATGCTGCGACTGTCGTGGGTTACTATTCACAAACTGTAACTTACAAAGTTTCTCCATCCTTCTAATCTGGGTTTAATTTACCGCTCCTCAATACTGGGGGGCGGAATAATAAAACTCACAACGCACTTCCTAAATTTTTACAATCGGTTTAAAATACAAACCGATTTTAATTTAATAATTTATCTATGCTGAAAAACAAAATTCTTTTTTTCTTCTTTACTCTCGCTATCGCTTTATTTGGCGCCTCGGCTCTGGCAAATAGCGCCAATGCCATGGCTGTTTCCCCTGTGCTTATCGAACACGAATTAGCCCCGGGAATGAGCGCTACCGGCAAGATCAGGCTAACCAATTTGGCCGAAGAAAATCAAACCTACTATGTGGAGCCTTTAAGGTTTGTCCCTATCGGTGAAGAAGGTCGTCAAGAATACATCAACCCTAAAGATGATGTTACCGGGCTATCCAATTGGTTCGATTTTTCTCAAGATTCATACGAGGTGGAAGCGCGCAGTGTTTTAGAAGTTGATTACACCTTATCCGCGCCTTTGGATGCCGAACCGGGTGGGCATTATGCCGCTGTCTTCTTTTCCTTGGAACCGCCAAATACGGACGAAGAATTTGTTGGATCCCGTATCGCCTCAAAAACCGGAGTTCTGTTTCTCATTAGAGTCGCCGGTGATATCACGGAACAAGCGGCTATAGAATCTTTCACAACTGATAAAAAGGTATATAGCCATCTGCCTGCCAACTTCAACATCCGCATCAAAAACACGGGTAATGTGCACTTCAGGCCCAAAGGCGCGATTGAAATCAAAAACATATTTGGTTCTGTTTCTGCCAAAGTTCCTGCTAACCCTTCCAATTCTGCCGTGCTCCCCAACAGCATCCGCAAGGTACGCACATGGTGGGCTAAATCCAGCGAGCTCGCAGTCGGCGGTTTTATGGCCGGGTTAACCAACGAATGGCGCAACTTTGGCCTCGGGCGTTATACTGGCACCTTGTACGTCAGTTACGGCACCCAGGGCGGTACATTGGATAATGCCCAAGTTAGCTTTTGGGTAATCCCTTGGAGAATGATTCTGGTCCTTATTATTCTGCTGATTGTATTCTATCTCGCCATGAGAGCCTATAATAAAGCCATTGTGAGCTCGGCTATCAGTAAATCAAGCAAAAAAGGCAAGAAAAAATAACCTTCAAAAACAACAAAAATCCCCGTCCACAAGCGGGGATTTTTAATTCTGGATAGGCGATAAATAATAATGTATAATATACAAGCAAACAAAAGATGAAAGTTCGGAATATAACAACATTAAAGATCATCTTTAACATTGGCATCATCGCGTCGATGATTTTTGGATTTTTTAACTCCGGTGTTAAGGCGGCGCAAATGCCACTGGCTTCCGTAAGTTTATCCGAACACACAAAATCCGTTTCCGCCAATCACTCATACCGCCTGCAAACCCCATCCGGCGTCAGCTCACCAACCGACACAATCACTCTGGATGTTTCCTCTTGGTCTGTGGGAGCGGTCGGCTTTTCTGATATCGACTTTTTACACGGCCCTGTTACCGGCTTGGAAACCAACAACACTCTTGCCGCCGCACCCGCCGCCGGCGTCTGGGGCGCTAGCTTTTCGGGCGGTGTACTCACCCTCACTCCTCCAACAGATGCCGCGCCCGGAACCATTAACCCCGGCGACTACCTCACCATATACATCGGCACCAATGCCTCGGGCGGAGTAAACAGGCTTACCAATCCGGCCACTGCGGGCAGCTACCCAATCACCGTAGGCGGCGGCTTTGGTGACATGGCTTACATGGCGCAAGCCATCACCAACGTAAATGGCGTAAACGTCACCGCCAATGTCGGCGCCAGCTTGGTGATTACCAACTTAAACCCAAGCTCCGTCCAAGCCGGCTCCGGCGCTTTTATAATGACTGTAACAGGTTCCGGTTTTGCAAGCAGTTCCATCGGCCGGATCAACGGCGCGGACCGCCCCACTGTTTATGTCAGCTCAACCGAGCTCCAAGTCAGCATCCTGGCTTCTGATGTAGTATCGGCCGGCACTCGCCAAATAACAGTTTACAATCCCATTCCGGGCATCACCTCTAATCAATTGCCTCTTTCGATCACTTCTACCAGTGGAGGCGGGCCGTCTCAAGATCTCACTCCTCCGTCAATTTTAAATCCGCAGGCAATCAACATCACCCAAACCTCCGCCCGCATTATTTGGGACACGGACGAATCCGCCACTTCCCGGGTCGACTACGGCCTCACCAATGCATACGGAGACACGGTTTCCAACGGTTCTTTGGTTTTATCACACGGCCTTGATCTAACAGGTCTCACTGCCAGCACCACCTATCATTTCCGGGTTCAATCAGCCGATCAATACGGCAACAACGCCATAAGCGGAGATTATACCTTTACCACTCTTCCTTGGCCTCCTTTGGAAATCTCCAATGTCACGAGCACAAACATAACCGACACAACCGCAATAATCATTTGGGACACCAACCGCGCCGCCAACTCTCGAGTAGAATACGGCCTCACCCCTGCGCTGGGCATGTTTACAACCCAAGCCGGGCTTGTTACCAGCCATTCAACTCCGCTAAGCGCGCTTTCCATAGATACAACCTATTATTATCGTGTCATTTCTTACGATGCTAACGGTATTGGCGCCACCTCCACCATCTACACCTTTCGTACAGCCTCCGACCAAACACCGCCTACCAACATCACCCTCACCGCAACCCCGGGAGATACCATAGTCAACCTTGTCTGGACTCATCCGCCCGAACCTGATTTTGCCGCGGTCCGCTTGATCCGCAAAACCGGCGGCTTCCCCACCGGTCCTTTCGACGGCACTCTGGTTTACGATGGGCTGGCAACTTCAACCGTAGATGTGGGCTTAACCAATGGCACAACCTATTATTACGCGGCTTACGCATACGATACCAATGGCAACTTTGCCTCCGGCGCTTTAGACGATGCCACGCCAACAGGCACTCCTTTGCCTCCCACTCCAACCAGCACCACCACCACTCCTCCAACTCCACCGGCTACCACCACGCCCCCGGTTCAACCCGGCCAAACCACCACAACACCCTCCGAACCCGGAGTCCCTGTGCTTTCCATAACTCCCATATACTATGGCGCGGGCGGTACACTTCTTCTCGAACCCGATGACAGCGGTGTAAGGGGCGTGTTACCAAACGAGTCCGTACTGGTCCGCGTTCCTGTCGCGAGCCTGGGTGAATCCGCCGAATCCGCCACCATTACAATCAATGGCCAAGT
>CAYOMV010000029.1:1995-15308 GCA_964405175.1 uncultured Gammaproteobacteria bacterium | reverse complement strand
GGAATTATAGCTCCAGGACCGTTAAGTCTTATTCGTCGCGGATAAGAGAATATCTTTTATCGCATCCGGAGGATATGAGGTTTTATAATGAAGAACATTTACGGTCGTTTTTATTACAAAAACAGGAAAAGGGTTATGCTCCGCAGACTGTCAATTTGTATTTGATGGCTATGAAGTTTTATTATTTGCAAGTTTTAAGGTTACGGGTTGGGATCGACTTGAAATTTGCGAAAAGATCAAAGAAATTGCCGGTAGTTTTGTCCCGAGAGGAGATTGGGCGGGTGATAGAATCGGTGCGGAATTTTAAGCATCGGACAATGATTGCGTTGGCTTACGGGGCGGGATTAAGAGTTGGGGAGATAGTGAGAATTAGGGTTTGTGACGTGATGTCGGGTGAAGGAGTTATTCATATAAAGCAAGCAAAAGGCAAAAAAGATAGGTTGACATTGTTGCCGGAAAGCTTGGCGGGTGATTTACAGGTGTTGTCTACGGGCAAAGCGGGTGGGGATTATTTGTTTGCCAGTGAACGCGGAGGACGGTTGACGGAGAGGTCAATTCAAGCGGTTTTTATAAGAGCGTGTAAAACGGCAGGTATAGTGAAACGAGTGACATTCCATTCGCTCCGACACAGCTTTGCTACGCATGTTTTGGAAAACGGCGTGGATATCCGTTACGTGCAGTCATTACTTGGCCATAATAATATCCGGACAACGCAATTATATACACAGGTTACATCGAATAAGCTGAAAACTATAAAAAGTCCTTTATAGCTGTAGCTTTGACGATTGGTTGATATCATTTTATTATTAATAGACGAATATATGTCAGAAGAGATTTTAAATAAACTAATTGAACATGATACTAAATTTCTTGAGCATGACCGTAGATTTGATGAGCATGATCGCAGGTTTGATGAGCATGACCGTCGGTTTGATGAAATAGATAGGAAATTTGTCGAACATGATAAGAGGTTTGATCTAATAGATAGTCAAATTGATTTTTTAGCTAAAAAGGCAATCGAACACGATGAACAGTTTGAGTGGTTGAGGGCGAATATGGCGACAAAAGCGGATATGGCTAAATTAACAAAAACAATGGATTATATCGTAAAAATATACGAAAAGCACGAACAAGAGATTACCATGATGTCGCACGGCAATTTGCGTTTAACTGAAAGGGTTGAAAGATTGGAGAAGTTTTGCGATATTGCTTAAAATAAAAACCCCGATACAAGTCAGGGTTTTTTGTTTTTTGCTATATATATATGTTTTATGCAGTAGCAGGATTAGCTTCTTCTTTCTTTTGGTTCATTTTGGCAATCATCGGCAAGACAACCGGGGTAAAGACCGTGGTGATGATTATCATGATAACGATTGCGGCAAATGCTTCGTCGTTTACGACACCTAGGGCTTTTCCGACGTTCGCGAAGATGAGGCCCACTTCACCGCGGGGGACCATGCCTACACCTACGGCTTTCCAATCAGCGCCTTTGCCGGCCGCGACGCCCGCGATAACTTTGCCGAAGATGGCGGCGATTGTGAGGCCGAGAGCCACTAAGAGAACATTTATATTTCCAAGAACGGCTAAGTTAACTTGTAAGCCGGTAATTACAAAGAAGACAGGTACGACCCATTGAGCAACGCCTTCGATTAAATCTTCAACGTGGCGATGGCGATGTTCTTCGACGGCTTTGTTCACGCAGGCTTTTACATTATCTTGAGTGCATTCGCCCATAGCATCTTCTATGTCGCGAACAAGACGAGGCGAGCGGAAGCGTTTAAAGTGCACAGGGTCGAGCAAAAGGCCGGCAGCGAAGGCACCCACGATAGGAGCAAGGCCGACGAGGGTCGACAGATACGCGTATCCAAGGCAGAACAAGAGCGCCATTGCCATCTTCATGCCGATTCCGGCATGGACTTTAGACAGGAATTTGCCAATATGCGGAGCAATTAAACGACCAAGAGCGATGGAGGCGGCCAGAAAAACTAAAGCTTTGCCGGCGATAATTATAACTTCACCTGTGCTAACATGCCCGGCCGTTACGATAGCGGCTACGATCGCGAGGATAAGCAAGCCCAGCACGTCATCGATCACGGCGGCACCTAGAACAATTTGTGAACTGCGAGATTGTAACATCTTCAAATCTTTGAAAACACGAGCTGTTATACCAACTGAGGTAGCCGTCAGCGTCGCGCCCAGGAAGAGGTAGGCATTTGTTGAGAGGCCAGGTAAAAGCCAAGGGCCTACAACGTACATGCCGAGTAAAAATGGCGCGACGACACCGATTATAGCGACAAGGAAAGCGGGGACTCCCACTTTAGACATTTTATGCAAATCGGATTCCAAGCCGGTTTGGAAAAGTAAAAGTATTACAGCGAATTCTGAAAATAGCAGAACAAATTCGTCTGTTTTAAAAGCATCAAAAAAGTGGATGCCGAACAATACGGGTATGCCGAGCAAGACACCGAGCATGAGCTCGCCCAAAACGGATACTTGGTTGAATTTTTCGGCAATAGACCCCGCGATTTTAGCGAGGACAACGATTAAAGCCACAAAAGCGAGAACAACAACGGCATGACTTGTGCCATGGGCGGCATCGGCTCCGGCCGCGTCACCGGAGGCTTTTACGATAGCCGGAACCATGAAAAGAACACCGAGCAAAGGTAGAAGTATTTTTCTTTTGAACATACTTTTTCATGTAGCTTGTAACATGTAACTTGTAACAAGTTGTTACTTTAGTTATTCATGATACGAGTTACGTGATACATGTTATATGAATTTAACGGCAAGATTATAGCTCATAGCGTAAAAAATGTCTATACATAAAAAAAGAACCCGTTTAGGAAACGGGGGATGGGTACAATTGACTTAATCATTTAATTCTTCGGGGAATTGGGCGTAGAACCAGGGATTGCCACACGCGCGCCTTAATGATGGTGAGAATTTTTCAAATTCAACACCTTCTTCGAATATTTGCTTAAAGGCTTGTTTAGCCCGCGAGAGCCGATCAAATTCATAATACAGGTAACTCTCTTTTACAAAATATTGAACCAATACGGCACGCGCTCGGTCGGGCGGGGGTGAGATGATCTCCAAGATTTCCATAAAACCCTGCTCGCTATTTTCGCAATCCGTAGAGGCGTAGGCATGCTGAAGAAGCATTAACATCGAGATTTGGCAGTAGGCTCCGTGAGTTACCAAGGATTCGATTGCCACAATGTCCTCTCCAAATTCACGCAGAAAGGCGGGTGCGTCAAACTTTGCCGGAATTTTTATGATGATTCCCGGCGGGTCGTTATCCTTGACGAGAGCTGAATAGTATTTGGTTACGAATTCTAGATTTTTTAAGTCTAGTTGGATACGGCCATCTTCGGCAGCTTGCTTTAGGGGTACGAGCACATCGCAATCGTAACTAAAGTGCACAAAGAAATACATACCGGGACGAGCCTTTTTGAGATCCGCGGGAATCATGTTGTCCTCTCTTTGTAATGAACGAATCAATGTAAACAATTATTGTGGTTATAGTCAATAAAAAAGGTAAAAAAGAAGTTTTTAAATAATAACGTATTATTTTTTGAGCCCGCGGCCAACTACCGCTAATTTTTTATTTAAGCAAGAAAAATAGACATTTTTTACGCCTATCTGTATAATTTTACAAAATATGTTAACAATCAAGAGAGTAAAATTAACAACGGCGGCCATGGTTATTGTTTTTGCCGCTTTTTTAGCAGGTGCCGAATCGGCAGAGGCGCGGGCTTATTATTTTTCGCGCGGTGATTTGGCGGGCGACATAGTAAAAGAAAAAGAAACCGGCAGATATTGGTACATCGATCCAGTGGAATCGCGCAGGTACCAGATTTCGGATAAAGATGACCGATTATTCGAAAGGATTATGAAGCTCGCGCAGGTAAAAACTTGGCCACAAATTTTATCGGCCGCGAGTATAGATGAAGATGGGGAGGTTCCGCAAAAAGCCAGAATTGGATTAATGGGTATTGTGCATGACGAAAATAATCCAACTTTGCTGTGGCACATCCAAAAACGCGCTTATAAAAGAGCTCCGCTAAAGTCAGGGGAGGATATTTTGGAGTATGCAAAGGGGGCGATGGAAGTTAGCAGTAAAGAATTGTATGAATATCCCATACATTATTCGGACTATGAGTACGTGATAGAAGATCCAACCGGGAAATCATTTCCTCAAACTGAATTGGCGTATGCGACCAGTGGCAAACATATTACCGTTAATCTTAAAGAACAAAGATTGCGTGCTTATGAAAACGGGAGGCTAACTAATACGTTTTTGATTTCGAGCGGGCGATACGGTTATTGGACACGAAGGGGTTTGCATTCGGTTTTGCTGAAGACGCCGGTTGTGAGATATGCATGGGTTTATTCACCGGGCAACCCTGAAAATTACGATTTGGGCAACGTCCCTTATAATTTAAGAATTTATCCTCATACCTACATTCATTATGCATATTGGCACAATAATTTTGGCCGGCCCATGAGCCACGGGTGCGTAAACGTTAACCTCGCAAACATGAAATGGATATACAGATGGGCGGATGAGGGAGTGCCGGTGCTTGTATACTAAACTAATTACCGATTACCGATTGCCGATTAACAATGATTGAATCGCTATGCGATATTTCTTGATTCACTTCGATATTCTAAAAGCTAGATACTAGATACTAAATATTAGATAATAAATAATAGATAATAGAATACCAGATACAAAAATCCCGAGGTTAGCTCGGGATTTTTCGGTGTAGTTTTGAGTAGATGCAACCGCAATAGTTTTGGCGGTAGATGCCGGCTTCTTTGGCACGCTGTTGGGAGATGTTTTCGCCATTTTCTTTTTTCCAATCTTTTCCAACAAACTCCAGACCATATTTATCTGCGAGATCGTAACCGATGGCATTTATTTGGTTAACGTCCTTACGGCGCGAGACTGATAGCGTGGTTGCGACAGCACTGAAGTCGTTAGTTTTGGCATACTGAAAAGTATTTTCGAGTCGATGATAGAAACACGCGTCACAGCGTTTGCCGCGTTCGGGCTCGTCACGCAATCCGCGGACGGCACGGAACCAGTCTTGAGGTTTGTAATCAGCTTCAATGAAAGGAAGGCTAAATCCTTGGGCCATGGTTTTGGCGGCTTGTTGCCGTTTATAGAATTCTTCAGAAGGGTAGATATTGGAGTTTTCGTAATAAATGGTTACATCAAAATCCGGCATAAGCCTTTCCGGGACATATGCACTGCAAACACCGCAACAGGCGTGTAACAATAATTTTTGCATAACAAGGAGGAAAATAAACAATAACCAATAACCAAGAAAACAATAACCAATAAATTACCAATCAACAAGCTCTCCTCGAGTCTGAGCGACCTCGGAGTCGAAGACCAATAATCAATGAATGACCAATAACCAAGAAAACAATAACCAATTAACTACAAAATTACAATGAATGCTGATGCTTGACTTGTTTTCTCCCTGCGAACACCTTTAGCTTCTAGCCTCTAGCTTCTAGCTGCTAGCGGATAATCACGTTCATAACGTTTATCACGTTTATCACGAGGGAACTTTGTTACGTCTAATGTTTTGGTTTTACCCTCTGAATCTCCCTATTAGGGAGACTTGTAAACTATGTAAACAAGGCTCTAATAGGGCATGGGGTTTAACTCTAGCTTCTAGAAGCTAGTGGCTAGTATGGTATCACGTTTGTCACGAGAATCCGTTATAACGGGTTCAATGTCTGCTAGATACTAGATACGAGATACTAGATACTAAAGATGAAGCTAGAGGCTAGTAGCTATTTAGTTTAATTGACGGGGATGGAATATGGAGATAGTATGTTTGTATCCTTAGAGGGATTTTTGTGTTTTTATGAATACAGAGTTTTACGCTTTGCAGTTAAGTCGATTTGAAGCTTTGGAATGCCTTAGAGCGCTTTTAATGCGAGCGATAGTTGACGAGGAGGTTCGGGCGCAGAAGGGTTTGGAGTTGCCGGACATCAATCCGATGATAAATCGTTTGATAGAGATGCTTGATCTTAATGATTTTTCGGTTGAAAGCGAAACTGATAAGCAGGCAGATGAGTTGTGGGAATACAGCTGGTATGTTTTTACAAGCGAGTGGGCTTGGTATCGCGCTCAGCAAGACGCGTTAAAATCTTTGAGAAAGAAAAAGAAAGAGGGCAGTGATTACAGAGAAGCGGCGGAGCAGAATTTTAAAAAGTTCTTCGAGAAGTATGTTGCGGAATTGAACATGAAGCCGGTTGTAAACACAAACAGAAAACCTCATGATAAGAGAAATTCCAAGCCATCCGCCGCTTTTTAATCAGGGGGCGGTTCTTAGGTCTACCGGTTTAAAATCTTGTTGGATGATTTTGGATTTACCGCCAGTTTGCGGGGCGTTTTTTATTTCAGCGCTGTAGGCAGAAATGTTGTAGGAAATGAAAATGGTGGCTCCTATGTATAAGGCCAAAAAAATGACAACTATAATCAAGAAGGGTTTTTTAAACTCTCTGGAGCTTTCATCGAATTGCTTTATCAGCAAAGCGAATCCAAGCACGGCCAAGGCCGCAAGTAAGGCTAACCACATACAATTAATAAATACCAAATGCCAAATATCAAATAGCAATTACCGCTGCAATGGGCGGGTGCGTTTGGGGTGCAAGTTTGCAATAATCAGTATATCTAAACATTATCAGATTTTTTTAAAAATATACAAGTGTTACTGACGTTTTTACGAAAGAGTTGGTCAAAATTTTGTTCTAAATATACGAATTTCGATTTTGGGTTTGGGACTAGCCAAAATCTTAAATATACAGTAGTGTGTAAATCGCATTAAGCAATATGGCTTATTCCAGGCGTTATACCCATGAAATTGCAGATATTTTTGCTCCATATAGCCAAAATCTGCAGGAAAGTGAAGAAAATATTACTGTGCATGCCGCAGTGGGTCGTTTTGCTTTTATTTATGAAAAAATCAGGAACGCGGTTGATTATAAAGATGAACATTTGATTAGAAAAGCGGCGATTTTGAGGATTTTGAAGAGGCTTTTAATGTTGGAGAAAGACCCTAAAGTAATCTCGGAAAGATTGATAAGAGAATTGATCGCGGCCAGGTACTTGCCGAATGGCGTATTGCCTCAAAATGTTATCGATGATGTTTCGTGGCGGGTTTATAAATTACAGTTGATTCAGCATGTTGGAGCAGGCTCGGAGACGCATTTGGATTGGGTTCGTTCCATGGTCGCGGTGGAAATTGAAGATTTATTGGTAGATGCTCGCCGTGAAAAAGCTCTGGTGTCATTTTTATACGACAGGGTTCATGATTCTATAAAAGTGCGAGGTACTGTTATGGATGATACGGAGGTAAACCTGCAGTCGTACTTGGCTTGCCTCAGGACAGTTGCCAAGGCAGATGATGAGATATTGGCATACAAAATGTTGAGGGCGTTTTTGCCGGAATGGATGACTCCGCAGGAATGGATGGATGATCCAAGGCCTATAGCAGAACGCTTGGTGGCGCAAGAGCGCAGGATTAAGATGCAGTTAAAGCATCCCTTAAACTTAAAATTTCAAAGAGTGGTGAAGCCATGGGCTGTGGCGTTAAACATGATGGCATCCGCTTTTGATAAGAAGCCCGACAACATAAACGAGCTACTTAACGATCCGGAACAGCTTAAAACCGCGGTCGCATTGGTTGCCGAAGAACGTTATGCTAAGACCAAGGCCAAGGTTCGAAGAGCTACGGTGAGGGCGATGATTTATTTGTTTTTAACCAAGATGATTTTGGCTTTGCTTTTAGAAGCACCGGCGGAATGGCTGTTGTATCAAGAATTGCATTACAGGCCGTTGATAATTAACTTGCTTTTCCCTGCGGCTCTGATGTTTATAGTTGGATTATTTATCAGAGTGCCGGGTCCGGAAAATACAGCCAGAATAAAATCTGCTTTAGACGAGCTTTTGAGCGAGGGAATGCCGGCCTTGCGTGTAATTTCCGCGCCGCCAAAGAGGTCTGCGATGGCCAAGTTGATGTTGACTTTGGTTTATATGCTGACATTTGTGGTATCATTCGGTTTGATAAGTTTGATTTTGGATTACATTTCTTTTACGTGGATTTCCACACTTATCTTCTTGTTTTTCCTTAGTTTGGTTAGCTTTTTTGCTTTCAGGATAAGGTTAAACGCGAGAGAGTATTTTGTTATAGATGATAAAGTAACTTTACGGCACTCTGTGGTTGATTTCTTTTCTATTCCTGTGCTTAGAGCGGGCCGATGGTTATCACTTTCAATTAGCCGTATAAATATCTTTTTATTTTTCTTTGATTTTATTTTTGAGGCCCCGTATAAAATATTTCTCTCTCTTCTTGAAGAATGGTTTGCTTTTGCCAAAGAGAAGAAGGATGAACTTCAACCTTAACAATCCGATGAACAATTACCAATTACTAATTAACGATTATTGAATCGCTCCGCGATATTTTTTGATTCACTTCGATTTTCTGATTGCTAGCTACTGTGCGATATTACTACTATTTAGTATCTATAATCTATTATTTATTATCTAATATTATTAGAAGTTAAAGATTATGAGCTTTGAGGTAAAAAGACAGTTGGGAAAGTCTAAGGCGATGAGAGGGGAGCTTAGGACAGCGCATGGGGTTATTCAGACTCCGTTTTTTATGCCGATAGCGACCAAGGGAGCGGTAAAGACTTTGTCGTCTGCGGATATGGAGAAGCTGGGGGCGCAGATTTTGCTGTCCAATACTTATCATTTGTATTTAAGGCCGGGCATGAAAGTGATTGGTGAGTACAAGGGTTTGCATAAGTTTATGGATTGGCAAAAGCCGATTTTGACTGATTCGGGAGGGTATCAAGTATTTTCGTTATCAAAAATGAGAAAGATTACGGAAGAGGGCGCGGAATTCCAATCCCATATCGATGGTTCCAGGCATCTTTTAACACCCGAGCTGTCCATGCAGATCCAGCAGACGCTGGGGAGCGATATCGCTATGGTTTTTGATGAGTGTACGCCTCCGGAATATTCTTCGGAACAGTTGGATGAGTCTATAGCCAGAACAACGAGGTGGGCCAAAAGATGCAAGGATTATTTTGAACACAATTTGGGTTCATCGAATAATCCCAATGCGCAATTATTTGGTATAAACCAGGGAGGTGTCGATATATCTCGCAGATTGGCGCACGCAAAGGAGCTGGTTAAAATCGGTTTTGACGGATATGCGATCGGAGGGTTATCGGTGGGCGAACCGTTTGATGAAGCTTGTAAAGTGGTAGAAGCGTTGGATGATGTTTTACCAAAAGATAAGCCTCGATATTTTATGGGAGGTGCGAAACCGCATGAGATTGTTGCTTATGTAAAACGTGGAATCGATATGATGGATTGTGTGATTCCCACACGTAATGCACGTCATGGGCTCATGTATCGCTTTACGCATGATGATCTTGATCGTGATGATTTTTACGAAACCATACATGTTACAAACGAAAAGTACGCGTCTGACGAGACTTGTATTCTGAAATCCAGAGGAGTAATTGAAACAGGTTTTGATGATGAACTGGAGCGTTACAGTATGGGATATATCAGGCATTTATTTAGCGTTGATGAGATGCTGGCATATCGGCTGGTTACGCTTATAAATATTAGATTTTATCTTGAGCTTATGGAGAGACTTAGAACCTCAATTACTAACAACTAACAACGACGACTACGACGAGCTTTTAGCTACTAGCTACTAGCTGCTAGCGGATAATCACGTTCATAACGTTTATAACGTTTATCACGAGGGAACTTCGAGTGTTGAAAGATGAACTTTTTGGTTTTACCCTCTAAATCTCCCTATTAGGGAGACTTGTAAACTATGTAGACAAGCCCCTAATAGGGGTTAGGGTTTAACTCTAGCTTCTAGTGGCTAGAAGCTAGAAGCTAAAAGCTAGTGGCTTATAGTAAATTTGTCAGTTTATCGCGCTGGGGTTAGTATCTAGTGATGGAAAATTTGTTGGAAAAATTGAATGAAGCGCAAAAGGCGGCGGTTACGCATGAGAGCGGGCCGCTTTTAATTGTTGCCGGAGCCGGGACGGGGAAAACTACTGTTTTAACGCGCAGATATGTCTGGCTGATGCAAGAAAAAGAGCTTAAGACTGATAATATTGTTGCGGTTACTTTTACGGAAAAAGCGGCGCAAGAAATGGAGGACAGGGTTTTGGAAATGCTTCCGGTTGGGGCTTATGATTTTTGGATTCATACGTTTCATGGGCTTTGCCAGAGGATTTTGGAAGAACACGCGTTGGAAATTGGTATTCCCAATACTTTTCGTTTGGTGAGTGAAACGGATGCTTGGTTAATACTAAAGCGGAGGTTTGAAGAATTGCCTTTGGATCATTACAGGCCTCTTGGAAATCCGGTTAAGTTTTTGCAAGCTCTTTTGAGGCATATTTCAAGAGCTAAAGATGAGGGAATAACTCCGGATAGGTACGTGGAGTTCGCAGAGAATTGTAAATTAGACGGAGATTCGGAGATTGTTTTGGGGGAAAGAAAGCGCCTAAAAGAATTGGCCGATGTTTACGCGGCTTATCAAAAAATCTTAAGGGATGAAGGTGTGATGGATTTTGGGGATTTGATCATGGAAACTTTGCGCTTGTTTAAAGAGCGCCCAATGGTTTTGGAAAAGTACCGCAAGCAATTTAAGTATTTATTGGTTGATGAGTTTCAGGATACGAACTGGGCGCAGTATGAACTGATCAAACTGCTTGCCGAACCGGAGCGGAATATCACTGTCGTGGGTGATGACGATCAAGCGATTTATAAATTTCGCGGGGCATCTTTAGCAAATATCTTGCAATTTAAGGATGATTATAAAGATACAAAAACTGTTGCTTTGATTGATAATTACAGATCACATCAGGAAGTTTTGGATACGGCATATAAGTTTATCAGTAAAAATAATCCGAACCGTCTTGAAGTATCATTGGCCGACGAAGGTTTGGATAAAAAGCTCAAAGCTTTTTTGGGAGAGGGGGCGCAGGTGCAAATGCATTGGGACGCGAGCATACAGCAAGAAGCCGAATGGGTTGCGGATGATATCGCGGCAAGGCATTCGGAAAAGCTTTCTTGGTCTGATGTCGCGATTTTAATTCGTTCCAATGATGATGCCATTCCTTTTGTGCAGGCATTAGAGATTAGAGGCGTGCCGTATAAATTTTTTGCGCTAAGAGGTTTGTATACAAAGCCGGTAGTCGTGGATGTAATTTCATTATTAACCATATTGGCTCGTCCGCATGATAACACGGTATTTTGGAGACTCTTGCATTTGCCAAGTTTGCCGATATCGCAAAATTCTATCTTAAAGCTGGTTAAGCACGCCGAAAAGAAAGGGATATCTTTATACGAAGCGACACGCGAGGCGAGGATTTTTTTGAAAGACAGTCCGGAGGAGCTTGGCAGGATGGAAAATTTGTTTAATATCTTGGAAAAGCTTGCCGAGACGGCTAGGCGCGACACTCCTTTATCTGTTTTGCACACGGCTTTGGAAGAGACCGGGTATTTAGCTCATATATTAAAGCTCTCGGAAAAGGATAAGGTGGAAAATATCAATTATTTAAATGAATTGGTTTCGCGCATAAGGCGCTATGAATTTTCAACCAATTCGCCCAATGTAAAAGAGTTTGTTGATGAGTTGAGATTGGAGATAGACAGCGGGGAGCAGGGTGCTTTGCATCAAGACGCGGAAGGCGGCCCGGATATGGTGAGAGTGATGACAGTACACGCTTCCAAAGGTTTAGAGTTTGATACTGTTTATATGGTATCGCTCGTAGACCAACGGTTTCCAACAAGGCGCAGGTCGGAAGCTATTCCTCTGCCGGACGGTTTGGTGCAGGAAAGATTACA
This sequence comes from uncultured Gammaproteobacteria bacterium, assembly GCA_964405175.1. Taxonomy (GTDB): domain Bacteria; phylum Patescibacteriota; class Patescibacteriia; order 2-12-FULL-60-25; family 2-12-FULL-60-25; genus MWCR01. Next base: position 3,397 of record CAYOMV010000029.1, on the reverse strand, counting down.
AGAAGGCGACGCGCATATAGAAGAAGAGAGGCGATTGTTTTACGTGGGCATGACAAGGGCTAAGCGGAGGCTGGTTTTAACGGGAGCTAAGTCTTACGGCGGCGCGCGTGATAAAAAACCGTCACAATTTGTTTTGGAAACCGGCTTGGAAGCTCCGGAAGCACCTTACCGTGAAGAAGTTAATACCAAGGATCTTTTAGCCCCAAAAAGACAAACACCGGAAACCGAAGCTTGGAGAGAGGTTTTTCCAATTAAACGCAGATTTTCTTTTACCCAGCTTGTTGCTTATAAAAATTGTCCTTTGCAATATAAATTTGCACATATTTATCGAATTCCGGTGTTAGGGTCTTATCAAAAAAGTTTTGGGCAGTCCGTGCATTTGGCTTTGCAGATTATTTTATCCAAACACATGGAGAGGTCGGGAACAAAACAGGTTAGTTTGTTTGAAGCACCCGGAAAAACACAAAAACAAGATGGTTTTACGGTTTCAGTTGAAGAGGCGCTGGAAATTTATAAAGAAAGCTGGATAGACGCGTGGTATCCGGACAGAAAATTGCACGACGAGTATTACAGAGAGGGGAAAGAGGCAATTAAACGTTTTGTCGCAGAAAATCAAAAATATCCTCCCAAAGTTAAAGCTCTGGAGCAGGGGTTTGACTGGAGCTTGGGTGAGCATTCGATAAAAGGTAAGATAGACAGGATTGATGAAGTAGAGGATGGGATTGAGATAATTGATTACAAAACAGGAGAATGGAAAGAGGGTAAAAAAGCGGAGCTTACGGATAAAGAGCAATTGTGGCTTTATCAGTTGGCATCGGAAGCCAGGGGTTTGAATGTAAAAAGTTTGAAGTATAACTTCATTCGTTCCGGAGTGATCGAGACGGTACCTTTGCTCGAGGGCGAAGAAAAAATAAAATTCCAGGAGACATTATTGGACAGGATGAATGAAATAATGAAATCATCGTTCCCCGCGACACCGTCGATGTTTTTGTGTAAATTTTGCGACTTTAAGCATATCTGCGAATATCGTAAATAAATTAGAAATCAAAAGTTAGCAACCTCCTATGCATAAAGCTTCGGGGGTCGGGATTAGCAAATTTTTCAGTTTGAAAAGTTATGGCTTGGCAATCATTGAAGCATATAATGAAACACTCGCTTAAAAAGGCGGGTATAGATGAGCAGGTCACGGCTCAGAGGGTTTTGGATACGGCGGCAAAATTGCTTTTTCAACGTTGGGGGAGCGATACGGCGGCTTTGTTGAATTTTAGATCTTTTTCCAATGGAGTGCTGTACGCGACATCCAGCTCGGCCGCGGCAGTGCAGACTTTAAAGCTTGAAAAAATTGATTTTTTAATTTGAAGTTGTAAATTTTCCTACCAGACTTTCTTTTAGAGAGAATGAT
>CAYOMV010000029.1:0-1985 GCA_964405175.1 uncultured Gammaproteobacteria bacterium | reverse complement strand
ATATTCGACTTCAGTGAATTCATCACTAAACATAAGACGGGGAAGTGTGATATAATTACTTCCATGAGTTTTAAGTGGTATGCTATATTGATGGGTTTTGGTACGGGGCTGGCTTGGGTAGGCTGGATTTTGATTATAAACACCGTTAATCCGGATGAAGCCGGGATGGCCGGCTTGATTTTCTTTTTTGTTACTTTGTTTTTGGCTTTGGTGGGAACCATATCAATGTTGGGATTGCTTTACAGGCTCGGTATCAGGAAGCGAACCGAGATGGTGATGAGAGAGGTAAGGGTTGCTTTTAGACACGCGGTTTTGCTTTCATCGGTGGCTATAATAGCTTTATGGTTTTCATCGCAAGACTGGTTAAGGTGGTATACGGTAATAGCATTTTTACTCATAGTTGTGCTTTTGGAATACATATTTTTAGTGTTTATTGATGCGGAAAGGCGTTGAGTATATTTTTTACTCAATTTAAATAGACAAAAAACTACAAAATGTAGACGATATCCACTTGCTGGATGCTGTTTTTTATGCCTAAATAACTAAGAAATTAAAGATAACTAAAAAATTCAAATACGCAATTTATTGCGCACCCCCTCAGTGAAATAACAATTATGTTGCAAAAATTTTTAAACAGATTTTCTACGGATATCGGGCTTGATCTGGGCACTTCTACCACTTTGCTTTTCGCGCAAGGCAGGGGGATAGTGGTTCATGAACCTTCTGTTGTGGCTATTAATACCAGGAATGGGCAGGTGCTTTCGATTGGCCATGAAGCAAAATCCATGCTGGGCAAGACGCCAAAACACGTACAAATGTCCAAGCCTTTACAGAGAGGGATTATCTCGGATTACGAAGTGGTGGAAAAGATGCTGAAGTATTTTTTTCAAAAAATAAATCGAGAATACAAACTTTTCATTCCCCGGCCAAGAGTTGTTATAGGTGTACCTTTGGATGTAACAGAGGTTGAAAGGAAAGCCGTGGGAGACGTGGTAATGTCGGCGGGAGCTTATGATTTTTCTTTGGTGGAAAAGCCATTGGCCGCGGCAATAGGAATCGGATTGCCGATCTCCGAACCGGTTGGCAATATGATAGTTGATATCGGAGGCGGAACCACGGAAATTGCCGTCATTTCTTTAAACGGCATCGTAACATCCAAATCCATACCTATCGCGGGTGACGAAATGAACAGAAATATCATCCAATACGCGCGCGATGTGTTTAATATCTTGCTGGGTGAAAGAGTTGCGGAGGAGGTTAAGATAGCGGTAGGCAGCGCGATTCCTTTAAAAGAAAGATTGGAAGTATCAATGCGAGGTCGTGATTTGTTGTCGGGCTTGCCCAGAGAGATTTTTGTAACGGACAGCCAAATAAGAGAAGCGATCGCCAGGTCGGTGAGGTCTATTACGGAGCATATAAAATCCATTTTAGAGATAACACCTCCGGAATTGGTCGCGGATATTTACAGAAGAGGCATAATATTAACCGGGGGAGGCGCTTTGCTTAGAGGTATGGATGAGGCTATACATGAACAGACGGGAATTCCGGTAAGGGTGGTTGAGGACCCGGTTTCAACCGTAGCGAGGGGCGCGGGAATGCTTTTGGAAGCTCCTGAAATATTAAAAGACGCGGCACTGCCCAAGAGTGACAGGATCGTGTAAATAATTATGAGCAGGCAATTAAAAACAATCGCCATAATAGCATCAATAATTATATCGATAATTTTTTTACATGTTACCGGGATTTTAGTTCCCGTAGAAGATGGTTTAAGAGGTTTGGCGGCTCCTTTGGGAGGTATCGCATCAAAAATGGGAGTCGGCACAAAAGTACAGGTGGATAATCTTTCCGAAAATGCCGAATGTAACGATTTTCTTGAAGAAAAAGAAAGGCAATTAATGCATTTAAGTGTAGACTATGTGGAGCTGAATGCACTTAAAGAAGAAAATGAAGTTTTAAGAAAAACTTTGGGTTTTGTGTCAGACCAA
>CAYOMV010000028.1:0-15494 GCA_964405175.1 uncultured Gammaproteobacteria bacterium | reverse complement strand
ATGGTCCCTCACGCGTGCTTGTTCGATATCTTTTTGAGAAATATTCTTTGCTCCGCCAAACTCTCTGTCTACTCTGGCCATGTCGCCCTCCTTTACGGAATTCGGTCGGTTAAAAGAAAGGAAAGTGGGATAATAAAAGGAAAATATCAGAAATCGCGTGAAACGTCAATATTTCCTGAACAGGATTGACTTTGCTCGCAATATGTTTTATTATTTTGCTCTGTAAAGCAAAGGAGGTGGGATATGCGATTTGCTTTCGAACAAAGAGCCGGCCAATTGCTCACCTGCGCCGACAGAATCGTTCGGGGCCACCTCAATATGAGGATTGCAAGACAGTTTTGTACATTAAACTCCAGCCATATTTATGATTTATTGGAGGAAGCTGACAAGTTGTTGGTTGAACAAGCGAGACAGATTTTGGAAGCGAAATACGGCAAGGTTATCTCATCAGCTGCGTGATACAGCTTAACTTAAATAAGCCTTCTAGGGCTTTTTTAGTTTGATAAAATAGCAGAAGTTATCATAAACCGGTGTTATTGTCAAGTACCAAAGTGTCCAGTGTCGGAGGACAGATTCGAGCCTCTTGTTTGTTTTTGAACTTCTGGGTATAGTATTCACCAAATTGCTTTTGGGCGCGTAGCTCAGCGGTAGAGCAGGCGTCTTATACACGCTTGGTCGCAGGTTCGATTCCTGCCGCGCCCACCATAAAAGCTCGCTATATGCGAGCTTTTATAAACATTAAATTTTTTAAATATCAAATTATAAACGAAATTGTAGAAAAATTATAAAAGGGGTTCGATTAGTTTATTGTTGCCTTGGCGGATTTTTTCGCAAGTTGACCAGCTCCAGCGGACGTTGGGATCATTGGGAGGGGCTTTTAATACGTAGGCGCGGGCCAATTCGTCTGAAGCGTATCCACTGCCTACGTTGTCGCCGACTTCGAAAATAATTTTACGCACGTACGAATCGCGGATAGACTTGGCGATAATACTGGCCGCGCCAACATGGAGGTAGCGCGCGTCGGCTTTATTTTCGGCTTTCAGAGTATTGAGATCATCCCAACCGGCCATGTAGCACATTAGGTCGCGGAATTTTTTTAAGCCTCGAACAGGGGAGTCGAGCATGATTTCGCCGGGTGTATCGAGGTGTTCTTGTTTAAATAATACAATTAATTCGGCCATGTGTTTAAATTCCAAGCCATTCAAATTTAAGGAACGGTTTAGAACCGCGGCATCGATTTCCGGAGGATGGATTATGGCGGATTTGGACCAGCAACGTTCTTGCAGGGCTCTGGCAAGCATATCCCGTCTTTTTGGGGAGAGCAGTTTGCTGTCTTTTACGCCATGCTTAATACACCATGTCAAATCTCTTTTTGTTAACGCGCAGATGCTTATAACCATTGGTCCGATCACAGGGCCGCGGCCAGCTTCATCCAAACCTAAAAATCGGTATTCTTCGGGAAACGGGAAGCGTCTGGGCTTACGGATGGCGGGCAACTTTCGCATAAAAAAACTCCAAATACAGTGTATTTGGAGAATTTATTTTAAGCAAACTTTAATTATTGCTTATCTTCTTTTTTTGCGTTTCTAAACAATACACCGATTAAGACTCCGGCGAGCAATAAAGCTAATCCGCCCAAAAAAACGTTTGTGAAACTTAAATTGCTTTGATCGTCTTTTGGAGCATCAACTCCTTGGATTTCCAAGATAGGTTCGATTTCTTGATCGTCGTCTAACATATTATCGATCGGTTCTTCGGTTGCTTCGTTTTCCGATCCTGCCGAATCATTATCTACGGCGCCTGAGGATGTAGAAGTATCAGGAGTATCCGCGGCAGTTGATTCAACTTCGGGGATGGCTACGGTTATGTCCTCGGATTTTGAGACGCGCCCTGCCGAATCCGCCGAACTTATGCGCAGGTGTAAAGTTCCAGCTTCGGCCGGAATGGCCATGGCATGCTCTTTCGCGAGTTCGGTATCTTCCAGGGATTTGGTATAGCTGGAGGTTTGTCCATACTCGATTTTGCTGGTCGCGTTTATGTTTGTTTTCCATTGAACCAACAAGCTGTTTGCGTTGAATGCCATTTGTACGTCGCTTATTTCGGGGCCCAGTAATAAAGCCGGAGGAATAACTATTTCAAAATCAGGGAGCGGTTTGTAGGGCGCGGGTTTTACGTCAATAAGCTCCGGATCTTTGAATGCGTCGCTGATGGCGTCATAGTCCGGGTCGATTTTTTGCATGGAGTCTTCCAGCATGTCGGAAGGGGACGGCAAGGCGGCGTAAGCGGGCAATGCCATCATTGCAAGGAGGGCTAAAATACCTCCAAAACTAAAGATTTTACTCATAATTTAGGGTTATTTATTATTAAAGTGATCATACCATCTAACTTTAAATGATTTAATATTTGTCAATAATCAGTAAAGCGGTTTGATGGCACTTTAATAAACGCATAAAAAATAAAAAAAATGTCAGAGAGAAGTTTTTTGCCGGGTTGTGATATAATCCCATATATATGATGATCGTAAATGAAAATCCATTTATAAAAATGGAAGCAGAACTTGGTCAATCCAAGTATAAAAAAACAATGGCCAAAGTTTTGCGGGATGCCGAATTTTCAGCGGCTATGCATACAGGGCAGTATTCCGAATATCACACGGAAGGAGAAAAAGTTGGAGATCATTATAAATTAATTTTTAACGTGATGAATGCCATTTTGAATGATGATGAAGCAAAATATGGGAATAAATTACCGGAAGAAGTTAGAGAATCCTTGTCGGACTTGGATGAATCGGTTAAAGCAACAATTAAAGAATATCCATCGCTTTTGAGATATGTTGTTTTGACGCATGATATTGCCAAAACTCCCGGGAATAGAACTTTCAATATAAAGAAATTTAAAATGCCAACTGAAGTTTTGGCGGGCGAGTTAAGCGACTCGGTTATGGATGCAGCTCGCGGATACGCCGAGAGGAAGTCGGATATGGAGGCAAAGATAATTGATCTGGAAACCGGCATTAAGGCGGCCGCACAGGAGATAAAGGCTTTAGAAAAAACAATTAAGAATAAAAAAACCGATCCTGAGCAATCAATTGAAGCGCGTAAGCAATTAGAAGGCAGGCAAGAGACTCGTAAAAATTTGCAAGATCAAAAAGCTGAATTAGAGGAAGATTTGGCTCAAGATGCAGCTGTTTTTTATGATAAGTTGAAAGAGTTGGGTTTGTCGGGTGCGGAAATCACCAAATATTTCGGTTTGGGAGTGGGATTTGTTAAACATGAAGAGAAGTCTGCGGAGGTGGTTAGGGAAATGGAGATGCCGGAAGATGTTAAGTCGATTTTGGCAAAATTGGCGGACGATCATATTGTGCCTTTAAACAGGTTTGCTGACCCAAAAATGGATGACAACACGGCGGCTACATTTTTTGACAGGACTTATGGCGAATATCTGCCGGAGGAATTTAGATTATCCGTGGCTATGGCGGCCTTGGATATTTTAGGTTCGCTGCGTTTGGGCGAAAAACCGGATTTAACACCGATAAAGAATATTTTTAAGGGCAGGAGAGAATCTTGGGTTAAGGTAAAAGTTGGGGAATTGCTCAATGATGAGGTTCAAAAAGCCTTGGAGGAAGCGCCGGAATACGCGGATTTGAAAGGAATTGACGTAAAAGATAAATCCACTCCGGTGGAGATGAAGCAAAAATATTCAAAAATGCGCAAAGAGGTAGAGATTAAATTGAAACAAAGGTTAAGGGAGGAATACAAAGCCGGCTAGTTTGCCGCTGTTTGCCAGATGGTTTTTCTGATTGTATAGTTTGACCATTATGTCAGGAATTTTAGTATTCGGTAACGGATGGATTGGCAATAAATTCATCGAGCGTTACCCTGAAGCCAGGATGTCGGTAGCGATGCTGGAAAAGCCCGCCGACATCGCCCATGTATTGGAGCGCGAAGAACCGGACGCGGTTATTAACTGCGCAGGTTTAACAGGTTCGCCCAATGTTGATTGGTGCGAAACGCATCAGCACGAAACCATGATGGCCAATACTTGGCTGCCAATTATGATGGCTGATGAATGCCATAAAATGGAGGTTCATTTTACTCATTTATCAAGCGGATGTATTTTTTACGGAGAGTCGCCCGACCCAAAGGGCTGGCTGGAATCCGATTTTCCCAATCCGGCGGCGTACTATTCAAAAACAAAGGCGGCCGCGGATTTTGTTTTGGCTGATTTGCCAAATGTAGCGATTGCGAGATTGCGAATACCCATGGATCCGACGCCGTCGGCTAAAAATTCCATTACTAAGATCGCTTCATATCCCAAGGTTATCGACGTAAAAAATTCAGTTACAGTTGTTGAAGATTTATTAGACGTCATGAAGCAGTTGGCGGATAAAAAAGCGGAGGGTGTGGTTCATGTCGTGAATCCGGAACCGCTCGCTTACAGAGATTTGATTAAGTGGTATGAAGAAATTGTGGATCCGAATCATTCCAATGAATGGATAACCGAGGAGGAAATGGTTAGCAGCGGCTTAACCGCAAAAAAGAGATCGACGAATATTTTACAGAATACAAGACTGACGGAATATGATATTCATATGCGGCCTACTGAAGAGGCGATGAAGGATGTTTTGCGAAAATACGCGGAACTGCTTTCGAGCAAATCTCTAACTACTAACTACTAATTTCTAACTTCTAACTACTAACTACTAATTTCTAACTTCTAACTTCTAAATTCTAACCTCTAACTACTAAATTCTAACTACTAACTTCTAACTACTAACTTCTAACTACTAACTTCTAAATTCTAATTACATACGTTTAACGTCTAACAATCCTGTTTATCACGAGAATCCGTTTTTAACGAGGTGATATTGTTTCGAACGGTGAATGTCGGCGTTTCGGTTTTACCCTCTAAATCTCCCTATTAGGGAGACTTATGTATACAAGCCCCTAATAGGGGTTGGGGTTTATCTCTGAACTTCTAGAGGCTAAATAGTAACATAGTTTTGTAGGGGCGAACCTTGTGTTCGCCCGTGCTTCGATAACTGAACGCGCGAACATAACCCTTCACACTAGGTTACGGGTTACAAGCTAGGTTCGCCTCTACGATGATTTCTAACTACGAATAACGAAATCACGTTTATCACGAGAATCCGTTTATCACGTTTATAACGCTTATCACGAGAATCCGTTTATCACGAGTTGAACGTCTGCTAGATACTAGATACAAGATACTAGATACTAAAGATGAACGTTGGAGGTTGTTAAGGCTTGAATGGGTTTGGTTGATACAGTATTATTGTTTTCGTGTGGCAGATATATTAGACCCGAGGCATGAAGCCGTGGTGGAACATCTTTTTCAGAGGTGTTTGCTGGTTTTGGATATGCCGGGTTTTGAGCTTAAGCCTTTGCGCAGGCGCAAGCGGGGCACCGGTAAATTCCGGTCTTTAACTTATGGGTATACGGTACCGGGCGAGAAGTGGGTGACTATTGATTTGTATACGCCGAAGACTATGAAGCCCAGAAAGATGGATGCTATACTGCGCGTAATAGCCCATGAATTGGCGCATCACCAAAAGCCGCCAAAATATTACAGGCAATGGTTTAAGCTGGTTTATATGGTACATCATCCGCCTTTTTGGACGCAGTATAAAAAGAATGTCGCGTTATTGGAGAAAGATGAGGTGCTTTCCGTTTATTTTGGACGAAGGACTAAGGATAAATGATCAATATGTTGTTAAATATCAGAAGATTTAAAGTTATTAAAAAAGCCTGCAAAACAACCGAGCTCTGCAGGGTTTGGCTGGCACCGGATGACGGAGGAAGTGTATTTGAATTTAACGCCGGGCAGTTTGTTATGATTCACGAGCTGGATGAAGAAGGAAAATCTGTATATGTGAGATCTTATTCCATAGCTTCGGCTCCTTATGAATCCAAGGAAAGTATTGAATTTGGTGTTAAGAAGCAGGGGAAGATGTCGGGGATGTTGTTTGATGCTGAAGTTGGACAAACTTTTGGCATACAAGGTCCGTATGGAATGTTTAAAATGCCGGATCATGAAACTGTGGTGTTTTTTTCGGGAGGAGTGGGTATTACGCCGTTTCGGGCCATGATTAGGCAAGCGTTGCATTACAATAGCGGAAAGAAATTGGTCTTATTTTATTCTGGGAAGACACTTGATGATTTGCTTTATCATGATGATTATGCGCAGTTAGCAAGTGAATATCCCGATTTTATGTATATTCCGATTTTAACAAGAGAAGAAGCAGGGGATTGGCAGGGCGAAACAGGGAGAATTACCGATGCCATGGTTAAAAAATACCTAAAAGATTTTGATGCCGGTTTTTTGATGTGCGGCCCCACGCCCATGATGGATAGAGTAAAAGAGATTTTGGAAGCTAATAATGTTAATATTAAAGAACGTTTGCGGGCTGAGCAATATTGATTTACAATAGCAAACACGTTTTTAAAGCTCATCGCAATGAGGTGAAAAATCGAAAATAATTATTCATTTATTAAAAAGTTTTAAAGGGACGCGCTTAGGAGGCGAAATCGCTTTCAGCGCCAACCGGAAACTTAGCGTAATTTCTATGAAAAGAAATCTTTCAATATTTGCTATTATAATAGCCGCAGGTTCTTTGGCTTTCTTGGGAGCCGGATGCAACCCTTTTCAGGCCGCGCAAGATAAGGCGGAAGAAAAGACTGCCGAAATGATGGCTGAAAAGATGCTGGAATCCATGGGTGGAGAGAATGTTGATATCGAAATAAGCGGTGAGGGTGATGAAGCCACGGTTAAATTTAAATCAGAAGACGGTCAAAGTGAGATGATGTTTGGTGATAAGGTTAATTTGCCTGATGATTTAAACGAAGGAGTTGTTGTTTATTCGGATGCTACACCGGTAAGTGTTATAAGGGGTTTTGCTGAGGGTGAAGGTACAATGGTAACTTTGCAATCCAGCGATGATGTAAAAACAATTACCGACTGGTACGAAGAAGAATATCAAGACAAGGGTTGGAAATCGGTTCAGTCTCTTTCGATGGATGGAACAGAGATGAGGATCTTTGAAAAAGACGGCGAACAAGCGGCGGTTACCATTGGCGAGGACGGTGATGAGGGCGGTACGATGATTTCGATAACATGGTCGAAACAATAATAAAAAATCCGAGCAAAGGCTCGGATTTTTTGTAATCTTATAAAGTCTCAAAATACAAAAAGACCTTATTGGAGGTCTTTTTGTGTGTGGAGCGGGCAACGGGAATCGAACCCGTCTCTACAGCTTGGAAGGCTGTCATAAAAGCCACTATACGATGCCCGCAATTTGAACGCTTGATAATTAGAGTATGTTATTAAAGCGTGGAAAAAGAATACCAAATGAATGAAATAATTTCAAGTGATTCCTTCTCGACAAAACATAAGCTTTAATGTATAGTTTTCCCTACGTAAAAACGGGCCATGGCGCAGTTGGCTAGCGCGCCTGCTTTGGGAGCAGGAGGCCGTGGGTTCGAGTCCCACTGGCCCGACCATCCTCCTTGGAATAAATGCTTAGGGGGATTTTTGTTTACAGGAAAGCAAAAAGACCCGGTTTTAAGGGTCTTTATGGTGCCGAGAGCCAGGATCGAACTGGCGACGCAAGGATTTTCAGTCCTTCGCTCTACCACTGAGCTATCTCGGCAAATGCCAAAAGCGAGAGTATCATAGCCAATAAAGCCAAATCATGCAAGTATCTTGTCAAGATTTTTAATATGGGTTAATATAGTGCCCACAAACATATATGGGCGTGTAGCTCAGTTGGTTAGAGCGTTACACTGATAATGTAAAGGTCCCTGGTTCAAATCCAGGCACGCCCACCATAAAAAAAGCCGCATAGAAAAACCAGCGGCTTTTTTGTGTACCGTTTTGCGAATAACTTGGGTTATAATAGTTTGATCCGCGAAATAACTTTTTTTATCGTCTGGATTTTTTTGTTTCGCGGATTTGTGCTGTTCGGTTGTGGCTTATAAAAAACTTTATCAACAAAAAAATATATTCATTAGTTTTACAATAGGTTATAATGCGCGCGGCGCTTTCGCGCTTCGTTCTTTCAAGGAGGGGTAACAAACGTGAGAGATAGAAGCCTGTCGAGAAAAAGAGGAGACTTTTTGCAAAATAGTTTTTTAGCAAGGTTAACCGGACCAATTGATGATGTTTCAGTATGCGGACACATAAAAGACTTGTTGGTTAAAATATTCGAGGTTTTTTGCATAAACAGTGTCGACGCAAATTCATACAGACTTCTTGAGAAAACCATCCGAAGCACTGAAAAGAGCTTTGACGGGGAGTGCTCGGATGATTTATTTGAGATGTATTATAAGATTGGAGTTGTTCTTATTGATTTGGGTGAAGAAGAATTGGGAATAGCTTGTCATTATTTACACCATGCATACAAAAATCGACCGCGTTCCAGTTGGCCTCCGATAAAAGCCAGGGGTAAACAGCGGGGATCTGAAGTGATAAGCCTTTTGCCCATTGTAACAACCGCAAGTGACTATGATTTTTGGGAGAAGGACACGGATCCTCAGCTTAAGAAGCTGGCGTAGGCGCGTTATCGGCTTAAATAGCCGATTTTTTGTAATTTATTAATTAATGGTTTATATTGCTAAAGCATTTTTATGAAGATAGGCATAGACGCCAGGATGATGGGGCCTCAGAATACAAGAGGAATAGGGAGATATGTTGAGGAGCTGTCGAAGGCTTTGGTAAAAAATTATCCGCAAGATGAGTTTGTTTTTTTAGCGAAAGAAAAAAATGAAATAATCGCGAAATTTTCAAACGCAAGTTTCAGATATTCCGAGATAGGTTGGTACGGATTTTCCGAGCAGACACGGTTGCATAAAATTCTAAATGCGATGGATGTAGATTTAACTCATTTTCCACATTGGAACGTTCCACTTTTTTACAGAAAGCCATACGTGATAACAATTCATGATCTTTTATTAAAGCACCAAAAGAACAGCAGTAAAACGAGTACCCGCAATATATTTTATAGAAACTTAAAGAGATTGGGTTATCATCTTATTTTGCGCAATGCGGTAAAAAGTTCGTTGAAGATTTTTACGCCAACTCAATTTGTAGCTGATGATTTGGAATATTTTTTTCCGGATGCTAAAGAAAAAATATTGGTGACCGGCGAAGGATGTAATTTGGCAATCCAAGAGGTTGGTACTATGCCGGATTATAAATATTTGTTATATGTTGGCAGTGCCTATCCGCATAAACGATTGGATTTGCTTGTCGAGGCTTGGCCTGATGTAGCGCGATTGTATCCGGACTTACATTTAGTTATTGCCGGAGAAAAGGATTTGTTTATGAACCGCATTATCAAAACCGCGCAAGAGAAGAACACAGAGAGGGTAGAGTTTTTGGGCAGAGTGGAAGATTCGGTTTTGGTGGATTTGTATAAAAACGCGGAAGCATTTGTTTTTCCTTCGGAATTTGAGGGTTTTGGCTTGCCTCCTTTGGAGGCTTTGGTATTGGGAACGCCGGTTATTTCGTCGGATTCGAGGCCGATGGAGGAGGTCTTGGGAGAAAAGGGTGTTATCTACTTCAAAACAGGCTCTAAAGATGATATGATTGAAGCTGTTAAGGCGGTGGTGGATAATTCAAAATCATTGCGCAGTAAAGCTAAAATAGCCGGCATCGAGTTAGCGGCAAAATACGATTGGAATAGGGTGACGGAAAAGGTGTTTTTAGCCTACAAACAAGTTTTGAAAGATCTGTAACCGCTTTTGCTTGATTGGAATGAGCATAAACGGCATAACACGGGAAGATAAGGATAATTTGCAGCGCATGATTAGAATGCGAGATTCTTTAGATGTTTTGGAAAAAGTTATTGAACAAGATGGCATTATTTTATCAACACCATCCGGGATAAAAAAACGTGCCAAAAGGTTTAAAAAAATAAAGAGCAGACGTGATAATGATTTATTTAAGTTGAATCAGGGCTACAAGGATACGGAATCAGTGGTTTTAGAATTGGATATGAAAGCAGTAGCTTGCTCGGTTGCTGACTTTGGTGAACCGGAAGAGCAGTGGGTGCAAGTTAATCTCGCTCCTCATTTAAGAAGTGATTTTGTAGTATCGTTGCAGGAGTGCTTTGTAGGCAATAATCAAGCTGAAGAAAGATTTTCTACAAACGAAGTTTTTGATTACTCGCAAACCGCCAAATCCACACCGGTCAGTATGGAAGAAATGTCCGCGATGGTTTTAGCCAGTGAAGCCGAACCTTGGATGGTGAAGAATCAAAATAAAGCAGGAGCAGGCAAAAGTGCTAATGTACTCTTAAGACAAATCAAACGTTTCTTTTTAAGTCCTCGCAAATTAAAAAAACCTGTCGCAGATAAAAATGCAATTAATTTGGAGCATGAATATTCCGAAGAATGCCGACAAGTGTCTTATAAATTAAATACGGGGAATTTTATTTTGGCTTTTTTTGCTTTGGCTTTTGTCGCGGTTGTTCCTGCCTTTGCTCTGACTACTTATAAATCCATGGCAGGGCAAGGATATGAATTGGAACAGAAAGGCACGGAAGCGGCTATGGCTCTCGCGGCTATTGCCGGCAATGAAGACACGGGTTTTTCCATGGAGCAGTTAGGGGAAGCTTCGGCAAAATTCAAAGAAACATCACTCATGCTGGATAATTCAAAGTTTTTGGCTTTAGGGGCGGCCGCGGTTACTCCGGAAAAATATAAAAGCGCCAAAGCATTGCTAGAAGTCGGTGAGAAGTCTTCCAAAGCGGTAAATATTTTGGCTTTGGGATTTGCAAAAGTTTTTGATGAAACAGACAGGCCTCTGATCGAAAGGATAGAAAGCTTGGGTAATCACGCGGAGGCGGCATTGCCGATTTTGCAAGATGCTCAAAAAGCTTCAATTAAAATATCAATCAATGAGGTACCGGCAGAATATGTTGATTCTGTAGAAAAATTACCGGAACAGATTACTTTAGCCAAGCAGTCAGTGAGAGAAATCAGTTTGCTGGCGGATGCTTTGGTGGGGTTCTTGGGTAAAGATGAAATGAGAACATATTTGCTGGTTTTTCAGAATGATTCGGAGTTGAGGCCGAGCGGCGGTTTTATGGGTTCGGTGGCTGAAGTTAGAGTATTAAACGGCGAAATTCAATCCATATATGTGCCCAAAGGGGGCCCTTATGATTTAAAGAGCCAGCTAACCCAACGAGTGCAGTCACCGGAGCCTTTGCATCTTATAAATCCGTTATGGCAATTTCAAGACGCCAATTGGCATCCTGATTTTAAACAAAGCGCTGATCGGATAAATTGGTTTTGGAGCAAATCCGGGCAGCCGACACTTGATGGAGTTATCGCGGTAAACGCGTCTTTTATGGAAAGAGTTTTGGCCGTAACGGGCCCCATAGAAATGCCGGAGTACAATAAAACGATTACGGCGGAAAATTTTTATTTAGAGACGCAAAAAGCGGTGGAGATCGAATATGATAAAGAAGAAAACAGTCCGAAGAAATTTATCGGAGATTTGTTCGACAGGTTGATGCTGGAAGTAAAAAACATGCCTCGGGAAAAATGGTTAAGCCTGATGGCCGAAGCTTCCAAGGCTATGGAGACTAAAGATATTCAGATGGCTATGTTTCGCCCGGAAGAGCAGAGTTTTCTTGAGCAATTCGGATGGGCGGGGGAATTCAAAGAAACGAAAGGAGACTTTTTGGCGATTACGGAATCCAATATAGCCGGTCAAAAAACCGATAGAGTTGTGAAAGAATCAGTATTGCATGAAGTGGAGATAGATAAATATGGCGAAATTACAAGCAGGGTGCATTTAAACCGTGTTCATGAAGGTCGGAAAAACGAATTATTTTATGGTGTGAGGAATGTGAGTTATGTGAGATTTTATCTTCCCAAAGGAAGTGAAGTTTTGGAAGCTTCGGGATTTTTAGCGCCTCCGCAAGAATTGTTTAAAAAACCCCTTGATACGGATGTAAAAGATGAGTTAATAGAGAATTTTGAAGAATCACAGAAAAAAGGCCCTAATGGCACTGAAATCGGAATAGAAGGCAACTATACAGTTGTAGGCGGATGGTTGCAGTTGGATCCGGGGAGATCGCAGGATGTAATAATTGAGTACAAACTCCCGTTTACAGCTAAAGATGTTTTAATGATGATGAATGAAGATAATCCGGAAAAAGCGATGAATCAAAATAATCGAGCGGCTTATATAGTTTTATACACCAGCCAATCAGGCAAATCCAGAGATCTTACGCAGGTAATTAATATGGATCCGGCATGGGAGTTGGAATGGAGCAAGAATATGAGTGTTGGTCAGTTAAATAATAAATTCTCACAAAGTTTTATTTGGAATAAAGATCAAGTGTCGGCATTGCTATTTAATCAGAAGTAATTATGCCAAAAAAGAACGCGAAAAATAAATGGAAGAATGATAAACAAAAAAGTGTTAAAGACGACGCGTTATTAAAAGATTCCAATCAAGACCAGGATTTTGTGGAAAATAGTTTAAGGACGATTTATCAGGAGGAGGAGGGAGAGATGCCGGACATGACAAAACTGGAACAGATTAAAAGCAAGCGCTGGATTTGGATGAGTTTGGCTGTTTCGGCTTTGGTTTTGGTGTTGCTTTTGACGGCTTGGGCCGGATTCGCTTATTTTAAAGCTTATCAAGGTTTCAATGGAACGGGTTTGGATCTGGAAGTATCCGGTCCGGAAAAGATAGCGATTGGGCAGGAAATTACATATTTTATAAATTACAAAAACATTACCAACGATCCGCTAGCGGCGGTGGATTTGAGGATAAATTTTCCGGCTGACTTTGCAGTTTCGGATATGAGACCCATGCCCAATGAGCAAGGTAATGTTTGGAAGATCGGGGCTTTGGCCGCGGAAGAGAGGGGTACGGTAAAAGTAAGAGGTACTTTTACGGGCGCGCTGGGCAGTATCAGCGCTGTTCAGGCGATTGCTACATACAGGCCGGCGAATTATTCGAGTAATTTTGAAGCAATGGCAACAAGGCAAATCGAGTATTCGGAAAGTGTGGTAACCGGTTTTTTACAAGTGCCTGAAAAAGCCGTACCCGGTGATAATGTCAGCTTAATTTACCATTTTGAAAATACGGGAACCGACGAACTTAAAGATGTAATCGTGCAGTTTTTAATACCTGAAGGGTTTGCTCTTAATTTAGAGGCCATGAAAACAAGCAGTACAACGCAGGGAAGAGTTTTTGAGGAGGTGCTGGGGAGTTTGAACCCGGGGGATAAAAAGGAATTTACAGTTTTCGGAACTTTTGCTTCGGGTTATGGGGGCGACGCGGAAGTTGAAGCAAAGATAGGAACCAGAAGCAAAGAAGGAACTTTTTTACCAATGCATATAACGGAAGCCGTGGTGCCGGTTTTGGCCGGTGATTTGTCTTTGAATTTTATTGTTAATGGATCAGAGCAACAAAACCGTTCAGTATCTTACGGCGATGAGTTGAGGGGGATAATTGGTTACGAAAATATGGCAGACGAAGATTTGAATGATGTCACGATTAGGTTAAAGGCCGAGGCAATATCTTTGGAAACCGGTGATGTGCTGGGTGATAAGATTTTGATAAATGAATCCGAGGTTAGTTCTACCGCGACTTCATCTTTTAGTAACGGGCAATTGGTTTGGAATAAAGATTCTTTGCCGGATTTGGAAAATTTGGCTTCCAGAGAGAGCGGGAGCGTGGAGATTGGATTACCTATAGTTAAATCTGCACCAGATAAAGGAGCTATAGCGCTAAGGCTTACCGTTTTTGCGGATATTAAATCTGTTGGAGAAACGGAATTGAACCGCACGATTACCATGCAACCGATGACTTTTGTATTGCTTTCGGATGCCAAGCTCGCGGCTGAAGCCAGATACTACACCGAAGAAGGCGCTCCCATGGGTTCGGGCCCGTTACCGCCCAAAGTGGGTGAGAAAACGACTTATAGGATAATTTGGAGGGTTAATAAAAGCGTGCATTCTTTAAAAGATTTGGCGGTGATGGCAAAATTGCCGAGGTCGGTTGATTTTGGATCGATAGCAACAACCACAGCGGGAGAGGTAAGTTATAATCAAGCGGAAAGGACCGTGTCTTGGTCGTTAAACAAAATGCCGGCTGATGTAAACGAGATCGAAGCGCAATTTGATGTAATGATACAGCCCGTTGCCGCGGATGATGGCAGATTCGCGACTTTGATGCAGGATATAAGTTTGCAAGCAAAAGATGAGGATATAGATGATTCGATTCTTCTTGTGATCAATGAACTGAATACGGATTTGCAAAATGATGAAAACGCGGCAGGGAAAGGAGTCGTCGTGAAATAATTAACAATTAACGATTAACGATTAACAATTACCGATTAACGATGTAAGTATCGCTAAGGCGATATCTTTTTTATACAAAAAAAGCTCCGAGGTGGAGTGTGGGGAAGTTTTTGAGATGGATAACTTCCCGAACCAGTGTTTAGGTCAATCTCTCTTGGGGACAGGGGTTTTGACCTCTTCGCCCTGAGCGTCGATGATGCCGGGCGGTTTTTCCTCGATTTGGGCGGGCGGGGATGCCTCGCCTTCACCGAGGAGGGATATGTTGTATTTGCGGGTGGCGTAGGAAAGCCACCATAGTGAGAGGGCCATGAGGCCTGCGTCGTCGAACAGGCCTGCTACCGGCAAAGCGTCGGGTAAGATGTCGACGGGGAAGAACAGGTAGGCGAGCGCCAAGACGATGAACGCCTTGGGCTTCCAGTCCGTGCCCTTCCGTATGATGAATTGCCCCAGCCCTACGAGGTCGGGGATTTGTTTTTTTACCATGTATATTCTCCTAATGGACAGGTCGAGACCTGTCCTTACAGTGTGGGGTGTAGGGATAACCCTCGTGGTTATCCGCGCTGGTTTTTACAGAACGGATAAACACTAGGTTTATCCCTACGGTTATAGACAGATCGAGACCTGTACTTACTTCCTGAACTGACAGGTCGAATAGTTCGACCGGTCGGTTCAGGGCTCATCGGGCGAGTGGTGCCGGATGAGCGGTGAGTAAGATTGGCCGCGCTGAGCTAGTTAGCGCGTTCCGGAGTTTCCCCGGAATATTACGGCCTCTTTTTTGCGGACATTGGTTGGTCCGGCGCACTGCAGGATTGCAGGGCGACTTGCCAGCTTTGCGCTAGCCGTTGGCGGCGGGCGCCTCGGAGTTGCTGTTCGCCGGGATGGCGAACAGCGGGCCAGTTGGGAGCATGGGCGGGCTGAGTGGTGACTCGAGCCCGGGCTCGTAAACGAGCCCCTGCGCCAAACGGCGCAGTTCCTCCTCTTCCTCCCGGGCGTCGGCCAACCGGCTGAGCACGGTGTCCAACACGCCGCCGGATTCCCCCGAACGCACCATGTTCACGTACAGCGGAGGAAACAGCGCCGGGCGGCGCGCCAGCGCGTCCGAGAGCATACCGCCGTCCCGAATCACCATTTCGATGGCGTGCACTTCGC